>JBEKIN010000096.1:0-13282 GCA_050011735.1 Acidobacteriaceae bacterium | reverse complement strand
ACATGGGCGCGAGGTTGGGGGAACCGTCTTCGTTGAGGGAGCTGACAAGGACGACGGGGGTTCCAAAGTAGAGGATGGCGGGGTTGATGGTGTGGTGCATGGTTTGAGGATGGCGGATGGGGCGGGGGTGGGGCACTCCGGGGATTGCGGGCAATGTCGGACAGCGTTCAGCGTTCAGTGTTCGCCGAGATGGATGCGGGGGCTCCAGTAGCTCGGGTGGGGATTGCCCGACCGCGCGAAAGGCGGGAGCGATAGCGCGAGTGTTTTTTCCCAAAACGGATCAGGGGCGGGTACTTCCGGGTGAAGACGGGGGCAAGTGGTATTGAAGGTTCGATGGCCAGGGCGCTAGCTTCTTGCTGTGGGGTGAACCTGGCCGGGGGCCGGTTTTCGGGGGCATTTGGGTTTGGCGGTCATGCAGGGTACAGCGTTCGGCGTTCAGCGTTCAGCGATCGGCGATCGGCGTTCGGCGTTCGGCGTTCGGCGTTCAGCGTTCAGCGTTCAGCGTTCAGCGTTCAGCGAATTGGACGCGGCGGGGGGGTATGCGGCTCCTGGAGGAAAGAGAGCCGCATCGCCTCAGGTTGGGTCAGACAAGTGGACCTTTGGAGTCGTTGGCTACAATTCCGCGTTTTCGGGTGCGCGGAACAGGGCTGCTATTCGAGGATGCTATTCCCAATGAGCGGTGCGCTCCGCGTTGTCAACGATGTTATGGGCATGGTCGATGTGCATGAGAGCCCGGTCTCTGAGGCCGCGTGACTCGGGCACGTCTTCGGCCCGCGCCAGGTCGTTGTGCGCTTTCCAGAGAAGTTCATTGGCTTTGTGAAAGCGGCCATGGGGATTGAGCGAGGTATCGATGGGGAAAGGATCATTGAGTCCTTTTCCGTCGTCGATGGCAGCGCGCTTGATCTCGTTGATGGCGGCATCGATTTCGTGAATCGCGGCGTCGTCGTCATGCCGGACGGGTGCCCACGCCCATCCATCGTTCAGATAGTGCCGGGCGGCACGCAAGTCGCTTAAAGCATGCAGGTAGGCGGGATGAGGTCCGGGAACTTCCTGCGCCTGGGCGACGACGGGTCCGGACAACGCTGCGATGGCGAGACCCAGAAACGACCAATAAAGCTTTCTGATCATGTGGTTCTCCTTGCTCGATGTGGGTTTTGAACTGCGTCGGTGTATACCCTCACCGCTGTACCAAGTTGCGGCGTCGACTGGCGAAAGTCCTGACACGCGTGTTCTCGCCGTTGTTTCTTCGCCGTGCGAGGGGGATTGCCTTCGGGTGAACATATGCCCCTCAGGGTTACGCCGAGATGAGTCCTGGATTTGGCGTCGGTGCTTCGGGAACGGTTGGCGGTTCATTCGGCGGCTTGTTTGGTGCGGGCGCCGCGCCAGTAGAGGATGAGGCCGAGAAGGATGGAGGCGAGGGTGGTGAGGCCGACTTTGAATTCGAAGAAGGTGCGGCTGGAGGTGTCACCAGGCGGGATGATGGAGAAGAAGATGGCGACGAGAACGATGAGGAAGCCGAGGGAGCCGCAGATCCAAGTGCCGGCGGAGCCGCCGGGAACGAGGATGGCGTGGGGGTTGGAGGCGCGGTCGGGACGGCGGGCGAGGCGGATGACGGCGGCGAACATATAGAGGAAGGGGATGAAGTAGAGGATGATGGCCACGTCGACCAGGGACTGATAGGCGCCGCGGGTGGAGTCGTTGATCTGGCTGAGGAGGAGGAAGAGACCGGAGAGGCCACCCTGAACGAGGATGGAAACCCAGGGGGTGCGCCAGCGGGGGTGGATTTTGCCGAAGGCGGCGGGAAGGTAGCGGTCGATGCCGACGACGAAGGGGACGCGGGCGATGCCAGCGACCGTGGAGCCGACTCCGCCAGCGTTGCCGACGGTGACGAGGAGGGCGGCGAGTACGCCGAGGAAGCCGATGCGGAGGGCAACGGAGCCGATGGCGATGGCGTGGAAGACGCCGCTCTGGGGGTCGAGGTCGGCGGCGGGCACGAGCGCGAGGACGGCGAAGGTTCCGGCGATGTAGATGAAGGCGATGAGGGCGCCTGCAGCGTAGACGGCGCGGGGCAGAGTGCGGCGGGGATCGCGGACTTCTTCGCTCATGGCCGAGACGAGCTCGAGGCCGGTGAAGGCGAAGGCGATCTGGGACCAGAAATTGACAGTGTCCCAGTTGAGGGTGGGCAGCACGTTGCGCGCGGTGAAGTGAGTGACGGAACCGTGATGGAGAGCGACGATGGCGGCGACGACGACGAGGATCAAAAGCGGGATGTAGGTGCCGACGCCGCCAGCGTTCTGCAGCCACTTGCCGATGTTGAGGCCGATGAGGTTGAGGCTGACGGCGACGAGGAGAAGGCCTAGGGAGACTTCGAGGAGAAAGGGACGGTTTTGCGCGAGGGCTGCGCCGCGTGCACCGAAGATGTAGGCGGACATGGAGGCCGAGGCGAGGAGCAGGCCAGGAAAGTAGAAGACGGTGTAGATCCAGTAGGTCCAGCCGGCGACGAAACCGTGGAAGGGGCCGAAGGCCTCTTTGGCCCAGACGTAGAGGCCGCCTTCCTGGGGAAAGCGGGAGGAGAGCTCATTGATGACGAGGGCGCCGGGGACGAAGAAGAAGACGGCGGCGAGGACCCAAAGGCTGATGGAGGAGGTGCCATTGTGACCGGCGGCGGCGATCCAGCGAGGGCCGAGGACGGTTGCAATGTTGAAGAGGAGGACATCCCAGAAGCCCATAGTTTTGCGGAGCTGGGATTTGGGATCGGCGGTCATGCAGGGTACAGGTTACAGCGTTCAGCGTTCAGCGTTCAGCGTTCAGCGAGATGGACGCGGGGGTCAAGTAGCTCGGGTGGGAATTGCCCGACCGCGCGAAAGGCAGGAGTGATAGCGCGAGTGCTTTTTCCCAAAACGGATCAGGGGCGGGTACTTCCGGGTGAAGTACAGGGGCAAGTGGTATTGATGGTTCGATGGCCAGGGCGCTAGCTTCTTGCTATGGGGTGAACCTGGCCGGGGTTCATTGTCGCACCTTTCGAAAAAATGTGAACCGCCCGCTGTCGTCTTAGCTGGATTTAGTGGTCTGGAGGGCGACCAGGAGCTGGGCGCGGGGTGAAGAAGAATGACAGCGCCTGGAAGCAGTGGACGTTCGGCGGCTCTTCTGCTGGTTCTTCTGTCCGTTTGTCTCGTTCGCCTGATTCCCGGCGAACGCGTTCACTGTGATCCAGATTCCGGCCGGGAGCAACACAAGACTGAACAGCGCAAGGACAACCGAGCGGAGTTTAAGGGCAACCGAGAGAAAGGACATGCCGGTACCGATGTATCCGAATGCCCAGAGGAGGAACCGCACGCTGAGGCCTTGTGACGTGAAGCGGTCCGCGCCAGGCGATGGCATCCACAATGGGACTGTTCATGATTGAATCCGGCGGCGGCTCACGTTGCTCTTTGCTGTCCAACTCGTCGAATAGCTGTGCGAGCCGCTCCTCGTGTTGAGGCCGATCGAGCGTCACGCCAACACTCTACCCGTCAGCCTTGTTTGGTGGCCTGAAAGCCGGCCATGATTTGGGTCATGAGGTCGTTTACCGTTCCTGGCTGGTTGGGGAGGAGGATGGTGCTCGATTTACCCAGGGTTCCGATGTCGCGCAGCGTGTCGAAGTACTGGGTGAGCAGGACCATGGCCATGACGTCGCGGGCGGTCGAGCCTTCGACGGCGGACTTGAACTGCTCGACGGAGGCCTGGAGGCCCTGAATGATGGCTGCGCGCTGCTTGGCGACGCCTTCGCCCTGGAGGGCTTTGGACTGGGCCTCGGCTTCGGCCTGCTTGACCTTGAGAATTTTTTCGGCCTCGCCGCGGGCCTGGGCGGCGGTTTGTTCGCGCTGGGCGGCGTTGATGTCGTTCATAGCGGATTTGACTTTGGCGTCGGGAACGATGTCGGTGACGAGCGCTTTGAGGATGTTGTAGCCGAATTCGCTCATGACTACGTCGAGCTCGCGTTTGACGGCGGCGGAGATTTGCGCCTGCTGCTCGAAGGCCTCATCGAGGGTGAGGGTGGGGACGTGGCCGAGGATGGAGTTGAAGACGTAGCTCTCGATCTGTTTTTGCGGGGAGCTGAGCTTGTAGTAGGCCTCGAAGACCTTCTCGGGCAGGACCTGATACTGGACGGAGACGGGGATGGTGACGAAGACGTTGTCTTTGGATTTGGTCTCGACGTTGACGTCGGCCTGGCGAATCTGGAGGTCCATGAAGCGGACGGTTTCGCACCACGGCACGAGGAAGTGGAGGCCGGGCTGGGCGATGCGGTTGAATTTGCCGAAGCGCTCGACCACGCCCGCGGTGTAGGTGCGGACGGTGTACGTGGTCTTGACGATGGTGACGAGGACGAAGATGCCGAGGATGACGAGGACGACCAAAAGGAACATAGCCGGTTCCATGGGAGTGCCTTTCCTGCCGAGCTGCAAAGTGATTTGGAAGTCGGAAATCAATATACGCGGGGAGGTCGCGGGACGAGGAAACTTTGGTGATGCCGGGGGTAGCTGGCAGGGTGGCCGGTTGCGGATAGATTAGCGGCCCGCGGTCAACAGCCCCGGTTCATCGGAGAGGACTAGGCGCTGACCGTTTTTTTGGCCGCCGTAGTCGCGGGTGAGGCTGCAGGACTGGAGCCGGCCGTCTTCGTAGAAATCGACGTGGTTGCCGCCGTCGTTGGAGTCAGCGAAGGGGGTCGCCGCGCCGGCGCCGCAGGGCACGCCCTGGATGGTCTGATCGCCGGCGAGAACGATGGAGCGGAGTCTGCCGCTGGGATAAAAGGCGGTGACGTCGTCCTGGGAAGAGCCGCGTCCGAGCAGAGCTCCGCCCCTGAGGCGATATCCGGAGATGACGGCGTTGTGCGGGAGGGTCAGGTGGCGGGTGGCGCCGCCGGGCCAGAGTTCGATGACCGAGCGGCGCGGGAGCTGGAGATCTCCGAGGACCGTGGTGCGGGAGAGGGTGCACTGATTAAGCGATCCATCCGGATAAAACCAGGCATCGCCTTTTGCGCAGGGATAGCCCTGGATGACGGCGTCGCGGGGAATCCTGGTGCGGAGGGCGTTGGGCTCGGATGCGGTCGACACGCTTTCCAGAACGGTGAAGAGAACGAGGGCAGAGAGCAGTACAGTTTTCATGGGTAACTCCTGAACGTGAGCAGCGGCGGTTCCCATTGACGAGCATCACGATTTTCATTTGGTCGAGATTCGTTCGAGGTAATTCCTTCGAGTTGCCTCTTTCGGCTGGGGCCGGGGAATTGGTTGTGGATATAGTGGGCCGACCTGGGCGGAGGCGCAAGGTTACGAAAGGCGCAGGCGGCCGCAGGCCTTCCGGGGAGGAGGAGGCGGCGGGGATTCCTGCGGTAACGAGCGCGATGGTTAGCGGGGGATGGCTAATCGCTGGCCGGATTTTTGGCCGGCGTAATTGTGGGTGAGTTTGCAAGCGCGGAGCGTGTCCCGCAGAAAAGGAAACCCGCCGTGTCCTCTGCCAGGACCGCGGCGGGAATGATTGCAAATACTACAGATGAACTGCACATGCGGCAGAACTTAAATGCAGGCAATAGGCAGTAGGGAATAGGGAATAGAAAGCCGAACCGATTCCCGATTCGTAGGAACGTCCTCTGCCAGGGGCCCGCTGCTTCGGAATTCCGCCGCGTTTCGTACCATAAGGCCGTTATGGAAACGCGGCGGAGTCCGTACACTACCTCACCGAAGAACTGCATCCCGGACGAGCCCGCCTTGGCTCGCCGGGGTTCACTCGCTATTTCGAATTGCCGGTGCGCAGATCCGGGTTGAATATCTTCTGCTCCTCGATGGCTGCCTGAGCCGCCGCGAGACGGGCGGTGAGCAGACGGTAAGGCGAGCAGGAGACGTAGTCGAGTCCGGCGCGATGACAGAACTTGACGGACTCGGGCTCGCCGCCGTGCTCGCCGCAGATGCCGACCTCGAGATCGCGGCGCGCGGCGCGGCCTTTGTTGGTGGCCATCTTAATGAGCGTGCCGACGCCCTCCTGATCGAGAACCGCGAAGGGATCCTGCTTGAAGATGCCCTGCTGGAGGTACGCCGGCAGGAACTTGTTGCAGTCGTCGCGGGAGATCCCGAAGGTGGTCTGGGTGAGATCGTTGGTTCCGAAGCTGAAGAACTCGGCATCGGCCGCGATCTTATCGGCGACGATGCAGGCGCGGGGCAACTCGATCATGGTGCCGACTTTGTACTCGACCGAGAGGCCCTTCTTGATGAAGACATCGTGGGCGACAGCGTGAATGATAGCGGCCTGCGCCTTGAACTCCTCGGGGCCGGTGGTGAGGGGGATCATGATTTCGAGGTGCGGGTCGCAGCCGTTCTTCTTGACCGTAACGGCGGCCTCGAAGATGGCATGAGCCTGCATCTCGGTGATTTCGGGATAAGTGATGCCGAGGCGGCAGCCGCGCAGGGCAAGCATGGGGTTGAGCTCGTGCAGCTCTTCGACGCGCTCGAGGATCCGGTGCAACTCTTTCAGTTTCGGTGAGTGCGGTTTGGTGGATTCGAGCTTGGCGATCTGCACGAGGAGGTCTTCGCGCTTGGGCAGGAACTCGTGGAGCGGCGGATCGAGCAGGCGGATGACGACCGGGTAAGAGCCCATGACTTTGAGCAGGCCCTGGAAGTCAGCACGCTGCATGGGCAGCAGTTGATGGAGAGCGGCGCGACGTTCTTCTTCGGTTTTGGCGAGGATCATGGCCTGCATGTGGGGCAGGCGATCTTCGGCGAAGAACATGTGCTCGGTGCGGCAGAGGCCGATGCCCTCGGCACCGAAGGCCTGCGCCTGTTTGGCATCGCGCGGGATGTCGGCGTTGGCGAGGACGCGCAGCTTGCGGCGCTCGTCGACCCAGGCCATGAACTGAATGAGGTCCGGGTTGTCGGGGCTGACGGGCAGGGTGTTGAGCTTGCCGTTAATGATGCGGCCGGTGGTTCCATCGAGGGAGAGCCAGTCGCCCTCATGGAAGATTTTGCCTTTGACGCGCATCTCTTTTTTCTTGTCGTCGATGGTGACGTCGCCGGCGCCGGCCACGCAGCACTTGCCCATGCCGCGGGTGACGAGAGCGGCGTGGGAGGTCATGCCGCCGCGAGATGTGAGGATGCCGGAGGCAACGTTCATGCCGGCGATGTCCTCGGGTGAGGTTTCAGCGCGGACGAGGATGATGGATTTGTACGTGCCCTTCTCGTGGAACTTGACGGCTTCGTGGGCGGTGAAGACGATCTGGCCGACGGCAGCTCCGGGTGAGGCGGGCAGGCCGCGGGCGAGGACTTCAACGGTTCCCTTCTCATCGAGACGGGGGACGAGGAAGTCGAAAATCTGGTTGGGCTCGACGCGGAGGACGGCCTCGTCGATGGAGATGAGGTTTTCGCGGACCATATCAATGGCGATGCGGACGGCGGCGAGGCCGGTGCGCTTCGCATTGCGGGTCTGCAGCATGTAGAGGCGGCCGTCCTGGATGGTGAACTCGAAGTCCTGCATGTCGCGGTAGTGCTTTTCGAGGCGCGAGGTGAGGTCGCGGAGCTGACCGTAGACATGGGGCATCTGCTTCTGCAGCTCGCTGATGGGAACCGGAGTGCGGATGCCGGCGACGACGTCTTCGCCCTGGGCGTTCATAAGGAACTCGCCGTAGAATTCTTTCTCGCCGTTGGCGGGATTGCGGGTGAAGCCGACGCCGGTGCCGCTGGTCTCGTTGAGATTGCCGTAGACCATGGCCTGGACGTTGACGGCGGTTCCGAGCCAGTCGTCGATGTGATTGAGGCGGCGGTAGGTCCTGGCGCGCTCGTTATTCCAGGACCTGAAAACGGCGTCGCGAGCCATGGTGAGCTGGCGGTCAGGATCCTGCGGGAACTCGGCGCCGGTGTGGTGCAGGACGAGCTTTTTGTAGGCAACGATGACTTCTTTGAGGGCAGCGGGGGTGAGCTCGGTGTCCTGTTTCGCGCCGTGCTTCTTTTTGACTTCGTCGAAGATGTGCTCGAACTCATTTTTGGGGATGTCGAGGACGACATCGCCGAACATTTGTATCAGCCGCCGATATGAATCGTAGGCGAAACGGGGATTGCTGGACTTTTTGGCGAGGGCTTCGACGGAGATGTCGTTGAGGCCGAGATTGAGGATGGTGTCCATCATGCCGGGCATGGAGAATTTTGCGCCGGAGCGGACGCTGACGAGGAGGGGGTTATCGCCGGCGCCGAGACGCTGACCCTGGAGTTTCTCGAGGCGATCGAGGGCGGCCTGCATCTGGTCGGTGACCTGAGCGGAGAGGGAGCCGCGCATGTACTCGCGGCAAGCCTCGGTCTGAATGGTGAAGCCGGGAGGTACGGGAAGGCCGGCGTTGGTCATTTCGGCGAGGCCTGCACCTTTGCCGCCGAGGACGTCGCGCATCTTGCCGTTGCCTTCGGCGACTCCTGCGCCAAAGAAGAAGACGTATGGGGAAAGAGCTTCGACTTTCGATTCTTTGACGATTGGCTGGGAGCTCACGCTGGGAGTGCTCATATATGGAATCTCCGTTCTGCCGCCGCAAGGGCGATGTGTGTTCGGTAAAAGTGTGTTGCGGTGATGACGGGCGTGAGGGCAGAGGAACTGGAGAGCACGAACGCCATCCGCAATCTCGAAACGAAGAGATTGTTAATTTCGGAGAGGGCGGCTGTATGTGCTGGCGGTCACAACCGTATGTGACGGAAATTGTGATGGCGATCACAAACGAGGGTAATGGCGAGAGAAGTCAGCGCAAAAACGTTTTACTGGCGGAAGAACGGAGTGGTGGATATACTTCTTTGGGGTTCGGCGCTACGAAACATTCAGGGTTTATTGATTTGATCAGAGGCTACGGACAGCGGAGATGTTGCGGCGGGCGCGGGTGGTGGATCACGGTGTCGTGTCTGGCCCTGTGCTTGCTGACGATGCCGGTTTGGGCGCAGAACATTGCTTGGAGCGGAGTTGTCCGGAGTGGTTCTGGGCAGGCTGTTGCCGGGGCAGCTGTTGAGTTGAGCGGGGCGGGCGGCGTTCGCACCGCGACTACGGGAGCCGATGGGAAATTCAGCTTCGAGGGCCTGGCGGCGGGGCAGTTTTCGTTCGTGGTACGCGTCAAGGGGCGGCCGACGATTCCTGCGGTGACGGTGGAGCTGCCGGGCGCACCGGGATTCGTAACGGTTACTGATCAAAATACGATTTTGCTGGCGGCTGTACAGGGTGGCGCTGCGGGTACTGGAAATGCGGCGGCTGGGGCGACGGGCGGGGAAAAGCTGTCGAGCGAGTCGGTGAGTTCGCTGCCGCTGAACGGGCGGGATTTCAGCACTCTGTTGTTGCTCGCCGCGGGGACGATGACGGATACGAATGGGGCGACGAACTTCACCCAGCAGTTTGCGATTGACGGGCAGCGCGGCGTGGAGGCGGTGTTCGCGATGGATGGGGCTGACATCAGCGATCCGGAGATGGGCGGGGCGACGTTCACGAATTTCAACGTGGACGCGGTGGAGGAGATTCAGTCGAGCTCGGGGTGGATGCCGGCGGAGATTGGGCGCGGGGCGGCGGGATTCACGGACATTGTGACGCGGTCGGGCAAGGCTGGGTTTCACGGGTCGGTCTTTGAGTTTTTGCGGAACTCGGCGCTGGATGCGCGGAACTACTTTGATTACCCCTCGATTGTGGAACCGGGGCGGATACCGCCGTTCAAGCGGAATGAGTTTGGGTTTACGAACGGCGGGCCGGTGCTGCTGCCCCATCTCTATGATGGCCGCGGAAAGACGTTTTATTTCGGGCAGTACCAGGGGTTCCGGCAGGTGCTGGGGACGACGCAGGTTCTGCCGATGCCGACGCTGGCCGAGCGCGCGGGGCAGGATGTGGTGACGTATGCGGATGGCAGCACGGATACGCTGACGGTTCCGGTGAACGCGCAGATTGCGGCGGTGCTGGCGCGGTATCCGAAGCCGAATAATCCGACGGGGGCGTATGGGGCGCGGACGTATGCGGCGCCTTCGAATGTGGTGACGAATGCGGATCAGTTTTCGATTCGGATCGATCAGAAGCTGGGCGAGAAGGGGCAGCTTCTGGGGCGGTTCAACTACGACAACCTGACGGGGCCGACGACAAATCCGGATCAGACAACGATTGATCCCAGCTTTGGCGTGCAGTATGTAGACCGGCAGCGGAATGTGGTCTTCACGTACACGCGGACCGAGTCGCCGCACTTTTTGTGGGACGCGTCGTTGGGCATCACGCGCACGACACCGTCGTTTCCGACGCCGAACCACACCGATCCGGCGGTGAAGTTTACCGACGGGCTGTATGAGGGGTTCGACACAGCGGCTGGATCGGTGATGTCGTCGTTTGGCAATTTGTTTCAGGGTCAACTGAACGCAACGTGGACGCGGGCGCGGCATGCGGTCAAGGCAGGCGTCGAGGCCCGGCTGAATCGTGATACGACGTACTTCGGAATCAGCCCTAACGGCGAATACGATTTTGGCGGAGGTACAGTCTATTCGCCGGTATACATTCCTTCGCAGAGCGGAATGCACAATGTGGAGCCGGGGGATCCATTGCCGAATACGCTGGCGACCTTGCTGGTTGGGTATCCGTACGGTTACACGATCGTGGTGGCGCCTCCGTATTTTTCGAATGGACCGCACATTGGGCCAGCGGCGATCAATCGGAACGATGTGAATTTCTACGCGCAGGACACGTGGAAGATCAACGAAAAGCTGTCGCTCGATTATGGGTTGCGGTACGAGGTGTATTCGCCCATCATCGAGCGGGCCCATCGCACGTCGAGTTTTCTGGATGTGACGCCGCCGCCGGGGCAGACGCAGGTGTATCTGATCAATCCGCAGCCGGGATATCAGTCGGGATGGAATGGATGGGGGCCGCGGGTGCAGGTGACGTGGAATGCGCCGGGCGGATGCCAAGTGCATGCGGGCGGAGGGATCACGGTGATTCCGCCGAATATCTGGCAGGACAATTATCTGACGGGTTCGACGCCGTTTGCGGTGTATCCGCGGGTGAATGCTTCGAAGAGCGGGGAGATTGCGTACGGGTTCCAGATCACGCCGGCGGAGCTGCCGCAAACGTATACGCCTTCGGGGCAGAATGTGTTTGCGAGTGGGGATCCGAAGAAGGTTGCGGCGAACACGGTGATGGATGTGAATCGGTACCAGAACGATTTGGCGGCGCTGGCGCCGGGGCATCAGTTGTCGCTGCTGAACCTGGCCGCGATCGACCGGCGATTTGGGGATGGATTTCTGCAGACGTGGACGCTGGGAGTGGAGCGCTCGTTTTTGGGGCTGACGGCGGATGCCGGATACATCGGGACGGAGTCGTTCCGGCTGCCACGGAGTTCTTTCCCAAATGGCTACCCGGGGGCGGGGCCGGGATTTGCGCCGTACACGGTGTTCGACAGCACGGGCGCGGTGACGGGCGGGTTTGGGTACGAGTCTGTGATTACGGACACGTCGCACTCGTCGTACAACGCACTGCAGGCGTCGCTGTCGGGGACGGTGAAGCATGGCGGGCCAGGATTGCAGGCGGGGTACACGTGGTCGAAGTCACTGGACGATGTGAGCGCGGTGTCGGGAGGGACAGGATCGACGGGGGCGTTGGCGCTGCCGTTGCCGCAGAATCCTTTTGATACGCATCCGGAAAAAGGGCCGTCGAACTTCGATGTGGCGCATTCGTTTTCAGTGAGTGCGGCGCAGGATTTGCATTTGCAGGAGCTGGGGGCGCAGGGAGCACGGGCGCGGCAATTCACGGGCGGGTGGGAGCTGCTGAGCATTTCGAGCATCTCGAGCGGGGCACCGTTCACGGTGTATTCGGGGATCCAGCAAACGGGCGCGGGGACACAGGGCGCGGACCGACCGGATCAGATTGGGAAGCCGCATTTGTCGACGGCGCACAGCTCGACGCGGCCGCGTGAGGATTATTTTGGCGAGGGCACGGGGAATGCTTCGTTCTTTTTTATTCCTGTGGGCGTGGCTGGAGGAACGGGGCCGAACGATGGACGGTTTGGGACGCTGGGGCGGAACACGTTTTTTGGGCCGGCGTATTACGACTTCGACTACGCGCTGATCAAGGACACGCCGTTTGGGCACCGGAAGAGCGGGTTGGAGCGGGCGGATGTGCAGTTCCGGTCGGAGTTTTTCAATCTGTTCAATGTGGTGAACATGGGGCTGCCGGCGAACACGATCAAGGGGTCGGGGTTTGGGGAAATCAGCAAGACGGCGGGGACTTCGCGGCAGATCCAGTTTTCTTTGAAGCTGATTTACTAGGTTGGGGCGCGTTAGTGGTTTTCCCGAGCTTGATCGATCCACCAGCTCGGGTCCTGCTCACACCGCCGAGCGAAATAGCTATCGGCGCGAGTCTAATGAAAAGCGATGCCATGTCACACCGTCCGCCACGAATTTGCTGGAATGGGCTGAAAGGCCGGTGAACTTTGTGATACTCGACTCCCAGAATTTGCGAGCCAGGACGTTTTTCTCCATAACGCGAATCTGCCATCTACCCGGATAACGGAGCCACACTTTCGCGGCCATTTCGGTTCCGATTCCACGATGCCGGTACCGGCGCAACACAAAGAACTCCGCCATGTCCCAAGCTTCGCCATCGCCGGATGATTCTGAGCTTCGTGTGACAAGCACGAATCCAACCAGTTTGCCGTCAAGTCTCGCCAGAAATGGCAGCCGAGAATCCTCGGACCAATAGAGAGGAAGGCTCTTGTAACCGTAACGGCCATCGGCCCCAACGTCTATCGGGACCACTTCACTGAAGTCGTGAATGTAAAGCTCAAGAAGATTCCCCAAAGCAGACTGATGCTCGGCACCGGCCCGGATCAGTTCGACACCTGTGGACATGCGCCTGAGCTTACATCGAAATCGCTCAGGCCAGGCTCTTCAGCTCCGCGCTCGAGGTTGACGCATTCTGTTCATTCGCTCGTATTCGTCACTTAAGCGTTTGCGTTGGATGACTTTTTTTCTGCCGGGCCGTCGGTCAGGGAATAATTGCTTTATTTGTTGTGGTGTCGCTCGCGTGGGGCAGCTGTGGGTCCACCATGCTGGAAGAGGGGAGAGAGATTTCTGTGTTCATCGACATGTTGCGATGGAGGTTCAGGGCAGTCTCGATGGCGGCGGCGGCGCCGATAGTGGTGCTCGGGATTTTTACGGGTACGGTGTGCTTTGCGCAGAATGCGGTGCAGACGCCGGGATGTGAGCGGTTGGAGGCTCGGGGGTGTTTGGATCGGGCGATGGATGCGATGGGTGGGCGGGAGAAGCTGGCG
>JBEKIN010000095.1:0-13381 GCA_050011735.1 Acidobacteriaceae bacterium | reverse complement strand
CAAAATCCTTCTCCACCGTGAGCTGCTTGTAGCGGAACTTGTGCCCCAGAATCAGCAGCGTGCTCTGGATACTCTCGTGCACGTCGATCACGTGCTCGCCGTTTTTGTCTTCGTAAGCGTACTTCTTCACCGCGATCACCAGATCGGTCACCCGGCTGATGCTCTCCTCGATCGTCGTCAGTTGCTGCATCGCCGAGATCAGCGCCTCCAGCCAGTTCAGCGCATCCTGCAGCGTCTCGGACGGGAACGCCTCCTGCGCGCATTCAATGTCGTGGCGTCGCCATCCCGCCGCCACCAGCGTCGGCGCCAGCTTCCACGCGCTGTTCACGCCGATGCTCTCCAGCCACGTGCCCAGTTCCTCTTCGGCGTCCGCTTCTTCCAGGCTGCTGGTCGCCGTTCTCGGCTTGCCCTGCCCCAGCACCTCCTCCTGCATGTCGCGCAGGCAGGTCCGCTGCTCCTGGGTCAGCGGAGAAACGCAGAAGCGCATGCTGATCTCCTGCAGCCGTGTCAGATTCTCCCTGAGCTGCGCCGCCGACCGCTTCGCCGCCGAGCCCGGATTGTTCAGCTCGTGCATCAGCCCCGCCGCCAGCGTTCCCAGCGAAATCAGCTTCTCCCGGTGCAGGGTCGTCGCCTGGAATGCATGGATCCTCTGCGCCGCGTTCGCCATAATGCCCTGCCGCACAACCGGGCACGTCGCCATCAGCCGCCAGAAACCCTCCACATCCACGCGCAGCATCCGGACTGGAGTCGATGCGATGCACTGAACGCCGCTCATCTTCGCGCCGATCAGCAGCGGCGCCTCGCCAAACGTGTCGCCATCGTGAAAAATCGCGATCGGCGTTTCAATGCCATTCGGTTCCATGCGGGTGGTGCGGATTTCACCCTCGAGGATCATGCAGAAACTGGGCGTGCTCTTCCCCTGCTCGAACAGCACCGTTCCCGCCGGAGCCTCCAGCAGCTCCACGGTGCCCAGGCATCCCAGGTCTTCTTCTTTCAGTTTGCTGAGAACGGGTACTCGCCGGATGAGCTGTGACAGCTCCTGCTGCGTGACTGTCGTGACCCGGGCTTCCGCCGTCGTGCCTTCCATCTGCTCCTGACCCTTTAGAACTGCGCCAAATATTGGTGCATCAGCTGCACCGCCATCGATCCTTCGCCGACAGCCGTAGCCGCCCGCTTCACTGACCCGTGCCGCACATCGCCCGCCACAAAAACTCCCGGCATCGACGTCTCCAGCAGATACGGCTCCCGATCCTCTTTCCATCCCCGCGGCAGCTGCCCATCCACTCGCAGGTCCCGTCCCGACAGCACAAATCCGTTCGGGTCGCGCATCACTTTCTCCGGTAGCCAGTCGGTCTGGGGAGCCCCCCCGATGAACAGGAAAACCGACGAAGCCGGCCTCACCTCTTCCCCCTTCGAGTTCCGGATCTTCACGCTCTCCAGGTGTGTCTCGCCCATCGCTTCCACGATCTCGCTCCGCGTCTCCACCGTTATATTCGATGTTCCAGCGATCTGATCGATGAGATATTTCGACATGCTCTTTTCGAGCCCGTCCCCGCGCACCAGGATAGTCACCTTTTTGGCCACCCGGGAAAAGTGCATCGCCGCCTGCCCCGCGGAATTCGCCCCGCCCACAACGAACACCACCTCGTCCTGGCACGACTGCGCCTCGGCCAGCGACGCCCCGTAGTACACCCCAGAACCCGTCAGCCGCTCGATCCCCGGCGCTTCAATCCGCCGGTAACACACCCCCACTGCGATCAGGCTCACTCTGCAGGAAATATCCGCGCCATTCGCCATCCGCACCTTCCGGTACTGCCCCTCGCCGTCGATGCTGGACGCCCGCTGCGTGATGAACTCCGCCCCGAACTTCCGCGCCTGATCGTAGGCATCCCGCGCCAGCCGCTCGCCGCTCACTCCCCGCGGAAACCCCAGGTAGTTCTCGATCTTCGAGCTGCTCCCCGCCTGCCCTCCTGGAGCTTCAGGCTCCAGCACCAGTGTCTTCAATCCCTCTGAAGCGCCATAGACCGCGGCCGCCAGCCCCGCCATGCCCGCGCCCACCACCACCAGATCGTAGAAGTCCGCCTTCGCCTGGGTGCGCAGCCCCACCCGCTGCGCCAGCTCCTCGTCCCCCGGCTGCACCAGCGACGTCCCGTCGGGAAACAACACCACCGGCAGCTTGCTGTCGTCCACGCCAAACTTGCTCAGCAGCTCCACTGCCTGATCGTCCCGCTCCGGATCCAGCCACACGTAAGGCACCTGGTTCCGCGACAGGAAATTCCGCACCCTGTAATCCTGCAGCCCATATCGCGGCCCCACCACCCGGATCCCCTCGAACGGCGCCTTGTACCCCTGGTTCCAGTCCTCCAGCAGATCGTCGAGCACCGGATACAGCCGCGTCTCCGGCGGATCCCACGGCTTGGTCAGGTAGTAGTGAATGCGCGCCGTGTTGATCGCCCGGATCGCAGCCTCCGTGTCCGCATACGCCGTCAGCAGCACTCTGCGCGCCTGGGGGTAGCTCTCCTGCACCTTTTCCAGCAGCTCCACACCCGTCATTCCCGGCATCCGCTGGTCGCTGACGATCAGCGCCACGACATCCCCGCGCTCCTTCAGCTGCGCGCACGTATCCAGCGCCGCCGGCCCCGACCCGGCGCGCAAGATCCGGTAATTCTGCCCGTATTTCCGGCGCAGATCCTGCACCACGGCTTCCAGCACGCTGGCGTCGTCGTCCACGGCAAGGATGATCGGCCTGGCCATACCCGCTGCTCCTTCTTCCTGGGTCCTGTTACTAAATTACAGGCCCTCCCGGCTTCCTGCGAATCCCGCCCCTTTGTCCCGACATGATCCACAGCCCCCAATGATCCTCCCCCCTGCACCGGACCCTTCCTTTTGTTTCCACGGTAGTTCCAAGAGGAGTGACGACCGTCACAGGACCTTTGCGCATTTGCGGGTTACTTTTGTCCTGAATGATGGTAGGTACCCACAGGTCATCAACGACAGCTTTCCGGATCCCACATCCGGAAACACCATCATTCACCCGGCGCCATGCGGACGTGTACAGCCAGGAACACGCGAGTGGATTTTTTGCCGGTCCCGATGGCCAAGGTGGCGCGTGATGGGCAGAACGCGCCTTTTGCTAATTTGTCCTCGGGACCTCCCGGCGACGCACGATTTTAAGGAAGCGAAAAATGAACAAGCTGATTCTCGCTGACAATCAGGCCATCTACAGGGCCGGAACCGCAAAAATCCTGGCCATGGAAGATGACTTCCGCATCATTGCGCAGTGCGCTGAGGCCGACCGCCTCTATCCAGCCCTTGACACCTTCCGTGGCGCAATCCTGGTATTTGCGTCGGCATTAAAACTCGACGTGCAGGCGCTCATCCCGCGCGTGCTCGCCGCCGGCAGCCGCAGTATCGTCATCGCCGAGAACGGCGAGCCGGTTCAGCCGTGGTTCACCACCGGCGTCAACGGCGCTGCTCACCGCAACGTCACCGGCCCCGCGCTCATCGAGTGCGTCCGCCACGTCGGTCAGGGGGAACGCAACGTCCGCGCCGCAGGCATGGAAGCTCCCGGCCTCGACGAGGACTCCGTCGGTTCCCGCGTTCGCGACCGTCTCACTCCCAAGGAGCTGAAGATCGTCGCGCTCATCGTTCAGGGCTGCAAGAATAAGGAGATCGCCGTCCGGCTCAGCACCACGGAGCAGGTGATCAAGAATTACCTGCGCAGCATCTACGACAAGACCGGGGTCTCCGATCGTCTGGAACTGGCTCTGTTCACCATTCACCACCGCATTCTGGCCGAGGCCGCTCAGGCAGTCGGCGACCAGATCATGCAGGGTCTATAAAAAAACTGCTTCTTCGCTGATTCGCTTCCTTTGGAGGCGCCGCCGCTCCTCGTGTGGGCTGCCCGCGCCTCCCGATCTCACTTCGCCGCGAGATCGGCGCACAGCCGGTCGCCGGCAGCCCGTGGCCGGTAGCTTGCGGACCATCTCTGTCACGCAAGAAATCCCCGAAGATCAGCGTGCGTCGAGCGGATTAGCACAGCGCGGTGTCCCACCGCGCCTCGCTACAGGCTACAGGCTACCGGCTGCTTCAGATCTTCTCCGCCACCGACTTCGCCTGCGAAAACAAATAGAGATAATCCGGCCCGCCCGCTTTCGAATCCGTCCCCGACATATTGAACCCGCCAAAGGGGTGCGCGCCCACCATCGCTCCCGTGCACTTCCGGTTGAAATACAGATTCCCCACGTGGAACTCCCGCCGCGCCTTGTCCAGCTTCACCCGGTCGGTCGAATACACCGCGCCCGTCAGCCCGAACTCCGTGTTGTTGGCGATCTCCAGCGCGTGATCGAAATCCCGCGCCCGGATCACCGCCAGCACCGGCCCGAAAATCTCCTCCTGCGCAATCCGCGCCGTCGGCGCCACATCCGCGATCACCGTCGGGGCAACATAGTAGCCCTTCTCCGGCGTTTCCACCGCCTTGCCGCCCGCCACCAGCCGCCCTTCCGTCTTCCCGATCTCCGCGTAGTACAAGATGCTCTTCATCGCCGCTTCGTTCACCACCGGCCCCATGTTCGGGTTCTTCGCCGGATCGCCCACCGTCAGCTTTTCCACGCTCTCCCGCAGTCGCTCCACAAACGCCTCGTAAATCGGCTCCTCCACAATCGCCCGCGAGCACGCTGAGCACTTCTGCCCGCTGAACCCGAACGCCGACGCCACCACCCCCGCTACCGCCGCGTCGAAGTCCGCGTCCGCGCTCACGATGATCGAGTCCTTGCCGCCCATCTCCAGAATCGTGCGCTTGATCCACACCTGCCCCGGCTGCGTCTTCGCCGCGCGCTCGTGAATATCGAGGCCCACTTCCTTCGACCCCGTAAACGCGATGAACCGCGTCTTCGGGTGCGCGACCACAGCATTCCCAAACGATGCGCCCGACCCCGGACAGAAATTCACCACTCCTGGCGGCAAGCCCGCCTCTTCCAGCACTTCCATATACCGCGCCGCAATCGTCGGTGAATCGCTCGACGGCTTCAGCACCACCGTGTTGCCCGTCACGATCGCCGCCGCCGTCATCCCCGCCATGATCGCGAACGGGAAGTTCCACGGCGAAATCACCGCGCCCACGCCCAGCGGGATGTACAGCAGCTCATCGTGCTCGCCCGAAAGCTGGATCGGCGTCGTTGCCCCCGCCAGCCGCAACGCCTCGCGCGCGTAAAACTCCAGGAAGTCGATCGTCTCGCCCACATCGGCGTCCGCCTCGGCCCAGTTCTTGCCCACCTCGTACGTCAGCCACGCGCAGAAGTCGAACTTCCGCTCCCGGATCAGCTCCGCCGCGCCCAGCAGCAGCGACACGCGCTCCTCCGCCGCCACAAACCGCCACGTCTCGAACGCCTGCAGCGCTGCCTGCACCGCCTGCTCCGCATGTTCCGCCCCGGCCTTTTGATGCAGCCCCACCAGCTGCGACGGCCGCGCCGGGTTGCGCGACTCAATCTTGCCGCTGGTCTTCACCCGCTCTCCGCCAATGATCAGCGGATACTCATGCCCCAGCCGGTCGGCGACCCGCTCCAGCGCCTCGCGCATCGCCTGCGCGTTGTGGTGCTGCGAAAAATCGATGAACGGCTCATTCCGGAACGCGCCCTTCGGCGCACGCGGCAGGATCACAGTGGGTTGCGTTGCAGTCGCCATAACCTCTCAAGTTTAGTTCAATTCGCCCCAGCGCCAAAAAGCGCGGGTTTCCTGACCGGGAGCGGCGCCCACACCATTATTCTGAAGTGTGACCGAAGCGCCCGACACACCCCCACCGATCCCTCCGACGGAAGCGCCGGAGACGCTCGCCAGCACGCCTCCAGCCGAAACGCCGGACCCACTTCCCAGGACTCCGCCGCGGCGGAAGGGTTTTCTCCGGCTACTCGCCTTCCGGCCCCTCACTTTTCGATCCCTGGTTCTCTGGTTCGTCATCGGCGTGGCGCTTCTTTGGTCGCTGGCCGCGCTCACCCTCGTGGCCGCCCGATGGATCGACCCGCCCACCACCGCCGTGCACATCGAGCGCCGCCTGCAGGCCTGGATTCACAACAAGCCGTATCGCGAACACTACCAGTTCCTGCCGCTCCGCCAAATCTCGCCCGATCTCCAGCACGCGGTTATCGCCGCCGAGGACGCGCGCTTCTACCAGCACCATGGATTCGACTGGCACCAGATCCAGATCGATGCCCAGGACGATATGGAAGGCGGCCGCGTTCGCGGAGCTTCCACCCTTACACAGCAACTAGTAAAAAACCTCTTTTTCGGAACCGGCCGCTCCATCCTGCGCAAGGGTGCGGAGGCCACGCTGGTACCGGTGGCCGAATTCGTCCTCGGCAAGCAGCGCATTCTCGAGCTCTACCTCAACGTGGTCGAATGGGGCCCTGGCATTTATGGCGCGGAATCCGCGTCTCGTGCCTGGTACGGAACCTCCGCCCGGAATATAGACCGCGAACAGGGAGCGCGGCTCGCCGCGATTCTCCCCGCCCCCCTCAGGCGACGGCCCCAGCGCATGAACCACTACAGCGCCCTCATCCTCGATCGGATGGACCAGATGGGTTGGTAAACGCGCGTGATTTCCCGCCCCCGCGGTTCCCACGGCGCCTGCATTTCCGGGCTATCCTGAGCCTGCATGCCCAGCCCACGGCAACGCGTCAACCCCCCGCGAAAAACGCCGCCCCACCCCTTTATTCTCGAAGCGCTGGCGCCCCTCGAACCGGAAGTCCGCCGCATGTTTTCCGGATACGCCGTCTACCTCGGCGATCGGATCGTCTGCATGCTGCGCGATCACTCCAAGTCCCCCCAGGATAACGGTGTCTGGCTCGTCCTCTCGGAATCCGTCAACCCGGCGGATAAAGCCCTCCGTCGCGAGTTCCCCTCGCTTCGTCCCATCGAAATGCTGGGCAACAAAATCTCCCACTGGCTGGTCATTCCCAGTGACAGCCCCACCTTTGAGCAGGAGGCACTGCACGCCTGCGATCGCCTCCTGCATTACGATGCGCGCTTCGGCCGCGTCCCGAAGTCCCGACGCTAAAACGGCGCCCACCACTTCTCGCCGCATTTCCCAAATCCGCGACTTATCCACAGATCTGTCAAGTCCCGAGCCAAAAATCCAAAGTAATGACCCAGCATTCCGCGCCACTTAGACCCTTATACCCTCGAAGATATTTGGCCGGTTTTATAGCTGGACTTGGTATTCTGATAATAGGGGATAAGAAAGAAAAAAAGCCTCATCCATCCGGGTGAGGCTTCTGTTTCCACGTCCCCGCCCGGATCACGGTTCACAGATTACGATTCACGGTTCGCTGTCTTCAGAAAGGAAAAGCCAGTGCGGTCAAAGCGGCCATGCTTGTTACAGACGCGGACGAGTTTGTCACAAACACGGCCGTCTGCGTAACAAACTCGGCCGAGTCGCAACTGACTCGTTTTCAATCACCTAATTCCGGAGACAATCCCGAACCAGCCTATAATTATACACTTAACAAAAACGCAGGGGTAGGAGTAGGGGTAGCCGCTCTTCACCGACGCACAGATCACGGATCACTGTTCACTGATCACGGATCACTCCTTCACTGTTCTGATCGCCGAACGCTGCCTTCAATGTCCCTTGTAGTCGACGAACAGCTCCGGAAACTGCTGCTTCAGCGCCTCGATCTTCGGCCGATCGCATACCAGAATGTACGGATTGTCCGGATTGTGCAGAGCGTAGTCCTGGTGATAATCCTCAGCTCGATAAAACGCGATGAGCGGAGTCACCGCGGTCACGATCGGCTTGGGAAACACCTTCGCTGCATCGAGCTGCGCAATGTACGCCTTGGCAATGCGCTTCTGGTCGTCGTTCGCGTAGAAAATGACCGACCGATACGAAGTCCCAACGTCAGGACCCTGACGATTGAGCTGCGTCGGATCGTGCGCCACCGAGAAGAAGACCCGCAGCAGCTGTCCGTATGTAATCTTCGACGGATCGTAGACCACTTCGACCGATTCAGCGTGACCGGTGGTTTCGGTCGTCACCTGATCGTAGGTCGCCGTTTCCGCCGAACCGCCGGAATAACCGACAGTGGTCGAGAGCACGCCTTTCACGCGCTCGAAGACGGTCTGCGTTCCCCAGAAACAGCCGCCGGCAAAAACCGCCTTCTCTTTTCCGGATTTCGCCGCCAGCGCAACGTCAGCGTTCGCTGCAGGAATCGGCGCTCGACCGGCAGCCGACGCCGAACAGGCGGCAAGAGAAAGCAGGCATGCGACGGCCAAAGAAGAACGCAGCAAACGAGCAAGCATGGAACCGAACCTCCAATCCAGCTTCTCATGAGACGCAATTCTGGAAGAAGCGGTAGGCCGGTTGGGAACCAGCCTACATTGGACGCCAGGTCGCGTCGACTGTGACGGGAATCTCGTTGCGAATGGGAACCGTCAGGAACGATGGCCGGTCAATTTTGAAGTCGGAGCAGGTCGCGGGAACCGTGCCTGTAATCTCGACGTCGGTGCCGTGCACCGTGCGCTGCAGCGGCACATGGCTGTAGTGGACGGTCTGGCCGGCGAACTCAATCTCGAGATCGGCATCGATGGTCGCCGCGTCAAGCGCCGACTGTGGCAGATGCGTGCGCACAATTACCATGGGAAACTGCGCGCCGCGCACCGTCTGCATCACGTGCAGATCGCGATTGCTGTCGCCGGAATCGAACGTCTTGAGCGGGACCGCAATAAGGAAGTCGCAGCCTGCAGCGCTGCAGTTGCCCTTGCCTTTGGCGTCGCGGCTCGTGCCATCGACTTCATGCACGGGATGCGTGATGTGCCAGGTGAGCGTCGACTGCACCAAAGCCCATTGGCCTGAAGCATTGTTTTGCGCGGAAACGGACGGCGGCAACGCCATCAGCAACAGGGCGATGACAAACTTCATCGCTTCTCCCAGAATTTCAGGTGAAGCGGCCACGAAACGGCGATGATCGATGCGCCGTAAGCGCCGACCGTGGTCCATGCAACGTAAGAATGCGCCGAAGCGATGCCGTGGACTTTCTGGCCGTTGTTCTCCTCGCTGAGCGCCATGCCACCGAGAATGGGCGTGAGGATCATGCCTGGAGCGTGAATCCAGACCAGGTCGCGATGCAGCTTGATGGCGCCTTTGGGCTTCACACCTGGAATTCTGGGAGCGGCGATCGCGTAGTACGCCGTGAACCCGTACAGCGCTGCGGTGCTCGCGCCAAGCGCGGCATGCAGGTCGACAGCGCCAGAACTGGGCGCAATCGGTGGACCAGTAGGATCGGCTCGGTTGCGTTTGTCTTTGGCGCCGCCGGCAACGATCACCGTAGCGCACAGCGGAACGACGGTGACCAGACCGAGCGTCTGATGGACTTTAAGATCGTGCGTCCGCTGATTGAGTTTCCTCTGCAGATCGGCGTTGGCCAGGGTCTGTTGCGGCGTAAAGCCGAGATCGCCAAGAGTAGGAGCGTTGCCAGGCTGCGGTTGGTTTGGCTTTTGATTTGGATTCTGAGTTTGGGTTTGGGTCTGGCCTTGGCTTGGGTTCGGACTCTGCGGCGCTGTGTTCTGGCCGTCAGTGGGAATGGGAGCATCGGGCAGTTCCGTCACGCTGGACGAAACGAGTGACGAACTGGAGGGTGTGGGACTAGAAGAAATGACGGGAGGATTACCGGAAGCTTGCGAGAATGTCATCAACGGAACCAGCATCACACAGGAAAACGCAATGGCGGTTCTTCCTGGAGCGGTTCCTCTCAAAACGTCTGTCAGCCTTCCTGCGATGGCACCGAATGCGTCCGATCATACGCCCTGTCGATGCGGATGCTCAATGCCGAATCGCGCCGATCGCGAGAACTGAACATTTCTTCATCGGCTTGCAAGGTTTTGTTCGACTCGCGTTTTGCCCCTGCTGAGGCGTGCGTCTGGCGGACCAAGTCAGTCGCGACTGCCAGGGCGAAGGCGCAGAAAGATCACGACACCCATCGGATCGCTTCCGTAGACCGTCTGCAGAATCGAGCCAGGCGTGTAGGCGGTCACCTGTGCTCCGAGCGCCGTGGCCAGATGCGGCAAGCGGCCGATGTCGCGGTCGTAGCCGAAGGTGTACGCCTGAACGCGGCCAGCGGGCTCTTCGTGAAAATCGGCCGGCAGGGTCTGCTCGCCGAGAAGCAGTTCGCTGGTGCGGTCGACATCTTCGATTCTTGTGAACGCGTAGTTGCGCGCGCGGAAGCGCAGGGTGGATTCGAGCAGGTAGCTGTTCTCGATGAGATTGTCGGGCAGATCGAGCGTTCTACCCCACGCAAGCGTGGTTGCCCAGTTGCCGGCATCTTTCTCGCGCCACGGACGGTTGTACATGACCGAGGCCGTCATGCGTTCCTGATTTTCCGTCGGGAAGAGCGCTTCGGGGCTGTGGAGGCGTCCGTACGAATATTGGCCGCTCCAGTTTTTACCAGGCTGGAGCGTCAGGCGCGCGGACCAGGAATCGATCGCGCCCTGTTGCACCTGCCAGCGATGCTCGTTCGGCTCGCGGCCATGGAAGCCGCTGGCTTCAAGGCGCAGCCAGCCATGCGTCAGGCCGAGAGTCACGACGTCATCGGAGATGTGGGTGGAGTCTTCCTGATGATGGCCAAGCGTGCCGACAGGACTTTCAATAGCGGATGCGCGATGCGGATAGGCAGTAGGACCGATCGCCGGATCGCCAACGGGCGCGACGTAGAAACTGAGCAAGGTCTGGTCGCGGAAATGCAGGTCGTAGAGCGCGGCGAGTTCCATTACGAAGTCGTGCGGATGCTGGCCGTCTGCGATGGGCTTGCCGTAAGCTGTCTCGCCTTGCTGAAACAGCAGTGGGTATTGGCGACCAGTGACGGTGGCAGGCTCAAGGCTGAGCATGGTGCGCAAGGTGAGCTCACCGTGTCCGACGCTGCGCTGTGCCATGGGCATGACCCAGTTGGTCGAGAAAAGCTCGTCTGTGCCGCGAGGACTCGTTTGCTGCGTATCAGCCACAAAGGCGTTGCCATGGAGCATCAGCATCCACTCGCCGCGCATGGTCATGAGCATGGGCACGGGCGTGGAATCAGGCTCGGCGCTGGTGCCGGATGTGGTGTGCGCCTCGATCGCCTCGCTGAAATTCTCAGGCGCCCTCATCTGCATCTGCGCAGTCGCAGGTTGGGCGGAGAGGATCGCGGCAAGGAGAAGAACAGCGGAAACAACTGTCCTGAACGTGGAGGAGCGGCCCACTTTCCGATCGTACCATCGGCGCAAGCGAAGCCAGGAAATGCACCGCAGCGTTACTCTAACCGGAATGCGGCTTTTTATCGGAATTGCGCTGGCGCCGGAAGTGGCGGACGCGCTCAGCAGCGTGCGGGAAAGGTTTGAGCCGGGATCGGCTGACCTGCGCTGGTCGCAGCCAGAAAGCTGGCACGTCACGCTGCAATTCCTGGGATCGACCACCGAGGCGCAGTTCGCGTGCGTGCGGGAAGAGCTGGCCGCTGTGAAAGCTGTGCGGGTTCCAGTGCGAATTGCAGGACTGGGATTTTTTGAGCGAGCCGGTGTTTTTTGGGCCGGCGTGGAACTGACGCGCGAACTGCTGGCTCTCCAGCAATGGGTGACAGCGGCGACGCGGCAATGCGGATTTGTGCCGGAAGAGCGGGCGTATAACCCGCACATCACGCTGGCACGGAGCAAGGGGCGCAAGGGTGGCAAGGCTTTGGGTCCTCTGAAGAAAGCGGTGGAGCGGAGCAAGGTTGGGCTCGAAGCGCAGTTCATCGCCGACGAGTTTCTGCTATACGAATCGTTTCCTGGGCCGGAAGGATCGCGGTACGAGGTAAAGGCGCGGTTTGGATTGGGGGAGTGATCCGTGATCAGTTCGGTTCGGGAATGACGCGCAATTTGCCAAGGCCGAGAACGTAGCCGCCGATACCAATGGCGAGAACAACCGCGGCCAGGGCGAAGGAGCCTCCGAAATTGTGCGCCCTGGCGAAGTAGCCGGTGATCACTGGCGCGGAAATGGCGGCGATCTGGGTGACGAAGTTCATGATGCCACCGACGCGTCCGACACTTTCGCGCGGCGCGATGAACGACGGAATTGACCAGCCGACGGGCGCCATTGCGCCGAGACCGGCCATGCAAATGCTCATCCACGCGACAGCCACCGCAGGCGTGTGGGCGAATCGCGCGCCGTAGATTCCCATGCCGAAGGCGAGTCCGCCGACCAGAACGGCCTGGCGCACCAGCCACGGCCGCGCGCCGCGGCGTACGAGAGCATCGACCATCCAGCCGCCGATCGCAAGGTCGGTGAACGTCGCCACAAGCCACGGGATGCTGGTGTCGAGTGCGGAGTGTAGTAAATCGACGTGGAGGCTCATGGAAAGATAACTGGGCAACCAGATGAGCACCAGGTAGAAAACGTAGTTATACGCAGCGAAGCCAACAGTGGCGCCGATGACCTGCGGCTGACGCAGCAGGTACAGCAGCGGAGCGCCATGCGCATGCCGCGCTGGCGCGGATTCCGGCTGCGCGTTGCCTTCGGTCATCAGACTGCGTTCGGCGGGGCTGAGCCGCGGGTCTTCGCTGGGATTGCGATAGACGCCCCAAAAGAGCAGGAAGTAGAGGAAGCTGACGAAGCCGGTGAAGATAAAGCTCCAGCGCCAGCCGAAACGGATCACCAGAAGGCCGAGAATGGGCACGCCGATGGCGGAAGCGAATTTGGCGGCTGCGTCGTTGATGGAGGTGGCGAAGCTGCGCTCGCGCTCGGGAAACCAGTAACCTACGGCTTTGGCATTGGCCGGGAAAGTGGGAGCTTCGCCGATGCCGAGCAGCAGGCGCGCAGCAAAGAAACTGTAGATGCCGGTCGCGAGGCCGGAGGCGAAAGAAGCCATGCTCCAGAGGAGGGTCGCGACGCGTCCGATGCGGCGCACGCCGAAGCGATCGAGCATGACGCCGATGGGAATCTGAAGGATCGCGTAGGTCCAGTTGTAGGCGCTGGCCAGATAGCCGAAGGTGACGGCGGTGATGCCCCAGTTGGTGCGCAGCGCGTCGTACGCCACCGAGATGTTGACGCGGTCGAAAAAGTTGACGAGAACGCCGATGCCGAGAAGAACCGCGATTCGCCAGCGGCGATGCGGAGCGTGCAGGACAGAGTCAGAACCGGAGGCGGACATTGGCTTCCCGCATTGTAGATGGCGCGGTCGTGCGGCTCGTGATCCGCCGCTAACGTGATAGAGTGAGGCGCAGTCGGCGCGTTCAGGGGATCGTATCGTGGCAACGCTGAAGAAAATCCTCTCTGTGCTGAGACGCCAATACGGATCTCCTGCTCTGCCTCCGGCAAAGGGTCCATTCGACCTGGTGTTGTGGGAGAACGCCTGTTATCTTCTGACGGATGATCGCAGGCGAGAAG
>JBEKIN010000094.1:0-13436 GCA_050011735.1 Acidobacteriaceae bacterium | reverse complement strand
CGCGGATGGCCGGCTGGTGCTTCGATCTCGCGACGAGGAGATGGTGGTTGTTCCCAAGCCGTCGCTGTGCGATGAGAGGCTGAAGGCAGGGGACGGTGTGCGAGTCAACCGCACCGCCGGTCTTGCTCTGGAGAAAGTCGAGGCTTCGAAGGGCGAGGAATATTTCCTTGAAGAGACACCGGCCGATTCGTTTGAGGAGATCGGCGGACTCGAAATGGAGATCGACCAGTTAAAGCGGCTGATGGCTCTTCATATCTTCCATCCGGGAATGACCACGAAGTACAAGCTGCCGCGGAAGCGGTCAGTCCTGATGGCAGGACCGCCGGGCACCGGCAAGACCAAAGTAGCTCGATCTACGTGTAACTGGGTTGCCGGGCTATCGCAGAGCGGACGCTCTCGCTTTATCAACGTGAAGCCAGGCGCGCTGAACTCTATGTGGTATGGCGCGACCGAGCAGAATTACCGAGAGATTTTTCGGATTGCCCGCGAAGCTGCGGCCGCGGAGCCGGAAGTGCCGGTGGTGATGTTCTGGGATGAGATCGACGCAATCGGGGCCAGCCGCGGAGAGTCTCATCGCATTGACGATCGCATGCTGAACGCCTTTATGGCCGAGGTCGATGGTCTTGAAGATCGAGGGAACATTGTCATTTTGGCGGCCACTAATCGGCTGGATTCTCTCGATCCGGCTCTGTTGCGGCCTGGAAGGCTGGGCGATCTGGTTCTGCACTTTCCCCGGCCGAAACGCAAGGCAGCCCGCGCGATTCTGGGACGGCACATGCCGGCGGACGTTCCCTATGCGGCGAATGGCGAGGGCCCGGCCGCGGCCCGCGAAGCGCTGCTCGATCTGGCGGTGGCGCAACTGTTCGCGCAGAGTACTGAAACTGAACTGGCCAACCTTACGTTGCGCGATGGCAAGCGGCGCATGGTGCGGGCCGCCGATCTGGTGAGCGGCGCGCAACTTGAATCGATCGCGCAAGCGGCTTTGGAGCGGGCCTGCATCCGGGAAGCTGAAGGAGGCTCTGCGGGAGTGTGTTCGGCGGACGTGAGCGCCGCCGTAAGCGAGTTTTTCCTCGCGGCGCCAGGATCGCTGAAACCGCACAATGCCCGCAATTACCTGCCGGATTTGCCGCAGGATATCGACGTCGTGCGCGTCGATTTGATCGAGCGACGCGTTAGCCATCCCCACCGTTATCAGATCGAGGCGGCCTGACATGAGCGATTTGTATTCAAAGATATGGAATGCTCCCGCTCTGCCTAAGTTATGCGGTGCGGATATTGAGCTGGGTAACTTTATCGCCGATGTCGACCATCCGGCGGGTTCAGGATATGAAGCGTCGCAGGCATTGCTGGCTGAAATCGATGGCTTTCCACGGCGGCGGGACTCTTATTCGTACAGCGGGTGGTCGGCATCATCCTATACGGCTCCCGCTGCGCGCAATGGTCACAGCGAAACTCCAACGGCCGGCGGGTGGGGATACAATCCGCAGGATGTAAGCCGACGATACCTTTCGGGCACAGGAGGGTGCGCGTACATCGACCTGGATCATTGCGAGCTGTGCCTGCCGGAAGTTCTCAGTGCCTACGACCATGTTGCGGCATGGCACGGAATGCTTCGGATGATGAGATCGGTTCTCGAACGGGCGAATGAGGACAGGCCGCATCATCAGCGGATTCAGGTTCTGGTCAATAACAGCGATGGGCTGGGTCACTCCTATGGGAGCCATCTGAATTTCCTGATCAGCCGGCGGACTTTCGATAACATCTTCCGGCGGAGACCGCATTATCTTCAGTATCTGGCGTCGCTGCAAATTTCCAGTATTCTTTTGACCGGGGGCGGGAAGGTCGGCTCGGAGAACCACCGACCGCCGACGCCGTACCAGATCAGCCAGCGCGCCGACTTCTTTGAAATCCTTCAGGGAGTGCAGACGACTTTCGAGCGCCCCATTGTAAATTCCAGGGACGAGTCTCTTTGCGGCTTTCCCAGAGCCGGAGAACCATGGGCCGCAGCAGCGCGGCTGCATGTGATCTTCTTTGACAGCGCTTTGGCGCACGGCTCCGCGCTGCTTCGCGTGGGAGTGATGCAGCTCATTCTCACGCTGCTTGAGCTGGGTCTGGTCAATGCGCGCCTCATCCTCGACGATCCGCTGGTGGCCCTTCAGGATTACAGCCGCGACCCAACTCTGAAGGCTAGCGCGCGGCTGATCGGTGGTGAGCGCTTTACCGCGCTCGAGCTGCAGCGGGCGTTCCTGGAGGAAGTGAAGCGGCACGCGGCCCAGGGGGTTTTTGAAGGATTGGTGCCGCGCGCCGACGAGATTATTGCGCTGTGGGAAGACACGCTTGGCAAATTTGAAAAGGGCGATCTGATGGCGCTGGCGCGCCGCCTGGACTGGGTTATGAAGCTGATGGCGATCGAGCGGGCGATGGAGCAGAGTCCGGATCTGGAGTGGGACTCGCCGGAGGTGAAAGTGATTGACCATCTGTATTCCAGTCTGGACAGCGATGGTTTGTACAGGGCTTACGAAGACAGCGGCTTTGCGGAGCAGCTGGTGACGCCGGAGCGCGTCGAGCACTTCGCGACGAATCCACCCGAGGACACACGGGCGTGGACGAGGGCTATGCTGCTGCGGCGCGCATCCAGCGAAGGGGTCGAGGTCGACAGCGTGGACTGGGACAGGATGACGTTCAGAATTCGGGGCCGATATGCCTGGCCTTCGTACCGCACGATCGATCTGGAGGACCCTCTGGCTTTCACACGGGCCGAGGCTCAGCCCATCTTCGACGCCAGCACCGACTTTTCTGACCTGCTTGACGGACTGAAAGAGCTATCAAGCGGTCAGGCGGCATCCCCACAGGTTTTGACAGCAAGCTAATCGACAAGGAGAGGACACCATGCGTTTTCTTGAACGGCACAACGAAGAACACCGCCGCCAGGCGGACGGCGACAGCGATTCCAGCGACAACGACCAGCTGCAGCATTTTCGCTCGCAGGGCAATCAACTTCTCGCTGCCGGCGACGCAGCGATCCAGCGCGCCCTGGGCAGGGGTAATTCGGAGGCTTTTCTGCGGGCCGGCCGGCAGCAGAGTGGCGAATAGGGATTTTTCAGAGGCGGGGGCCGCGCGCGTGGCTGTTTTACCGGTCTTGCGTGCGGCCCCTCATTGGTCGGAGATATTGCGCGGGAGCTAGAAGGGAATATCGCCGTCGATGCCGCTCTGATCCGAATCATCCCAGACTTCGATTGTTTCGTTCGGATCGCTCGAAGCCAGCAGCGCGTCCGCCCCTGTTACTGCGGGCGCATCAACCCACTGGGGAAAGTCGTTGAGGCGAGACATCGCGCTCGGGCTTGAGAGCGCATCGGCGAGGGCCCGGAGAAAATTGTAATTGGGCTCGCCCAGGCGCGGCTGCAGGTGATCGAGCATGGGGCGAACGGTCCAGTCCGAGTGAGCGGCAGATCCACAGAGAACGGATTTAACCTGACCCACCACGGCGGAGAATTCGGCTCCATCGAGCATGGCGAACAGGCACTGAAAGAACAGCGTGCGGGCGACGACATAGGGCGGCGCATGCTCGCGATGTTCCCAGGCATGGTTAGCCTCTTCGCGCGCTTCTCCGTCCCGATTCGTCATGAGCAGAACGCGGGCCAGGTGGCAGTGCGTGCTGGGCAGCTCAAAATCGTCCGCTACGCAGCCGCGCAGCAACTCCTCAGCGCGGGTGAAATCTCTCCGCAGGTAGCAGCTCAAGGCGGCCTCTCTGCGCGCGTGCGGCCCTGATTCTGTGAGCTCGTCGCTGTCGGCTTCCGGGAGCGGCTGCCACGATTCCTGCTGCGTAAAGGGATCGGATAAGTCGAGAGCCCGTCTTTCCCCGTAATCGACGATCTGTTCCCAGGTGCACTGCAAATGGGAGGCACTGGCGAGACGCCGGATCACCTGGCCGCGAATCATGGCCCTGCTTCCCGCGGGAGGGTCGGTAACAGCCTGATCGATATTGTCCACTCCGGGGATGCGATGGCTGAGAACACCGGCAGCGTCGAGCGAATGAAATATGCCTCTGGATCCGAGCTGGCCGAAGCGGGTTTCGAGTTCGAAAAACTCCCGGCGCCGTGCCAGGAGATTGTCGAGGTCGCTTCGCTTGAGACCGTGGGAACGCAGGAGCGGGTCCACCTCGGAAGACTGATCCGTGGATCGAGCCGGCCGTCTGGCAGACCTGACAATCAGCAAGCTTTCGGAAGCTTCCGGGGCATCGGGGGGCGCCTGCGTCGCCAGCAGTTCTGCCGCCTGGTTCAAAATCGGAAGGGCATCCCAGCGAATTCCGAGGTTGTGGGCGTGATTGGTGTACAGAGCCCATTTGATTCCCCAGTCCAGGATCTGGCTAACCGAGTCCGGAGCCTCCTCGAGAAGGTCAAGGACGGAGCGCCAGCGGCGGCACACATCCGAGGTCCACGTGGGCATGGAGGCGTCACCGGCGTGGGCTTCCGCCATTTCGAGGTAGTGGCGCTGAATACCGATCGCGGTCCGCTCCTCTCCACCGGTCATGCGGAGCTTTTTCCTGCAGGCCGGGTCTCCGGTGACAATTCGCAAAGCTTCGAGCGGGTCGGCTAACTGAACGGCGCTTCCTGGTTTCAGCCCAGCGTCGGACATGGCAGTGACGAGAGCCGTGGCTCCGATCTTCAGGAAGGTCGCTGTTTCTGAACACTGGCTTTCCCCGCACAGCACATGGAGGCGCTTGTAGCCCTCGCAGAGCGGCTCAGACTTGGTGTGCCATATTCCGCGATCGCGGGTTGAGTTTTCAGTGACCAGGCATTCAAAGTGAGCCATGCGAGGAGAGAGCGTGAATTCCAGCCCCTGCGAAAAAGGATTGAAGCCACCGGCCCCGGTGTAAATCACGCGAGTGATCAAGTGGGGGATCATCTGGGCCTGGAGCTGACTCTGAGGCCGGCGGTGGAGGTAGTTTTCGTGGCATGCCCAGGTGGCGCGTGTGCCACTGAGATCGACGTTGCTGCGAAAACAGAGGAGCTCTGTGCCGGGCGCGCTGTCGGCCTCGACGGAGGAAGCCAGGTCAGCGAGAATCCTGTGACCGGCCTCGACGTATCGAACCGCGTCCCACGGATTGGCGCACTCGGCCGATGCCAGTTCAGGATGCAAACCACAGTCCACGTACAAACGGGACGAATTCTGCAGGAACATGCCCGCGCCCGGGTGGAGGTCGGGCGCCCAGACGAGACGCTGGCGCGCAGCATCCATCAGGGACCGGACGATCTCTTCGCGTCCCATGGCATCTCCGTTGGGCCGGAGACCAGCGACGGCATACTCCGTTTCCACGCCAAACAGCAGCCCCGCCATAGACAAAACGAACCTCGCGCCAGTACCCGATGCTGGCATGGAAACCGACGCACGGATCGATCACTCCGCGACCGGCCGATTCGCGCAGCGCCATGAAGCTGATCTGTTTCGAGATACGAGGGAGCAGCATCAATCGCGAACACTCGCGATCACATTTCCTCGCGGCGGCCTGCGAATTTAGGCGTCTTTTGCGACATTTTCTGTGGAATAATCCTGTCTACTCCGGAGACACGAGGTAGATCAGAAATGATAGATCTGGATTTCACCAGACTGTGGAAGCGCCTGCAGGCCAGCGATGCGGAGACTAAGAAGAAGCATTGGCGATCATTGCCCGCGAGGCATGAGGTGCAACGGTTCAGCCAGGAGGAAATCTGGACGCTGCAGGACCTGGCGGTGGCTGAAAAGGACCAGGAACTGGCGAGGTACGCGACATTCTCTATCGCCGCGGTCTATGCAATCGGAGGCGTTGCCGCCGGCGAGAAGCAAACAGAGAAACCTGCAGAAACGCTTGCAGACTGGCTTTTTGAGCCTTTCCGGGAGGACGCGCGAGCGGGGAACCACCTCTCGCTGGTTTTGAGCGTTTGCCACGAGCATTACCTTCGCGACGTTCAGGCGCAGGTTGAAATCGCACGGCTCCTGCCGTTGGGCCAGTATCGTCACACGGAGTTTCGCCACGTCCCGGAAAAGCACCCTGACTGGAGTGGCCTGGGTCAGGCGCCGGGAGTCTGTTTCATCGGACGGCCCCTGATGTTCCAGAATTGCAAACTCCTCGAGCACTTCCCCCGGGATCTTCGATTTTCCATCGTGCCGCCGGAATCGGGCAAGAAGGAAGATTTTCACTGCGTGGCGCAGAATCGTCCCAAGGCGGGCTCGCTTCGATATAACACGGTGGAGGAGGAGGGATCGCATCGTCACGACTACGCGATCATACAAAGATTCACGATCAAGTTTGGGGGGCGTGATGTCGTCGTGCTGGTGATTGCCGGGGGCAGCAGCCTGGGCACGCTGGGGGCGGCACGCTGGATTTCCAGTTACGGATGGAGCAGGGCGACCAGGGACAGATTCGCTCGAATCGCCGGCCTGGGAACTTTGGACAGAGGAACGCGCTTCGAAGCCCTCATCGAGGTAACCGCGCGGGTGCACAAGCCGGCGCGACCGTGGGACCCCAAATTCCTCGAAAAGTCGCTGTTCCTGAACAAGAGCCGAAACCTGCTCAAGGCTCCTTCGCGGGTGACGCTGGGGACAGCGAAGGAGCACCTGACGCATGTGGAGGAAGTTCGCTATTTGCTCTTCGACGATGACGAAATGGATTTCAGTCCTAAGGACAATGCGGCCGTTGTTGCCCTTTGCATGAAGTGCTTTCTGGAATCGCGCAGGGAGATTCCGATCGAGGACCTGGTTTCCGATGCCCGCGTCTGGTCGATCGACGACTGCCCGGATCGAGACAAGGCCGTGACCTTTCTTCGCGATCACCTGCAGCGCCACAGTCTGAATATCACAGTGAACGCGGAGTCCATCAAACTGCCCGCGGGTTGCAAAATTGAGACGACGCTCGCATCTCCAGCGGCGTCACTCCGGAGGCATGCCCAGGCCTAGCAGCCGCCCGGGAGACTCGCATGCATCTCCAGGGGGCTCCAGTTGAACGGCTTCCGGACCGGGTCGGCATTCGCAATAAAGAGGTTAGGGCTGTCTGGATCGAGCGGCTTTTTCTCCAGGGAAGGACCTTTCCTCTTCCGCGTTCATACTGCGGTAACGTTCCCCATTGCCTGAGGGGGCAATGGGGCTGTCCGCAAAGAGCGTTTCCTCTGCGAGCAGTCTTGATCCGATCCGCTTCATGGGCCCGCGGGTCTGTACGGGAGGGGAAGATGGAATCGAGCATCCACGTCGATGACTCCGGTTCTGAGGCTCTGCGCGAGATTGTCCAGAAATTTCGCCGGCTTCAGGCGATCCTTATCAATTTGTCCGCGCGTGCGGATTCAGCCCGCGAGCTGGCGGTCGATCTCGAAGAAAAACTCAACTGGTTTATTGCAGGGCCCGCGAACCCGGAAAAGCCCAGGGTCCCCGGGTTCAAGCGGGGATGGACCCCCGACGAGGGGATCGCGTCTGCGAATGTGGCCAGACATCTTGAAGCCGTAAGGCAACGGGACGATTCCTGGGAGTTCAGAATCGACTTCCAGGAGCCTCTCCATCTGCCGCGTTTGGTAGGCCATTTGCTGCTGTTCCTGGCCCAGGGAGTCCCCGAGCCCCAGGACGAGATTGTTGGGTATCGCAGCAAAGCGGAAATTCTCGATCATCTGCACTCGATCACCAGCAAGACTTACCGGGCACAGTTTGTGTCGCAGCTGGTGTATCAGCTGCGCGGAAAACTGGGGAAAAAATATGGGAGCCTGGTCGAATTCAATCCGCAGTATGGCTGGCGGTTTGCCTTGAGGACCGGGGGGGCGGAACATTTCGTTCGCACGCGTTTGGCGAATGGCCCTGGGCGCCGGCCGAGGCGTCCTGTCGCCGGGCGATCGGCGGAGGCAGTGCCGGGGGAAGAAGTTCGATCGCTGAGTTCTTCGGTGCGTGCCTGAGTGGAGGAAGCAAATACGTCGTTGGCCATCGATAAGGGGAGGAACGAAATGAGAACGGATACGGCAGTAAAGTTGCTTGCCATCCTGGTCGTTGCAATCTGTCTTGCGGGCTGCGGCGGGGGCGGCAGCGGCAGCATGACCAGCGAGCCGACGAACAACGGCTACGTCTTCGGCGAAGACCAGGGCGCTGAGGTTACCATGCAGCCGGCTCCTCCCTCGTATACGTTTCCGGCGTGGTCGGGGACAGCGCCTGGCATTCGGATCGACCAGGTGACGCAATTCTCGTCGACGGTCAATCCCGCGGGGGCCGATATCTATCAGGGAACCACGCAGGTGGTGTTCGGGCAGGTTACGGGACCGACAACGGGGAAGGCTGTCGTCGTCTACGCCTACACCAACGCGTACTATATCCAGCCGCTGACCAGCACCACCATCAATATTAGTGGGGAGTCGGAATGGATCGCTCCCGCCAATGCGGGCAAGATTAGTGCGCTGCTTGTAGCGCAGGGTTACGCCGCACCTGCCACAGCTTCCGCACTACCAGCCGTCGATGGCGTCAATGTTTTCGCAGCTGCCACCCCCGGCAACGTCGATGTTTCGCAATTTGTATTCTCGGAGTATCCGATTCCGACGGCCAACAGCGGCCCAGCCAGCATCGTGACCGGACCCGACGGAGCGCTGTGGTTTACGGAATATAACGCGAACCAAATTGGACGCGTCACGACTTCGGGGGCGATCAGCGAGTATCGGGCTCCCACTGCATCCGCGGCGCCCAATGGAATCGCGGCGGGAGCGGACGGGGCCGTTTGGTTCGCCGAGTCTCATGCAAATCAGATTGGCCGGATCACAACGTCGGGCGCGGTGACTGAATACCCTGTTCCGACAGCGGGCTCCTCTCCGGAGGATATCGCTGCTGGATCGGACGGCGCCCTTTGGTTCACCGAAAGCGCGGGCAATAAAGTCGCGCGCATTGCCACTTCAGGCGCGGTCACGGAATATTCGGTGCCGACGCCGGGCTCGGAACCCTGGAGCATTGTGGCGGGCCCGGACCTGGCGTTGTGGTTCACGGAAAGTGCCGGCAAAAAAATCGGGCGAGTGACCACCTCGGGGCAACTGACGGAGTATCCCATTCCCGATACGCTCGGCTTCATTCCCAGTCCCTACGAGATCATCGTCGGCGCCGACGGCGCGCTCTGGTTCGCTGGAGGTCCCGCCGGACTGGGCAGAATCACGACCGCGGGAGAGATGACGCTGTGGAATATCTCGTGGAACAACATCGCGGTGGGTCCGGATCAGATGATGTGGTACGCGGGATACACGGGATCCCTCGGTGTTGTGGGGCAGTTTAACGAAACGGTGCAGGTATCTTCGTTCGACGTTGCAGCGCCGGCAGCCCCGGGCGAGCCCAGCGATATCATCACCGGACCGGACGGCGCGCTTTGGGTCACCGATGGCTCGGGCTACATCGTGCGCTTCGGCCCCCCTGCATAGATAAGCTCACCCACGGGCGCAGGGACAAAGACGAAACCGATCCGGCGGCTTAGACTATTCGGGGCAGTGTGGCAGAGGAAAGCCGAGACCGAATATGGATCGACGAAACTTTATCAGGGGCACGGGAGGCCTGCTGGCAGCGGCAGCAGTTCACGGCAAGGCGGCGCTGGCCGGTGAGAGCAGCGCGCAGAATGCGGTCTGGGACCGATCGGTTCTGGCGATGAACCGCAACTGGCGTTACCACCCCGGAAAGCTCGATGGCGCTTCGGCGCCCGGATTTGATGACTCGGGGTTTAGCCGCGTGGTCATCCCGCATACCAATGTGCGGCTGCCCTGGCACAACTTCGACGATAAGGAGTACGAGATTGTCTCCACGTATCGGCGGCGCTTTCGGCTGCCGCAAAGCGCGAGGGGCAAGCGGGTCTTTGTCGACTTCGAAGGCGCGATGACCGCGTCGACGGTGTGGATCAACGGCGTGCTCCTGGGCGAGTACAAGGGCGGGTACACGCCGTTCTCGTTTGAGCTGACCCCGCACGTGCACGCCGAGGGTGAGAACGTGCTTTGCGTGGAGGTCGACTCCACCGAACGGCCGGACATTCCTCCGTTTGGGTACGAGATCGACTACATGACGTTCGGGGGAATCTACCGCGAGGTATCTCTTCGCATCGTCCCGGCCACTTATATCGATAACATCTTCGCCCATGCGCGCGATGTTCTGACGGGCAGCCCTTCGCTCGATGTGGATTGCTTCCTGGCGGGAGAATCACGTAGCGGGCTGGAACTCGAAGTCGAGCTGCGTGATGGGGAGCGCGTGATCGCCACCGGCAAACAGCTGGTTGCGGAGAATGCGTCCCTGCCTGCCGGCGCGAGTCAATCCAGCGGACCGGTGCGGGCTCCGGTTCATGCCAGCGATGAGACTACGGCCGATCCCGCGCGGCAAACGGTTTCGCTCGCGCACCTAAGCGGGGTGCAGCTCTGGGATTTGCAGCATCCCCATCTCTATACGGTCAGCGTGCGTCTGCTTCGTGCCGGCCACGTCGTCGACCAAGATTCTCGCCGCATCGGTTTCCGCGAAGCTACGTTTACAGACCACGGGTTTTCGCTCAACGGAAAGATCGTCAAGCTGCGCGGACTCGACCGGCATCAGACGTTTCCGTTTGTGGGGCAGGCGATGCCGGCGCGCGGGCAGCGGCAGGACGCGAAGATTCTGCGCAATGTTCTGCACTGCAACATCGTCCGGACATCGCATTACCCGCAGTCGCGCCACTTTTTAGATTGTTGTGACGAGGTCGGGTTGCTGGTGCTGGAGGAGATCCCCGGCTGGCAGCACATCGGCGACGAGGAATGGAAGCAGGTGGCTGTCGACAATGTGGGGCGGATGATCCGGCGCGACTGGAACCACCCATCGGTGATTCTGTGGGGCGTCCGCATCAACGAATCGAGGGACGATCACGATTTCTACACCCGCACCAACGCGCTGGCGCACTCGCTCGATACGACCCGGCAGACAGGGGGCATCAGAAATTTCCAGGCATCGGAGTTTCTGGAAGACGTTTTCACCATGAACGACTTCGGAATTCCACTGAAGCCGCCGAATCATCCTCGTTACCTGAACACCGAGTTCGTCGGGCACACCTTTCCAACCAAGACCACCGACGACGATGAGCGCCAGCGCGAACACACGCTGCGCCACGCGCGCATTCACGACCAGCTTGCGTCGAATCCGCAGTATGCCGGAGGCATCGGCTGGTGCGCGTTCGACTACAACACCCACGCCAACTTCGGATCGGGCGATCGCATCTGCTACCACGGCGTGGCGGACATCTTTCGCGAGCTGAAAGCGGCGGGCGGTTTCTATCGATCGCAATGCGACCCGGCTGAGGAGATCGTGCTGGAGCCGGCGTTCCACTGGGCTCGCGGCGATGAATCGGTGGGATTCACGAAAGCGGTTGTCTGCTCGAATTGCGAAACCCTGAAGCTGTTTTCGCGGGCGGGCAGCAGTGAGGGCAATCCGTGGAAGCTGCTTGCCGAGAGGGGTCCGGATCGAGAGGAATTTCCGCATCTGACTTATCCACCGTTCATTTTCGATATGCACAGCTATCGCGCCGGATGGGGCGATCTGCGGATCGAGGGATACATCCAGGGGAAACTGGTCATCTCGAAAACGCTCTCGGGCCGCGGCGTCGACAGCAAATTCGTGTTGCTGCCGGATGATCGCACGCTGACTGCCGACGGAGCGGACTCGACGCGCGTGGTGATGCGGGTGACCGACGAGTTCGGCGCACCACGCCCTTATGCAGACGATCCCATCGTTTTCACGCTGCAGGGACCAGCCGAGTTGATCGGCGACAATCCGTTCTCACTCGTTGGGGGTACGGGAGCTGTCTGGATCCGCGCGCGGGAACAGGCGGGAACGGTGCGGTTGACGGGGAAACATCCGCGTTTGGGATCGCAGACTGTTTCGATCGAGCTAACGGCGGCTGCGCCGGAAACGATCTAGCGCGATACGCGAAGTGTTGGGCTCGCGTACTCCGTGGAATCAGTCAGCGAGCTTGAAGATGCGAATTTGCACCAGCTTGCTGATGGTGAGTTTGCCAAGGCCCCGGTCGTCCATGCGCTGGATGAAGTCGGGAGTGACTTTGAAAATGCGCATCTGAATCAGCTCATCGGCGTTGGGCTGATAACCGAGCGCGCGGTACTGCTTCACTTCGTCCGCGTTGACGCCCTGTACGCCGAAGGCAATGAGTTTGTCCGCGGAGAGGTTCGGATAGCCGAGGGTGGCCATATCCCGCACAAAACCCGCATCGATTTTGAAGATGCGGAGGGCGAGGATTTTACCGGTATCCATGTCGGTGACGCCGGCCTCGAGCAACGACTGCACCCACGATGTCTCGATGTGAAAGAGCGTAAAGGCTTCGAGCTTTTCAGAACTGAAGCCGGTGAAGCCGAGCTTGCCCATGCGTTCCACGAATGCGGAATCCGGGACGAAGGTGTAATCGCCGGTAAGGGCGAGGCCGTGGACTTCGCCCGCGCAGGTGATGGTGCCCGCTTCGGCGACGATTTTCGCTTCGAGGTGCGCGCCTTCGCGCTCGAAGTCGGCGAGGGCGAGGCCGGTGAAGTTGGTCAGCGGCATCTCGTCGCTGTCGTGATTGTGGCAATGGCGGCCTGGACCGTCGCAGTCACCGTCTTCCATTTCAAACTGCACGCGGCCTGCCATGGCGGAGGGCGCGATGCTGCAATGCCCGTGCAGGGTCTGCAACTGATCCTGAGCGGAGAACAGGCGGCTGCCGGCGAACAGGAGCAGGGCTGCGAGGAGGAAGGGGCGAAGGCTCACGGCTGGCTCTCCTTTTTCTGGTCGGCGTCATCAAGAATGCCGGAAATGCGCAGCTTGACCAGCTTCTCGATGGTCAGGGGGGTGAAGCCATGGTTTTTAGCGGATGCGATGAAGGCTTCGTCGATGTTGAAGACGCGCATTTTGACCAAATCGTCGACGGTGGCGTCGGGGAACTGAGATCTGATCCCCTTTGCCAATTCCGGCGTCACACCCTGCACGCGCAGCTCGACCAGTTTCTTCGCAGGGATGGCGTCGAAGCCCGCGGATTTCATTCCGGCGACGAATTCAGGTGAGACATCGAAGATGCGGTACTTGATGAGGTCGTTGAAGCTCGTGGCCTCAATGCCGTCGGCGTGCAGTTTGGCGGCGTACTCGGGAGTCACGTCCTGCACTTTGAGCGCGATCAGCTGCTCCGTCGTTGGTTTGCCGAAGCCGACCTTGGCCATGGCGTCGGCATACTCGGGGGTGACGTCCTGCACCCGCATGGCAATGAGTTTGTCTGGATCAGCATCGTAGCCGTCGGCATGCATTTTGGAGATGTAGGCCGGAGTGACGTCCTGGACGCGCATGGCAATCAAGCGGTCAATGCTCAATTTAGCGCCCGTCGCCTTTTCCATTTCCGCGGCATACTCGGGCGTAACGTCCTGCACGCGCATGGCGATGTATTTGTCAGGAGGGGCATCGAAGCCGGCGGCGCGCAT
>JBEKIN010000093.1:0-13438 GCA_050011735.1 Acidobacteriaceae bacterium | reverse complement strand
CTGCCGCGTGCGAACCAGCGCCTTCTCCGCTGCCTGGGCCTGCAGCCCATTCCGATCGGCCAAATCCCATTCAATATTGCCGCTCTCATTCCCGCCGGCTTCAATCGCCGTATGCAGAACCGCCGCCGCATCCGCCGCCCCAGCCTTCACCGTCCAGCTCTGTGACAGCGTGAACTGCTTTTGCGCCCGCTGATCGGGCGTGCTCTTGTCGTTTTCCGGAAACTCCGTATGGGTCAGTTTCTGATCCTGGCTCTCCACCGCCTTGTCCGCCACGCCCGCCTTCTTCAGCGCATCCAGAATCGCATTCGAAAGCTGCGACCCCTGGCTGTACGCCGTCGCCGCATCCGGCGCATAAATCTGAAAGCCCACCGTCACCACCGCCGTATCCGCCAGAGCAGAAGCCTTGTCGTTCGCGGTCACCGCAATCGTGCGGTTGTTCTTGTCCACCTGAATCGTCTGTGCCTGCGCCGCACCCAGAACCACCAGCACCAACAACGCAATCCTCTTCATCGCCTGCCCCCTCCCGCCCGGATTGTAGCCCCGCTGCCCAGTGCTCTGTACCCGGTGTTCTGTAACCTGTAACCTGTACCCTGTACCCTGAAAATCGACCATGGCTTTCGACACCATCGATGCTGCCGCCAGGCGAGGCGTTCTCGCCGTCCAGGATTACGCCCTCCTCTCCGGCCGCGCGGTCAGCAACATCTTTCGCAAGCCGTTTTATCGCTCCGACGTCTTCATGCAGGCCGACATCATCGGCGTCGGTTCTCTGCCCATCGTCATCCTCACCGGCTTTTTCCTCGGCGGCGTGCTCGCGCTGCAATCCGCCGCCACCCTCACCCAGTTCGGCGCTGCGGCCTTCACCGGCCAGCTCGTCAGCTTTTCCATGATCAAGGAAATCGGCCCGGTCGTGACCGCGCTCATGGTTTCCGGCCGCAACGCCTCCGGCATGGCCAGCGAGCTCGGCTCCATGATCGTCACCGAGCAGATTGACGCTATGCGCGCACTCGGCACCGACCCGCTGAAGAAGCTGGTCATGCCCCGCATCGTCGCCACCGTTGTCATGCTCTTTTTCCTCGTCATCCTCTCTGACGCCGTGGGCATCCTCGGCGGCGGCTTCGTCTCCGTCTCCATGCTCGGCCAGGACGGTTCCCAGTACTTCCACACCTCCTACCAGTCGCTCCAGTTTCCCGACATCCTGCAGGGACTCGTCAAGCCCGTCTTCTTCGGCTTCATCATCGCCACCATCGGCTGCTTCTACGGTATGAGAACCCGCGGCGGAACCCAGGGCGTCGGCCGCTCCACCACCCAGGCCGTGGTCTGGTCCTCCATCCTGATCATCATTACCGATTTCATGATCAGCCGATTCCTCATCGGCATCTTCGGACGGTAAAACAGGTGAGCAGAAATCCAGGCATGAACGGAGGAGCCAACGGGGCCACACCTCAACTTTCCCCCGCGTCCTCGAATGAGCCGGTCGTTGTCTTCGAAGACGTCTCCATCGGCTTCGAGCAGAAGCCCGTCCTCGAAAACATCTCCTTCCAGGTGCGCACCGGCGAAATGCGCATTCTCCTCGGCCCCGCCGGCGTCGGCAAAAGTGTCCTGCTCAAGCTCACCAATGGTCTGCTGCGCCCCGACTCCGGACGCATCTTCGTCTTCGGCAAAGAAATCAGCGCCATGCGCGAGCAGGACCTCTTCGAGATTCGCGGCCACATCGGCACCGTCTTTCAGGAGGGCGCGCTCTTTGACTCCCTCACCGTCCGCGATAACGTCGGTTATCGCCTGCTCGAAGAACATATCCCCGACGACGAGATCACCGCCCGCGCCACTGAGGCGCTGCGCTTCGTCGAGCTCGACGGAACCCTCAACAAATTCCCCTCCGAGCTCTCCGGAGGCATGCGCCGCCGCGTCGCCATCGCCCGCGCCATCGTCACCAATCCCAAACTGATCCTCTACGACTCGCCCACCGGCGGCCTTGACCCCATCACTTCAACCACGATCATCGAGCTGGTCATGAAGCAGCGCGACATCTCCCACACCAGCTCCATCGTGGTCACGCACCGCCTCCAGGACGCCTTCGTCCTCGCGATGCACCGCTTCGACCTCGCCAGCAATCAGATGGAGGCGTTGCCTCCGCACCAGACCGATCCCAACACCAGCTTCCTCATGCTTCACCAGGGACGCCTCGTCTTCGACGGAACCACCGCCGAACTCGTCCACTCCAACGACCCCTTCATCCGCGAATACATCAGTTGAGGCAAGCCAGTAGACGGTAGCCTGTAGCGAATGCCCCGGCCTCTCCTCAGCTACAGGCTACCTGCTACAGGCCACAGGCTGCCTCACGCATTGTCGTGATCGTAGAACCGGAAAAACAGCGACGGCTTAGCCACCGGCTCCGCCTTCGCCGCCAGCGCCGCCATCTGCTGATCGTTATAGGGCGTGAAATCCCGCGCGATCTGCACATTTTCCTCAAGCTGCGCAATCGAGTCGCACCCCACAATGATCGTGCTCACCGGCCGCGACAGCGTGTAACCGATCGCCTCCCGCATCGTCAGCGTCCCTGGCGTAGGAGCCGGCACCATCCCCTCCCACATATGCTTCTGCTGCTCCAGCGGCTGCGGAGTCCAGCTCGCGAGCAGCCGGCCACGCCCGGGAATCTTCATTCCGATAATCCCCATCTGTTTCTCCACGGCTAGGGGCAGCAACTGCTCCTGGAACGTGAAGTGATGCGGATCCGCCGCGTTCAGCGCCATCAGGATGCAGTCGAAATCGTGACGGTGAAGCGCTTCCACCAGCGCATCCGGGCGAAAATGCCCGGTCACGCCCAGATACCGCACCACCTTCTGCTCCTGCATCGCAACCAGCGCTTCGATCGCGCCCCCCGGCGCAAAAATCGCATTAATGTCCTTCATCGTCCCGATGTCGTGCAGCTGCCACAGGTCCACATGATCCGTGTTCAGCAGCTTCAGCGACTCGTCGATCATCCGCATCGACCCTTCGCGCGTCCGCTCCTTCGTCTTCGTCGCCACAAACGCCTCGCTGCGCCGCGTCTTCATCACCTCGCCCACATAGCGCTCGCTCCAGCGCATCGGCCCGCCGTAAATCGACGAAGTATCGAGGTAATTCACCCCCAGATCGAGCGCGCGGTTGATAATCGGCACCGCGACCGCGGCGTTGTCCGGCTTCTCCAGAGCCGCCTGCCCGCCCAGCGAGAAAATCCCCACCTTGTACCCTGTCTTCCCCAGGTTCCGCGTCGGCATCGCATCCTGCGTGCGAGGGTTATTCGGCAGATCCCTGGGCATTGGGGGCGGCGTCCCAGCGCTCGCTCCACGCGGCAGCGCGGCTCCGGTCAGCACGGCGGCCGCGGCTGCAGTCGTCCCCTTCAAAAATGCGCGGCGATCCTGGTTCGTTCCCATGGCAAGCCTCTCCCTTCACGGGCAACAAACCGTTTTACCACACCTCCATCACTCCCGGATCGACCGCTCCTCCCCTCGCAAATCGCCGCTAAAAAACAAAAGAGGGATGGCATTCCACCATCCCTCTCATGGCTGCTCTACGTCAACGTGTTAGCGACCGTGCGGGTGACCGCCGCCCTTCTCGCCGCCTTTCGGTGCCGGTTTGCTTTCGCTCCTCGGAGCCGAGTGGCCCTGGGGCGCTGGCCGGCTCTGGCCCGAAGGCCGGTTGTTTGTGTTCGACGGAGGCCGGCTTGTGTTCTGCGCCGGACGATTGTAGTTATTCGTCTGCGGCCGGTTGTTGTTGTTTGTCGTTGTCGGCCGATTGTAGTTATTCGTCGTCGGGCGATTGGTGTTGTTGTTCGTCGTTGGGCGATTGTAGTTGCTATTGCCCGGACCCCGATTGTTGTTGGGAGAAGCCCCGCGGTTGTAGCCGTTCGCCGCGCCACGGTTATATCCGTTGTGCTCTCCCGCGGCATATCCGCGGCTATATGCCGTGTGTGCCACCTGCGCGTTGTACGCCCGTGCTCCCGGCGCGCGATCAAAGTGACCGTAGTAGCCGTGGTTCACCACCGTCACGCTGCGCGATACCCACATGCCGTGCCCATAAGCGAGGTACGGGTGCGGACCCCATCCGAAGCCCCAGTGTCCCCAGCCCCAGCCGTAGCCACCCCACAGGCCAACGCCAATGCCGACGCCGAAGCCGAACCCGAAACCGGCCCTCCACCCAAACGGCGGCGGAGGCGCATACCACGCATAGTACGGACGGAATCCCCAGTATGCCCACGGATCGTAGTACGGCACATACACCACAGCCGGATTCGCCGGCGCGATCACGATGTCACCCGGCGCGTACGTCACCGCCAGTTGCTCGCTCGACTGCAGATGACCCGCCGAGTACGCCTGCTGCCGCAACCCCTGCACGGCGTTCATCACGTCCTGCGGCTGGTTGTAATACGCGTTGCCCAGGTTAGTCGTCCACTCCAGGTTCTTGTCCATGTTCGCGAGCACCGATGGGAACGCGCACAGCGCCTTCACGCTGGGATCCCACGCCTGCCCGTTCACTGCCTGTGCGATCTGATCCGGTGGCGCGCCGCCCTGCGACTGCACAAACCGGTCCGCCTCCACGATCTGCGTCGGATACGTCGATGCCGCCACCACCTGCGCCACCAGCGAGTCCGGATAAAGCGCGATCGGCGCCACCAGCTGGTTCAGCTGGTCGGGGCTCAGCGCGCTCCACTGCGTTGGCGGGGCCTGATCGTCCGGTGGGGGCGCGCCCTGATCCGGCGGCGGACCCTGCTGGTCCGGCGGAGGCGGCGGCGCTTCCTGCGCGAACGCCGACACCTGCGCGATCCCCATCGGGATCATCAGGCCAATCAGAACCAACGCGATGCCGCGTCTTGACGCTTCCACTGAGGTTGCGGTGAGCCGGCGCATCCATCTGCGTGCGTAACTGCCGGCCGTGAGTCGAAACTCAAATATCTCTTTCATGGTGGGTTCCTCTCAGCCCTTGCCAGGGCCGTTCAAATGCGGAGCGGCCCCCGGCACGTTCAAGTCCGGGGCTTCTCTCAGCCTATGGGACACGGAAACACGCCTTTAAGTTGCGTCGGTCGCGCGTAAACGCCGTCTTTATACCACGGAATCGAAGAACCTTCGCAGGATGCGGCCCACTAGCTCCGGCTGTTCGAACGGCGCAAAGTGTCCGGCGTCCGGAATCTCGTTGTACTCCGCGCCGTATCCGCCGTTGCGAATCTGCTCCGCCAGCAACTTCATGTCTGCCGGTGTGCTCCCGGCGTCCTCTCCCCCTGCAATCACGCAGCACGGCACCCGCATCGTCCGCGCGGTTACCACAGAGTCGGGCCGCGCCGCCAGCCCCTGCTGCACCGCCACAATCGACTCCGCCGGAACCGCCTGCATCATCTCCCGCACCTCGGCCACCTTCTCCGGCCATCGCCGCCGCGCCGTTGACCCCATCACCGTCTCCAGATTCGATTCGATGAACTCCGCCGTCCCGCGCTCCCGGACCTTCGCAATCGTCTCCTCGCGCTTCGCCCGCCCTGCATCCGTGTCTGCCTGTGCCTTCGAGCAGCAAAACGCGAACCCCTCCACCCTCGACGGCATGGTCCGCCAAATCTCGAACAGCGTATATCCGCCAATCGAGCAGCCCCCGAACAGCGCTTTCCCGATTTCCAGATGATCCAGCAGCCGCCCCGCATCCGCGGCCAGCTTCTCGACCGTGATCGGACCTTCCCCCAGCTCCGACTGCCCATGCCCGCGCAAATCCGGCACAATCACCCGGTATGTTCCCCGGAGAATTCCCGCCACCGGCATCCAGAACCGGTGATCCACTGGCGTCGGATGCAGCAGGACCACCGCCGGCCCCCCGCCCATCGCGGTGTAAAAAAGCTTCGATCCGTCGGAGTGATAGAACATGATGTGACCTGGGCCGATAAGCGGCGCCTCAGCAGGCTACACCACCGCCGACTCGCTGAGTTGCTCGTCTCGCTATCGGCTACGGGCTACAGGCTACCGGCTGTTTACTGGCTCGGCGGCTGATACGGCGGCGGCGGCACTCCCGGAGGCATTCCCGGCGGAAAAATCAGCGGCTCCTCCGGCATCACAATCCAGAAAATGACGTACGCCAGCAGCCCCGATCCCCCGCCAAACACCGTCAGCAGCACCGTGATCACGCGCACCCACACCACATCCCACGCGTAAGCATTGGCCAGCCCCTGGCAAACCCCCGCAATCATCCGGCCCATCCGCGGCCTCACCAGCCGCGTCACTGTGGTCGTCGGATAATAAGCTGGCGGCGCCACCGGCGGCTGCATCTGCCCGCCGCATCCCGAGCAGAACCGGGCATCGTCGGCGAGACTCTTTCCGCAATTCCTGCAAAATACCGCCATGGCCATTCCTCCCTCGGAGCTCGCTCAGCCGCCGCGCTCTGCCCCGATACAGAAACCCAGCATAACGCTCTTCGCGGCAACTTCGGCAGCACCAATTCGCCGAACCGTTGCCTCTCCAGCGTACAGTGAGGATACGCGCGGAACAGGTTCCGGGTTCCCTCGAAAACACCCCTCCCAGGCCCGTCCCCCGCCCTCATTAGCATCCAAAGGAATCGCATGACCTCAGCAGGTCCGGAGAGAGAATCCATGCAGCGTTTGCAGGGAAAAGTCGCCATCGTTACCGGCAGCGGCTCGGGCATCGGCCAGGGCATCGCGAAGCGCCTCGGCTGCGAAGGCGCCAGGGTCCTCATTAACTACCGCGGCAGCGAAGCCGGCGCTGATGAAACCCGCAGCGCCATCGAAGCCTGCGGCGGCCAGTCCGAAGTCGTCCAGGGCGACGTCACCAAAATGGACGACCTCCGCAAGCTCGTCGACACCGCCTGGTCCCGCTTCGGCTCCGCCGACATCCTCGTCAACAACGCAGGCCTCGAAATCCGCTCCGACTTCTGGGATACCAAAGAAGAGGACTACGACCGCCAGATGGCCGTCAATCTCCGCGGTCCCTACTTCCTGGCTCAGGCCTTCGTTCGCCGTCTCCGCGACGCCAAAAAGCCAGGCCGCATTATCAATATCAGCTCCGTCCACGAAGACATGGCCTTCCCCGGCTTCACCGCCTACTGCTGCAGCAAGGGCGGCATGCGCATGATGATGCATAATCTCGCCGTCGAGCTCGGCCCCCTCGGCATCACCATCAACAACATCGCCCCCGGCGCCATCGTCACCCCCATCAACAAATCCCTGCTCGCCGACAAGGTCAAGCTCGACTCACTCCTCGCCAACATCCCCCTCGGCCGCCTCGGTCAGGTCGACGACGTTGCCGGGATGGTCGCCTTCCTTGCCTCCGACGACGCATCCTATGTAACCGGCGCCACCTTCCTCGTCGACGGTGGGCTGATGCGCAATTATCACGAACAGTAAGTTTCCCTGCCTATGGCCTCGAAGATCGAAGACTACGCCCTCATCGGCGACTGCGAAACCGCTGCCCTGGTCAACCGCGAAGGCTCCATCGACTGGCTCTGCTGGCCCGACTTTTCCTCCGGCGCCTGCTTCGCCGCCCTGCTCGGCTCCCAGGAGCACGGCTACTGGCAAATCTGCCCCGCCGGCGACGACTGGAAAACTACGCGCAAATATCGCGACCACACCCTCATCCTCGAAACCACATTCGAGAACGCCGGCGGCGCCGTCCGCCTCATCGACTTCATGCCCGTCCGTGAACGCAACTCCGACGTCGTCCGCATCGTCGAAGGAATCCGCGGCAAAATCGACCTTTCTATGGCGCTCTCCCTGCGCTTCGACTACGGCCGCACCGTTCCCTGGGTTACTGCAATCGATACCGCCATCGGCGACGGCATCCGCGCCGTTGCCGGTCCCAGTGTCGCCATACTCCACGCCTCGGTCCCCGTTCACGGTGAGGACCTCCACACTGTCGCGGATTTCACCGTCAGTAAGGGTGACCGCGTCTGGTTCACCCTCACCTGGGGCGAATCCTTCAAGCCCGACCCCAGGCCCATCGACGCGGAGCAGGCCCTGAAGGACACCGAAAAATTCTGGACCCGCTGGACCTCGAATCTGAAATACGACGGCCAATACGCCAGCGCTGTCGAGCGCTCCCTGATTACCCTCAAGGCGATGACATTCCGTCCCACCGGCGGCCAGGTCGCTGCAATCACCACCTCCCTGCCCGAGGCCATCGGTGGCACGCGCAACTGGGACTACCGCTATTGCTGGCTGCGCGACACCACCTTCACCCTCCTCGCCATGACCACCGCCGGCTACTACGAAGAGGCCGTCGCATGGCAGGACTGGCTGCTCCGCGCCATCGCCGGCAGTCCCGACCAGGTCCAGGTCATGTACGGCCTCAAGGGCGAGCGCCAGCTCGTCGAGTGGGAAGTCAGCTGGCTCCCCGGCTATGAAAAATCAGTCCCCGTGCGTATCGGCAACGCCGCCGCCGGTCAGGTGCAGCTCGATATTTACGGCGAGCTGCTCGACACCTTCTTTCACGCGCTCCGCGGCATGGGTCGCCACACCGCCGACGACTTCCGCGCCCTCATGCTGCTGCTCGATCACCTCGAAACCATCTGGCAGCTCCCCGACGAAAGCATCTGGGAAACCCGCGGCGGACGCCAGCAGTTCACCTGGTCCAAAGTGATGGCGTGGGTCGCCTTCGATCGCGCCATCCTCATCGCAAACCAGCTGGGCACCGACGCCCCCATCGAGAAATGGCAAAAACTGCGCGACTCCATCCACGAAGAGATCTGCCGCAATGCCTTCAACAAACAAAAAAACAGCTTCGTCCAGTTCTACGGCGCAACCCAGCTCGACGCTTCGCTCCTGCTCATGCCCATTGTCGGCTTCCTCCCCGCCACCGACCCGCGCGTGCGCGGCACCATCGAAGCCATCGAGCGCGAGCTCATGCCCGGCGGCCTCGTCCTCCGCTACGACACCGCAAAATCACCAGACGGCCTGCCTCCTGGCGAAGGCGTCTTCCTCGCCTGCAGCTTCTGGATGGTCAGCTGCCTCAAAGCCATCGGTCGCCTGTCCGATGCCCGCAAGCTCTTCGAGCGCCTCCTCTCGCTTTCCAACGACCTCGGCCTGCTCTCCGAGGAATACGACATCGATCGCAAGCGCCTCGTGGGCAATTTCCCTCAGGCCTTCTCCCACATCTCCCTCATGAACGCCGCCTTCGATCTCCAGCGCGAGGATGAATCGCATCTCCGCTCACACAACCACCACCAGGCAGAGCTTGCTCCCCGGTCCTGACCCGATCCTTCTCCGCATCGCCGCACCGCCCCGTTACACTCACTTCGAGGAGACTTGGTCCGAATGCACCGCTTCCGCCTCTGGGCGCCGAACGCAGGCAAGGTCAGCCTGCAGGTCGCCGGACAGAAATTCCCCCTCAGCAAGCACGACGGCGGCTGGTGGGAAGCTGACGTCGACCCCGCGCGCCCCGGCATGGACTACGCGTATTTCCTCGACGACGAAGACCTCGCCCTTCCCGATCCCCGCTCGCCCTGGCAGCCCAGCGGCGTCCACGGCCCCTCCCGTCTCCTCGATCACGCCGCTTTCCCGTGGACCGACGCCGCCTGGGAAGCCCCTCCGCTCTCCGCCGCCATCATCTATGAGCTCCACATCGGCGCCTTCACCCCCGAGGGCACCCTCGACGCCGCACAAACCAAACTCGACTATCTCCGCGAACTCGGCATCACCCATGTCGAGCTGATGCCCGTCAACGCCTTCCCCGGAATCCAGGGCTGGGGCTACGATGGCGTCGACCTCTTCGCCCCGCATGAACCCTACGGCTCGCCCGATGCCCTCAAGCGTTTCGTCGACGCCTGCCATGCGCGCTCGCTCGCCGTCCTCCTCGACGTCGTCTATAACCACCTCGGCCCTGATGGAAATTACCTCGCCAAATTCGGCCCATACTTCACCGCCGCCCACCACACGCCGTGGGGCGACGCCGTCAACCTCGAAGACGCCGGCAGCCACGAGGTCCGCCGCTTCTTCTGCGACAACGCCCTCATGTGGCTCCGCGACTACCATTTCGATGGCCTCCGCCTCGACGCCGTCCACGCCTGGACCGACCGCTCCGCCATCAACTTCATGGAACAGCTCGCCACTGAAGCCCGCGCGCTCCAGGCTCAAACCGGTCACAGCTATGTGGTCATCGCCGAAAGCGACCTCAACGATCCGCGCCTCGTCACCGCGACCGAGGCCGGTGGCTACTCGCTCGACGCGCAGTGGAGCGACGACTTCCACCACGCCCTCTTCACCGTCCTCACCGGCGACCGCGGCGGTTACTACGCCGACTTCGGCGCCCTCGCCGACCTCGCCAAATCTCTCCGCGAAGTCTTCGTCTACGACGGCCGCTACTCGCCCTACCGCGACCGCATCCACGGCCGCCCCGTCCGCAACCTGCCCGCCTCGAGCTTCCTCGGCTACTCCCAAAATCACGATCAGGTCGGCAACCGTGCCAAAGGCGATCGCCTTTCCAGCATCGTCACCATCGGCCGCGCCAAAATCGCCGCCGCCCTCGTGCTCACCGCCCCCTTCGTCCCCATGCTCTTCCAGGGCGAAGAGTGGGCCGCTTCCACCCCGTTCCAGTTCTTCACCAACCACAACCCCGAACTCGGCAAGCTCGTCTCCGCTGGCCGCCGCAAAGAATTCGCCGCCTTTGGGTGGAACCCCGCCGACATCCCCGACCCGCAATCCCCCGCAACCTTCCAGCGTTCAAAACTCAACTGGGACGAGCGCCGCCAACCCCCTCACGCCGAAATGCTCGACTGGTACCGCCGGCTCATCGCCTTTCGCCTCTCCACTCCCGACCTCACCGACCCTGACCTCGCCCACGTCCGCGTCCGCTGCAGCGAAGACGAACAATGGCTCGTCATGGAACGCGGCTCCGTTACCGTAGCCTTCTCCCTCGCCCTCCAACCAATCCACCTCGAAGTCCGCCCCGGTTCCACTATCGCCCTCGCCTCAACTCCCGACATTCAACTCAACAACAACGCCCTTACCCTCCCGCCCGACGCCGTGGCTGTTCTAACATCCGAGTGACGATATGGTTGCCGGCTCCCGGCTCCCGGCTAATCGGTAACCTGTAACCTGTTCCCTGCAACCTGCCCGATGACTGCCCTCACCTTCTCCCTCATCCTCCTCCTCACCTCCCTCGCCGCCGGCCTCCTCGGCGCGCTCAGCGGACTCGGCGGCGGAGTCGTCATCGTCCCCATTCTCACCGTCATCTTTCACGTCGACATCCACTACGCCATCGGCGCATCCCTCGTCTCCGTCATCGCCACCTCCTCCGGAGCCGCCGCCGCCTACGTCCGCGAAGGTTTCTCCAACATCCGCATCGGCATGTTCCTCGAAATCGCCACCACCCTCGGCGCTCTCTTCGGCGCGTGGCTAACCACCCGCGTCCCCACCCACTCCATCGGATTCATCTTCGGCCTCGTCCTCCTCTACTCTGCCTATGCCTCGCTCAAACAACACCGCGAAACCCTTACCCAAAAACCCGATCCCCTCGCAATGCGCCTCAGACTGAAAGGCAGTTTCCCATCCGGCTCCGGCGTCCAGCAGGACTACGTCGCGCAGCGCGTACCCCTCGGTTTCGGCCTCATGACCGTCGCCGGCACGCTCTCCGGCCTCCTCGGCATCGGCTCCGGCGCCGTCAAAGTCATTGCCATGGACCAGGCCATGCGCCTGCCCTTCAAAGTCTCCACCACCACCAGCAATTTCATGATCGGCGTCACCGCCGCGGCCAGCGCCGGCCTCTATCTGCGCGCTGGCTATCTCGCCCCCGCCCTCGTCATGCCCGTCATGCTCGGCGTCCTCCTCGGCTCGCTCCTCGGCTCGCGCCTCCTCATCAAAGCCCAGGTCCGCACCATCAAAATCGTCTTTGCACTGGTCATCGTTGCCCTGGGCGTCGAAATGATCGTCAGCAGCCTGCGAGGCACCCTGTGAACGCACCCATGGAATCGGCACCGCGACCCACTCAATGGAATGACAAGCGCATCGAGACCTGGGTCGGAGTCTTTCTCCGCACCGGCGTCCTGCTCGCCGCCGCCATCGTCCTCACCGGCGGCATCCTTTATTTAGCGCAGAACCACGGCCCCCGCCCCGATTACCAGCACTTCCACGCCGAGCCCTCGCAGTTCACCCACTTCATCGCCATCCTTCACGGCGTCGCCACCCTCGACCCCGAAAGAATCATCATGCTCGGCCTCCTCGTCCTCATCGCCACGCCCGTCGCCCGCGTCGGCATGTGCATCGTCGGCTTTCTCTTCGAGCGCGACCGCCTCTACACAGTCGTCAGCACCATCGTGCTCGTCATCCTTCTCTACAGCCTCTTCCTGCACAAGTAGAGGGCTCCCTGTAACCTGTCACCTGTAACCTGCTTTAAATCGGCGCCAGCATCCGCACCAAAACAAAAATCGCCACGCCCAGGAAGAACACCAGCGCCATCCGCACCCCCGGCTCGCGATTCACCTCCGGAACCAGGTCCGTCGCCGCCACATAAATCGTCACGCCCGCTGACAGCGGCAGCCCCGCCTCCACCCACCGCGGCAAAAATCCAATAATCAGCACGCCGGCAATCGTCGCCAGCGCCAGCGCTGTCGCCGACACCACCGCTGTCCGCCGCGTCTGCCCCGACGCCAGCATCACCGATGCAATCGTGAACCCCTCCGGCACCTTGTGCAGGATGATCGCCACAAAAATCATCCATCCCAGCGCATTCGACAGCACGAACCCCGACGCGATCGCCACCCCGTCGAAAAACGCGTGCGCCGCCAGACCGCACAGCACCGACCACCCCGTCTTCCGGTGCAGAAATTCATGCGCATGCGTCTCCTCGCCAAAATGAAAATGTGGCGTAATCGTGTGTTCCAGCAGGTGAATCGCGCAGTACCCGGCCAGCACCAGCGCCGGCGCCCAAAGGGGCGAAAACTTCATGCTCTCCGGCAGCATGTCCAGGATCGCGACCGCCATCATGAAGCCCGCGCCCAGCGCAATCGAGTAGCGCAGATACTTCTGCGTCCAGTTGCGCTGCACCAGCACCACGCCGCCGACAATGTCGGCCACCGCAGCCAGGCTCCCAAGCACCAAAGAGAGAATCATGCGCTTTCCGCGTCCCGCTCCTCGCTAATAGTTCTTCGCTAAAGGTTTCTCGCTAAAGGTTTCTCGCTAAACGTTCTTCGCCAATAGTTCTTCGCTGATAGTTTCTCGCTGGTTGTTCGCTCGCCTTGTACTCGCCTTTTACTCGTTTTTTGCTCCCCGCTCCCAGCTACCCGCTCCCAGCTACCCGCTATGCCGTATATGCATCACATCCCCATCCTGCACCAGATAATCTTTCCCCTCCAGCCGCAGCGTCCCCTGCGAACGCGCCACCGCCTCCGAACCCGCCTCGAGCAGCGTGTCCCAGTGGATCGTCTCCGCCCGGATGAAATGCTTCTCCAGATCCGTGTGGATCGCGCCCGCAGCTTCCTG
>JBEKIN010000092.1:0-13586 GCA_050011735.1 Acidobacteriaceae bacterium | reverse complement strand
GCAGCGGTCACAGTACCAATGGCTGACGCGCCCTTGGGAATGACGATTAACCCATTCACAGTTATGTCTTCAAGTACTTCGAACGGAACTTCCTGGCCAACTTTTGCATCTGCGGAAGAGATGGTCTCACTAATTCGCGTTTTTACGGGGGTTCCGTCCAGGAGCGTGTTAGGCGAAGACGGTGTTGCTGGCTGTGGCACCGCGGCTGGCGAGGCCGGGGCAGGAACCGCGTCCTGGGCTACAGAGCTGGAGACGAAGCCAAAACTCAAGGCAACACTAAGCAGGACGCAAAAACAGACAGTCGCGATCATTTTCATAATGAATAATTCCTCTTATGTAAGATGGAACTGAATTGTACGCCGTGTTGACCTATGCGCAATAACACTTTGCAGGTACTGTGCGGGTAATATCGCAGCAGTTAACAGACATCAACAACATGAGAAGTGCGGATGATATGGAATTGGTGCGCGCGAATTAAATCACGCGCAGCACGACCACCGTCTCGTCGTCGAAGCGGTCGCGCTTGCCCTGGAAGCGTCCCACCTCGGTGAGAATGCAATCGGCCAGCTTTGAGGCGGACTTGTGGTGATGCTTTCTCACGGTCTCAATCAGCCGGTCGTTGCCGAACATCTCGCCCGCGGCGTTCTGCGCGTCGACGATGCCGTCGCTGAAGAACACCACGGAGTCGCCGGGCTGGGTCGCGATGCTGAACTCCTCCCAGGTGGCGTTGGGGAACATGCCCAGGGGAAATCCCTCCGCGCGGATGGTCTCAATCTCCTCGCCGCGGCAAAAGAGCGGCTGCACCGATCCGCCGTTGGCGATCTGCATGGTGAGGTTCTCGTCGTTCCAGACGCCGAAGAGCATGGTGACGTACTGCGAATCGAGCTTTCGCTCCTGCAGCGCATCGTTCAGCGTCTTCAGCATTTCAGAGGGCGAGAGATGCTGCGGGGCCACTGAGCGCATGATGCCGCTGACCAGCGCCGCGTACAGGGCGGCCGCAGCCGCTTTGCCGCTGACATCGCCCAGCGCGATGGCGCTGCGGTTCGCATCGTATGGGAGGAAGTCATAGAGGTCGCCCCCGATGGTGCGCGCCGGCAGGAACCTCGACGCAAACTCCGCCCGCTTGTGCTTCGGCTTCGCCGGAGGCAGCAACCGCAGCTGCACCTCGCGCGCCATGGCCAGGTCACGCTCCAGGCGCTGTTCCTGCTGGGTGACGCGCTGGTAGAGCTGCGCATTTTCGACGGCAATTGCAATTTGCGCGGCGAGCGTGGTCATCGCCCGCTCGTGATCCTCGGTGAAGTAGTGCAGGCGCGTGTGCTCGACGTCGAGCACTCCGATGGCCGTGCCTTTGTAGATCAGCGGCACGGTCATCTCCGAGCGCGTCTCCGGATTCACCATGTGGTAGCGCGCGTCCTTGCGCACGTCGGGCACGTGAATGACGCGCTTCTCGCGGATCGCCGCGCCGACCAGCCCGCGATCGAGCGGAATGGTGGTGCCGATGGCCGCGGAGTTCTCCGCTAAACCCGAAGCCGCGAGGGGAGAGACCCCGGGCAGTTCCGGTGGCGAGGAGTCCCAGATGCTGCGCCGCGGCTCCTGCTTCTCTTTTGTATCGGAGCGGTGAACGAACCGAATGGACAGGCGGTTTTCGAGCTGCTGATCCCGCTCATTCACCAGCCAGATCGAGAACATCTGGTAATCGATGATGCGGCGAATCAGCTGGCCGACCCGTTGCAGCAGCTCGTTGGGATCCAGAATCGACGTGATCTCGCGGCTGATCTCGTTCAGCACCTGCAGCGTCTGCGCCTGACGGGCGACACGCGTGTAGAGGCGCGCGTTCTCGATGGCGCCCGCAATGCGGGAGGCGGTGAGCGTGAGCAGATGCAGGTGCTCGGGCTTGAAGTAATTCAGCTGCTCGGCCTGGATGTCGATGACGCCAATCATGCGATTCTTCGTGATCAGCGGCACGGCCAGTTCCGAGCGCACATCGGGATTGACGTTGATGTAGTTCTCCGCTTTGGTGACGTCGTTCACCAGCATGGCCTGGCGGCTCTGCGCCACCTCGCCCACGATGCCCTGCCCCATCTTGATGCGCATCCGCTCGGCCTCCGGCTTGTGGCCGATCTGAAAACGCATGCGCAGGTCGTGGGTGCGGTCGTTGACCAGCAGAATGGCGAAGATGCGGTAGTCGATGACCGCGCGCACCAGCGACGCAGTGCGTTCGAGCAGAGTCTTCAGGTCCAGCGTGGTGTTCAGCGCGTCGGCCAGACGGACCAGGAATTCCGTTTGCAGCGGATCCACCTGCACCTGCGCAGGGCGCTGCAAGGCCTCAGGCGAAGCGGGCCTGTAATCCCCTTCCCACGACTGCTCCGCCGGGTTCTGCCGGGGGTCTTCGCTCACAATTCTCCTGGGGACGCACGGCACCGCGCGCACTGACCGAATGTCATGATACGAGGTTTTGCGGCGGCCCGTTGGGAGCGCGCGAACGCTGAGAAACCGCACCGCGCTGCGAATTTCGAGGCCCGGCAGCGCGGGAATCTCAGGCCGTTTTGAGCTCGCCGACGATCGCTACACTGGCGCTGGCGCCGATGCGGTTGGCTCCGGCTTCGAGCATGCGCCGCGCGTCGGCAAGAGTGCGGATCCCGCCCGAAGCTTTTACTCCGCAGCGACCTCCGGCCACGCCGCGCATCATTGCCACGTCTTCCGGAGTCGCCCCACTCGTCGAGAACCCGGTGCTGGTCTTGATGAAGTCGGCGCCTGCGGCAATGGCCAGCTCTGAAGCCCGCAGCTTCTCCTCGACGGTCAACAGACAAGTTTCGAGAATCACCTTCACGATGGCGCCTGCTTCGTGAGCAGCCTGGACCACTCCCTGGATCTCCTGCTGCACGGCCTGGTTCTCGCCGGATTTCAGCAGCCCGATGTTGACCACCATGTCCACATCGTGCGCGCCGATCTTCACCAGCGCCAGGGCCTCTTCGCGCTTGGTGGTTCCCAGGGACGCCCCCAGCGGAAAGCCAACGACAACGCCCACAGGGATGCCGGTTCCGGCCAGTTCCGCGTACGCCAGAGCCGTCCAGGTGGGATTGACCATGGCGCAGGCGAAGCGATACTCCGCCGCCTCGCGGCAAAGCCGAATCACCTGTTCCTGGGTCGCTTCGGGTTTCAGCAGGGTGTGGTCGATGGCTGCCGCAAGGTTCTGCGTGGACGACAGGGCCTGCTTCGCAAACGCTTCCGCGTCGAAGCCTGGTACTTCCTGTTCCTCTTCTTCGTCGATGAGGTGAATCTGTGTGCTCATGGGGGCAAACTCCTTTTTCAGCCCGTCGATAGTTCCGGGGCATCCGGAGGCATCAGACAGATGTCCGGCAGGTTCCGGTATCGCTCTGCGAAATCCATCCCATACCCAATAACAAACTGATTGGGGATGGTGAATCCCACATAATCGGCATCGATTTTTTCCACACGGCGCGAAGGCTTGTCAAGCAGAGCGGCGATGCGGAGGGTTTTGGGCTGGTGCTGCTCGAAGAGGCTGCACAGGAATCCCAGCGTCAGCCCCGTATCCAGGATGTCTTCGACGATAATGACGTTTTTGCCTTCGATGGATTGATCGAGGTCCTTGATCAGCTTCACGGCGCCACTGGAGCGCGCCCCCTTGCCATAGCTGGTGACCGCGACGAAGTCGAAGGTGTTGTCGACGGAGATGCTGCGCGCCAGATCGGCCAGGAAAATGGCCGCCCCTTTCAGCACTCCAACGAGAACGATCTTCTCGCCCGCGTAATCCCGATCGATCTGGCGCCCGATCTCCAGCACGCGATGACGAATCTGTTCGCGGCTAAAGAGAACCTCAAGCCCTGAGTGAATGCTTGTCGTGCTCACACGCCAGATTAACTCCAAACCCGCCTGTGGAAGCTATACTTGAGAGACGCGCGTATGTACCCATTTATTCACATTGGCCGCTTCTCTGTTGGCACTTTCGGCATTATGCTCTGGCTGGCGGCGGTCGCCGCCTGCTGGATTCTCTACCGGAATTTTCGCCGCTGGGGGATTGACGCCGACGCCATCAGTATCGTGGCCGTCTCCACCGTAGCCGGTGTGCTGGGATCGAAAATCTGGCACGTTCTCGAGACGCCACAGGCTCTGATGCGCCATCCTGCCGATCTGCTGTTCGACCGTGCCGGCTTCGCCTGGTACGGCGGCCTGATCGTCGGCATTCTGACGTTGCTGTGGCAGGCGCGGGTCTACAAGCTGGGCCCTCTGCAGATGCTCGACCTGGCCTCTCCGGCTGCCGCGATTGGCTATGGCGTCGGGCGGCTTGGGTGCCTGGTTTCAGGGGATGGCGATTACGGTATCCCGACCAACCTGCCCTGGGGCATGAGCTTTCCCCATGGGCTAGTGCCGACCTGGCAGCGGGTGCACCCCACTCCGATTTACGAGCTGCTGGGCGCGCTGCTGATCACCTGGATCCTATGGCGCCGTGGCGGGCCGGAACGGCCCAAGCCGCTGGGCCAGATTACGGGCGAATACCTCATCCTCACCGGCATAGCGCGCTTTCTGGTGGAATTCATCCGGATCAATCCGAAGATCCTGTGGGGGATGACGAACGCGCAGTTGGCCAGCGTGGGAGCCATTGCATTCGGTCTGGGTTTAATCCTGGTGGCCAGAGCCAAGGCCAGCGCGAAGGCTGCGAACTCTGAACGGCGGACGGCAACCGCCCATAGTACGTAGAGCCCGCCAACGACTACTCTTCGGTTTTTCAGTCCGCAACATCCGCCTGCTCGGTGCCGTTACCGGTCTTCTCGGCCTCATTTGCCTCTGCTGAGGGTTCCATCACCGCCGCTTTCAGAATCTGTCGCGCCTCCTCTTCCATGGATCGCCCGTTTTCAGCGGCGCGCACTCGAAGCTTGGTTTTGGCGGAATCAGAGAGATTGCGAATCGTTATTGTGGCCATGACTCCATAATCGCGAGTACGGCTCAATGCTGTCAATGCTGTCAATGCAATCATTGATTGCACGCTACTGGGCGTAATTCCTGATCCACTCCACGATGCTGCGCATCGCCGCTCCGGTCGGCCCCGAGGCCATCCACGGCTTCGCCTCATCACTCCAGGCCACAGCGGCGATGTCCAGGTGGATCCAGGGGGTCTCCTCGGCAAATTCTTTCAGGAACATGGCTGCGTTGATGGCCCCGCCGTAGCGGCCGCCGGTGTTCTTGATGTCGGCAATGCTCGACTTGATGACGTCGCGATAATCGTCGTCGAGCGGCAGCCGCCAGAAGCGCTCGCCGGAAATCTTCAGGGCATCGGAGAAGCGCCGGTAGCTGTCCTCATCGTTGGCGAAGATACCGGCGTTGAGCAGGCCCAGCGCTACACCGACAGCCGCGGTCAGCGTGGCCGCGTCGATCAGGTGGGTGGCGCCCAGTTGCTTCGCATAGGTAAGGCCATCGGCCAGCACCAGCCGACCTTCGGCGTCAGTGTTGATGATTTCGATCGCCTTGCCGGGCTTGCCCGGAGCGGGCATGGCGATCTCGACGTCGCCGGGCTTGTAGGCTTTGCCGGAGGGCATATTCTCCGCCGCGCAGACGATGCCGATCACTTTCACCGGCGGCTGGAGTTGCGCAATGGCGCGCATCGCGCCGATCATGGCCGCGCCTCCGGCCATGTCGTACTTCATCTTCTCCATGTTGTCGGAGGGCTTGATGGAAATGCCCCCCGTGTCGAAGGTGATGCCCTTCCCTACTAGTCCGAGGACCGGGCCGGCCGGCGCGTCTTTCGGCTCGTAGATCATCACGATCAGAGCGGGCGGCTCGTCGGAACCCTGGGTGACGCTGAGGAAAGCGCCCATTTTCAGCTCGCGGAGCTTGTCCGTGCCGTGGACGTTGCACTCGATCCCGAACTCGCGGCACATCTCCGCAGCCCGCTCGCCCAGGATGGTCGGCGTGAGGCGATTGCCGGGTTCGTTGACCAGGGCGCGCGCAAAGTTCTGCGACTCACCGACAATGGCGCCCGCGCGCAGAGCTGCTTCGGCGGCTGCCCGGTCGGCTGACGCGGAAGCTACGACCTGCACCGACTGCACGCTGCGGTCCTTGCGGTCAGAGCGGTAGGTGTCGGAGTCATAGTCCGCGATCACTGCGCCTTCGGCGAGAGCGCGAATCGTCAGCTCTGGATCAAGCCCCTCAGCCATCGGGACGGCAATCGCAACTTCCCGCAGCCCGCGCGGTTTGGCGAAACGCACCGCCGTTCCCGCGCCTTTGCGAACTTCGTGCGGGGTTAGCTTCGCCAATTTGCCCAGGCCAACGATGAGGAGCCGCTTTGCCTTTAGTCCAGCCGGACCATGCAGCAACAGGGTCTCGCAGGATTCGGCCTTGAACTCGCCGCCATCGAGCACGGTCTGTGCAGCCCTGGCTGGGGCTTCGTCGCTGGCCAGCAGACGAATTTCGGGTTTCGCGGCCCTATTGGCATTGGCCGCGGCATCGACCGCGAAGACGGCCAGAAGTTCGGTTTCAATTTCGGCGGAGGGGGCAAGGAGGATTTTCGTATTCATAGAATCAGGAGTTCGGAAGGCTCAGATCAGGACGGAGCAGATCCTCGTAGCTGTCTTTGCAGAACTTGTGAAGGTTTTTCCCGCACCAAGGGCGATGCAGGGTATGAATTTCGGTGATGAGCGAAAGAGGAGACGGGCAAACCGGAGGTGTCGCTGACGGATCTAATGCTCGGTGCTGAAGAATGAAGCCTACCTCATGCCCATCGAGCTTCCTAACAAAAAGCCCAATACCCCGGGTTCCCGCGCACTCCGACCAGCCTTGAAAAAGGCTACAGCAGAACTTCACCGTTTCCCCACGGTGTGCCCAGTCCTGCTTTTTTGGCCCTTTCGCGGCCCGGGCGGGACAACAGGCGGCGATAAAACCATCGCAACCGGCTTCCTTCGGCGCGAAATCACAATCTTCTCACCGCTTGCGACGCGTTTCATGATCTCGGCCCAATGGGCCTGGAAATAACTGACGCTCACCATATCAGACATGGAAAAATTGTACAGATTTACGCTTTCCGGCTCCGGGCAATCGCCGCCCGCGCTTCCTTATCGGCCTCGCGCCGGCGCTCGGTTTCGCGCTTATCCCACTCCTGTTTGCCGCGGGCGACGGCCAGTTCGCATTTCACCCGGCCATTGCGAAAATAAAGCCTTGTGGGGATGAGCGTTAACCCCTTTTGCTGCGTCTTTCCCGTGAGCTTTCGTATTTCCTCCTGATGCAGCAGCAATTTTCGTGTGCGCAGCGCTTCGTGGTTGTTGTAGCTGGCGTGGGAATACGCTCCGATATGCGCATTCAACAAAAAGGCTTCCCCATCCTTGACGAGGCCATAGGCGTCCTTGAGATTGGCTTTACCCTCGCGGATCGACTTGACCTCGGACCCGCGCAGGGCCACGCCTGCCTCGTACTTCTCGAGGATGAAGTAGTTGTGGCTGGCCTGGCGATTCTGGGCGGCGTCGCGGGTGCCGGAAGCCACCGGATCGCGCAGTTTGGGCTTCGGCGGAGCCGGTTTTACGGGATGGCTGGAGGTTCGGGCCATGGCTTCAGTCGCAGTTTCTCATCGTATGCCGCACAGCGGCAAAACGCGACCCCGGCGGCGGAGGAGAGAATGGTATGGCCATTTCGTGCCATGCAGCGAAACGGGGCGAGAGTGCGATACTATACGCAGCGCGAAGGGGTAGCACCGTCGAGCCACTCTTCTATGGCAGGGGACGAAAGGCCAACCGCTCCGGCGCCCGTGATTGTCTCTCCCGAAATTGGAGCTGCATGAAGAGAAGTCTTGTCATCTGGGCTTTCCTCGCCATAATTGTGGCGTCCCTGCCAGCGGCGCACGCGCAGTCCGCGGCCCACTGGTTCAAGCAGGGTCAGGCCGCTGAGACGAAAGACGATACCCTGGGCGCTTACGAGGCCTACTATCAGGCCTATCAGAAAAAGCCCTCGGACGAACGCTATAAGCTCGCGTGGGAGCGTACCCGGTTTCCCGCGGCGGCGATACGTGTCGAGCACGGGGAGCGGCTGCGCGATCAGGGCGACTACACCGGGGCTCTCACCGAGTTCCTGCGGGCTCTGGAGATCGACCCCAGCAATGAGCTGGCCTCGCAGGACATCAAGGCCACGCGCGACAAGCTGAATTCCCAATCGCCGGCGCCGGAAAATGCGCCGCGAACCACTGACGAGGCCCTGGAACTGGCTACTCCCATCCAGCTCAAGCCCATCTCGAGCGAGCCGCTCACTCTGCACATGGTCGAAGACAGCCGCATCGTTTATCAGGCGGTGGGCAAGGCCGCGGGCATCAACGTCCTGTTCGATCCAGCGTATAGCTCCAAGCGCATACAGGTGGACCTGCAGAACGTCACGCTGAGCGACGGGCTGCGCATTGTTGCGACTGTCTCGAACACCTTCTGGCGCCCCATTACTTCGAACACCATCTTTGTCGCCGAGAACTCGCGCAGCAAGCACACCGAGCTTGACGAGCAGGCGGTGGAGACGTTCTATCTGCACAACGTGGCGCAGCAGAACGATTTCACCGAGGTACAGACGGTTCTGCGCAATCTCTTTCAGGGGGCCCGCATCAACGGCGTCGCCAGTGAAAACGCGATCGTCATGCGCGGCACACCCGATGAGCTGCTGCTGGCGCGCCGGCTCATCGACGACCTCGATAAGGCCAGGCCAGAAGTGGTGATCGACGTAGCGGTGCTGGAAGTCAGCCGCGATCTGCTGCGCAACATCGGCGTGCAGCTGCCGCAGACGGCGAGCATCAATTTTCAGCCGTCGAACGCGAATCTGAATACCACCGGTTCGACCAGCAATACCGGCAGCACAACGACGAACACTGCCTCGACCACGACCAGCAGCATCACACTCAACAATCTCGCTCACCTGAACTCGACCAACTTCGCGGTGACCATCGGCCAGGCGGCCGTGGATCTGCTGCTCACCGACACGCGCTCCCGCATCATTCAGAATCCGCAGATTCGCGCCTCCGATGGCCAGCAGGCGACCCTCAAGATCGGCGAACGCATCCCCATTGCCACCGGGTCGTACCAAACCGGCGCGGCCACGGCCATCGTCAGCTCGCTGGTGAACACGCAGTTCCAGTACATCGACGTCGGCGTCACCATGGACATCAAGCCGACGGTGCACTTCGACCGCGACGTCACCCTGAAGAGCAAGATCGAGGTTTCGGCCACGAACGGCAATTCCAGCATCGGCGGCATCACCGAGCCGATCATCACCCAGCGCTCCGTCGATCACACGGTTCGTCTGAGAGACGGCGAAGCCAACCTACTGGGCGGCATCCTTCAGCATCAGACCACCTATGCCATCAGCGGCACTCCGGGTTTGGCCCAGCTTCCCCTCATCAAGTACCTCTTCAGCACCCAGCAAAAGGAAGTCACCGACGACGAGGTGGTCTTCCTGATGATCCCGCACGTTGTGCGCGCCGAAGAGGTCGACCCGGAAAACATCCAGCAGATCGATACGGGCACCACCAACAATATCGAACTGCGCCCTATCAGCTCGCCGCAGCAGTTAGCGGCCGCGCTGCAGGCGCCGGCACAATCCGGCACGCCGGCATTTGGCGGACAGCAGGGTGTTCCCGCACCTCCACCGCCGGCCGCGCCGCCCACGGCGGCCGTAGCGGCCCAGCAGGCCATCACCAGCATGCAGCAGCAGGCGAATGCCGCGGCGCCGGTGAACCTGCAGCTGACCCCACCGCAATCCACGCAGAAAGTGGGTTCGAGTTTCAAAATGTTCGTCAACCTTTCCGGGGGAAGCGACGTTTTCGCCGTGCCTATGGACGTGCAGTATGACGCCTCAAAGTTGACCCTCATCAATGTGGACACCGACGATCCGCAGAATCCGAACGTCCTGGGGAAAGACGGACAGGCGGTAGCACTGGCGCATCGCGATGATGGAAAAGGCAACGCCGCCGTCGCCGCTTCGCGTCCGCCCGGAACAAAAGGCGTCAGTGGCTCGGGAGCGCTGTGCGTTCTCACCTTCCAGGCTAAGGCCCCAGGCGACGCGTCGGTTGCCATTGTGAGACCGGTTGTGCGCAATAGCCAGCAGCAGCCGATACCCGCGATGGGATCTCAGGCAGTTGTGCACATTCAGTAATCGGCCGCCGAAGGGATGAAGTTATGCAGTTGATCCTGCGCGACACAAAAAACGGAAGGCGTGAAGCTGGTCTGACTCTCGTAGAGCTGATCGTCACAGTCGCGATCCTCGGCATCCTTGCGTCGGCTGCGGTGCCCATCGCTCGCTTTCAGGTGAAGCGGCAGAAGGAGCGCATGCTGCGCTACGACCTGTGGCAGATGCGCGCGGCCATCGATGCCTACAAGGATGCCGCGGAAAAGCATGCATTCCAGACCAAGGTGGACAGCCAGAATTATCCTCCCGATCTGCAGACTCTGGTCGACGGCGTGGGCGTGCAGGGAAAAACGGTGCGCTTCCTGCGGCACATTCCCATCGATCCAATGACCGGCAACGACGACTGGGGGCTGCGCTCGATGCAGGATGACCCCACCAGCGATTCATGGGGCGGCCAGAATGTTTTCGACGTTTTCACGAAATCCGACGGGGTAGCCCTGGACGGAACGAAATACTCGGACTGGTGATCCTATGCGGCTGAAAACCCCAATTCGAAAGCAGGAAGACGGCTTCACCCTCGTGGAGCTCATGGTCGTCATGCTGATCATTGGCGTGCTGGCCACGGTCGCCATCCCCATCTTCAGCGCGTCCATCAAGAGTGCGAAGGAAGCCGCGCTGAAAGAAGACCTGCATGTGCTGCGGGACGCCATCGATTCCTACACGATGGACAAGAACAAAGCGCCGCAGTCCCTCGACGACCTGGTGCAGAATGGCTATCTGAAAGTGATCCCGGAAGATCCCTTCACGCACAGCCGTGACACCTGGGTGACCGCGAGTGACGATACCTATGCCGATCTCGATCAGACGGAACCCGGCGTCAACGATGTGCACAGCGGTTCAGAGGAACAGGGATCGGACGGGCAACCGTACTCTACCTGGTGAGCATTCTGCCGATGTTATACTCTGGGTAAAGTAGTTCCCGAAGGGTGCGCCCCTCCCGGGAAGTTGGCTACTTCATCAGTAGCATGAGTACGAGGACGGCAACCGCCAGAACAAAGCGCCAATCCAGCGCAATCGTTACGGCGATGCGAGTCCAGGATGATTTCTTATTCATCCCTGGCACTCACCCCCTTTCATCCGAACGGCCCTCACCCCAGCACACCAACACCGGGCGTGCCGGGGACCCCGAGCCCGCAGGTCGTTCATAGCGGCCTGCGAGTCGTCGGTCCATCTTCCGGACCGATCTCTGCGTCATCCGCATTCGCACTTTGAAAGAGGCACTCCCAGTTTAGGGAGTGTTGTCCGCACGCAAGTCACTTCCGCGCAACTCTTCGAAACTCAGGTAACTCGTCGGTACGGCGTGGCAGAATAACTGCGACGATGCTCACCGTTCCGGAACTGGCGCTGGTTCACGATCGATACCTCTCCATCGCCGGCCTGGCGCGTGAGCGCTTTCGAGACACTCTGAGCGGAAAGCTCCTGCTGCAGTCCGGATTGAGCGCCGAAGGGATCGCCGCGGTTATTGCGGCAAGCGTCGCAGGAGCTGCTTCGCTATGCTTCGATGCGGACGCCGACGGCCTTCGCCAGGGTCTGCGCTCCGGACTCATCGATTTCGTCGTCGGAAATCTCGATGAAGCGCTGCGCATTCTGAAAAATGAGCTCCGTCGCGGGCTACCCGTGTCGGTAGGTCTCACCGTGAATGCCGCGGAGAGCATTGCTGCGATGATCGACCGCGGCCTGCAGCCAGACCTGCTCTCCGCGGTTCCACAGCGCTATGCCGGAATTTTTCTGGAACGCGGAGCGATGGCTCTGCCCGAAGTGGAGCCGGGGGACGGCACAACTTCAGTCCTGCAGTGGACGGTCGCGGAGGACCCGGTGCGATCGATGCCCCACCTGGCTCGCATCGCGTCCGATTGCCTCGATTCGGCTGGCGCCGATACCCGTGCACGCCGGCGCTGGCTGGAGCAATCGCCGCGTTATCTCGGCCGCGCTTTTGGGCCGCGCCAATGCCTGCGTATGACCGAGGCGGAAATCGCTGCCTTCCTCTCCCGCGTGCGATCCGAACTTCCCTCGGCCACGATCACCCGCGACGGGGAGAAACCGTAACCCAATTCCGCCATGCCCTAACCGGCCTCTACGCATCTTTTCCGTTTGAGGCAGAGTCTTACTGTTGTACGATCCTGCAACGGAGGTCCGCATTGCATGGGGTCACAACCCGAGTATCCAGCCCTCGATTCCCGCCCTGAATCGGTACGGCAAACTGCTCAGGAGCTTCAGGATGAGCAGCGCAGGCTGCGCCGCCTGCAGATCATGGTCAACATGGTCATGTCCGTTATCAGCCAGGATATGTCCCTCTCCGTCGACGAAGCCTCAGAGATGGTGGCTGACACTCGCCGCGCCGCTCTCGCGATGTTCCCCGGCAAGGAGCTCGCGTTCGATCTCCTCTACAAACCTCGTCTGCAGCGGCTGATGCGCGAGCGCTTTCGAATCCACTAACCCAGCCGCGCCCCTTATTTTTGCTCCATTGCTGTCAGCCGGAAAGTGATCGTTCCCCAGAACAGCCGCGCCCTCATCTGCACGGGGATGTGCCGCTCGTCGTCGGTGTACCAGATCCAGATGTTGCCTCGCGCCTTGACCACACCAGCATCCGCAGCTGGCTGCACGCGAACCGTCTGGTAGGTCCCCAGAGGTGTGCGGACGGTCTCACGCGCCTCAACCTTCATCGTCACCGCAACCGTATGCATCGCGTCTGCGACCGGGACGCGGAAGCTTTCTCCGGGAGTCAGGGTCAGCGCAGCCGGATAAAAAATTGCCGACAGAAGATCGGTGACGCACGGGCCCACTGGTACTTCCTGGTGCTTGCTGTTCCCTTTCACCAGGTTCTTCTCGTCGAGCAGCGCTTTACCATGCGCATAATCGAACTTCAGATCGGTGTTCACCTGTCGCCGGCCTTCCTGCAGCTGCTTGGCAAAGCCCGCCGAACATCCCGTGCGCCGATTGAAGGAAGACTGAAACCGATCGCTGACGCGATAGATGAGGTTGATCGCGCCCAACGTGTCCCCGGACGCCGACACGCGCTCTTCATCTCCGTCCTGCTGGAGATGCATCACCGTCGTTCCGGCCGGAAAAACGCGCCAGTCCACGCTATAGGTCAGTGTCTGCTTCGCGGGAAAGTTGTAACCCGCGCGCGGAGGAATGAGCGGCGGCGGGCTCTGCCCTACTCCACCCGGCGCCAGAATGAACCCCGCAGACACGAGCAGTGCCATGCACAGCACCCGGGTTCCTTCGGCAGCTCTCAAAGAAATGCGATGCTCCTGCAATCGAGTCCTCTTATTTCCTGAGCAGCACCAGCTTCAGGATGAGGGCAGCATACATGCCGGCAGCCCCCAGCAATGCGTTATATTCACGATGCTTTCGGTAGAGTGCTCCCGAGAATACCCCTTTGGTGGCTCCCGATCCCCCGGCGGCAACAATCCTCGGCA
>JBEKIN010000091.1:0-13787 GCA_050011735.1 Acidobacteriaceae bacterium | reverse complement strand
CTCAACGAAGACGGTTCCCCCAACCTCGCGCCCATGTCCTCCGCCTGGTGGCTCGGCTCCAGCTGCCTGCTCGGCTTCGGCGCCCGCTCCAAAACTCCGCAAAACATCCTTCGCACCGGCGAGTGCGTCCTCAATCTCCCTTCCGCCGGCCTCGCAGCCCTGGTCGATCGTCTCGCCCTCACCACTGCGTCCGATCCCGTCCCAGACTTCAAGCGCAGCCGCGGCTACCGCCACGAACCCGACAAGTTCGGCCTCTCCGGCTTCACGCCCATCCCCTCCCACTTCGTCCAGCCCCCGCGCGCCCTCGAGTGCCCCGTCCACCTCGAAGCCACCCTCAAACACCTCCATCCCATCGCCGACGAAGTCCCCGACGCCAAAGGCAAGCTCATCTCCCTTGAAGTCCAGATTGAGCGCGTCCATGTCGATGAATCCATCCAGTTCGAAGGCGACCCTAACCGCATCGACCCCGACAAATGGCGCCCGCTCATCATGAGCTTCCAGCATTTCTATGGATTGGGCCCGCGCCTCCGCGACTCCCGCCTCGCCACCATCCCCGAATCCGCCTATCGTTCCGCCCCGCTCGCTCCGCCTCAGGAACTCACCCCTGCCTCGCGATAGCCGGCCCCGCAAACCGTATTCGCGGCAATGTCCATTGCCTCCCGAACTCACTTCCTCGAAAAAATCGTGATCGTCCCCTTCGTGGTCCTCGGCTGATAATCCAAAAGCCCGTTCGAGACCACGATGTCGTCTGTGCCGCGTCCTTCGAGGTCCCCGATCGCAACGCCCGCCCATCCGGTCTGAACGCTTTCCGTGGCAATCGTGAAGCCCCCGCCGCGCGAGCCGAGATACAGCATCAACCGGTTGTTCTGCCCGCAGGTCACCACCATGTCCCGCAATCCATCGCCATTGATGTCTCCCGTGGCGACGCGGTCCGGACCCTCGCATCCAGCCAGAGAAAACGGCGAGCCCGGCATCTTCCTGAATCCGCCTTTGCCGTCGCCCAGCAAAACGGTGACGCCGACGTCTTTCGGATCGGCAACCTCCGGCGCGTAAGGGACGATGACCAGGTCGAGATTCCCGTCGTGGTTCATGTCATCGATGGCAACCGCCCACGGCGCTTTCCCCGCGGGAAAAGGCGAGCCGGGCGCGTCCCGCAAACCGCCCTTCCCATCGCCCAGCAGAATGGAAACGGCATTCTCGTCCAGATCGGTTGTCACCACGTCAGGCTTTCCGTCTTTGTTGAAATCCGCCGAGCGCAGCCGTTCATAGGGGCGCTTTCCGGTCCTGAAAGCCTGCCCCGGCAAAATCAGGTTTCCCTCGCCGTCCCCCAAAAACATCAGGATTTGGTCGTGCCCCCAGCTGTCGGTCACGACGTCCGGTTTCCCATCGCTGTTGAAATCGGCAACAGCAACGCCGTGAACGTGTGGATACGAATGCGTATCGAAGGGAGAATGAGGCGAAGGCGCAAATCCGCCCTTGCCGTCGCCCAAAAGAATGGTGAGGTACGGAGTTTCGGTATCGGCAATCGCAAGATCGAGATTGCCGTCGCCATTGAAGTCGCCCACAGCAATATCGTTCGGATTCTTTCCGCATGCGAAAGGCGATCCTGCTGCCGGCACGAAGTGCCCTTTGCCATCGCCGAGCAGCACCTCCACCGTCCCGTCGACCGTGTTCGCTACCATGAGGTCGAGCTTGCCGTCATGATTCACATCGGCGACGGCGATCGATCCCGGACCGTGACCCACCGGAATGACCGTCCTGCTGAACTCAGGCGCAGGCCCCGCCGCCATCGACCAACCCGCGCCTCCGCCTGCGATATCGAACCTCGCAGACACAACCGGCAGCGTCGCGATCATCAGGATTGAAATTCCCACGCCTCTCTTCATTCTTCTCGCCTCCGGCTTGCAGACGGCTTTCTCATTGCGGCACTGTGCTTAAACGCTGTTGTTCCTCCTCCGACCACGCGCAAATCCTCTGAACATCTGCGGCGGAAAGCCGCGCATGCCAGTGGATCAATTTGTACGAAGTCAGCGGCATGTCGCCCTTCCGCACCTCGCTGCACATCGCCTTCAACCGATCGATGGAGTCCACCGGCTCCTTTCCCGGCCGCACCCACGTCGACATATTGATGTGGCGGCGGCCGTTGTCAACATGCCCCACCACGAACCACGATGTGGGCGCGACATACGAGTACCAGGGCCAGTGTGTCTCATTGGAGTGGCAATCGGCGCAGGCTCGCCCCAGGATCGCCTGCACATCCGGCGGCGTCGCTATCATCGTCTCCATCGTCTGGCCGGGCGAAAATGCCGGATTGGTATGCGCTGGACGCCAGCATTGCACGGCAACCAGGCCGACGGCGAGCAGGACCGCCACCCGTTTCCACTTCATACCTTTCCGTACCTCTACAAAACGGCTTTCCAGCGAATGGCAGAACTCGTCTGCAGGTATCGTCGCATACGCCTGGAAAGAGCGTGTGCCGCTCCAGTTCACAGGGAGAAAACATCGATATTTCTCGGATAATGAGATGGTGCGCTCAGCAGAGAAAGGTTCCCTGGCCTGAACAGAGGCCTCAGTCGCCCGGTCCCCCAGTTTCTTAGCAAAGGATCACGCCATGTGCAGAATCGTGGGTGTGTATTCCCGTCGTAGGCCGGCAAAGGCGGCCATGCTTCAGCAGCGCGGTCTGCATCTGGACCTGCTCCATCTCGTCCGCGCCACACGGGCGCTCGACCGGCGCGGCGATCCGCCGACACATCATCGCCAATTAGGTGCGATCAGGCTGGGGCACGCCGTATGCGGCCAAAATATCCCGTAGTGTCACCATGCCTTCCAGCTTGTGTACATCCGCCCGGTTCACCACTGGCAGGATTTCGATCTGGTTTGCACCCATGCGTTCGAGCGCCAAATCCAGCCCCTGATCCGGGTGGACGTGCGGAAAAGCCTGCGCATCCACCAGTCCACCGACCTCCTTATCCGCGCCTTCTGCCCGCTCTCGCTCCAGCCTCGCAGAGTTGATAACACCTATGACACCTCGTCGATCCATCACCAGCCACGTTCGGGATTCACTCGATCGAACCTCCTTGAGCGCCTCCCGAACCGTGATCTCGGCCGGCAGGAACTGGCTCGCATTCTGCATGATTCCTGCTACCCGGCGCTGACCCGATCGCTGTCGCGTCTTCGCCCTCGGCAGGTGTATGCCATCCTGCACCGCCAGCGCTTCGTAGATGGGTTCTTGCTGCAACCGTGAAGCAATGAAAAGGCTCACCAGATTCGCAATCATCAGCGGGACGATCACGGCATAGTCCTGGGTCATCTCGAAGATCATCAGCACCGAGGTCATGGGAGCGCGCACAACCCCTGCGAACACCGCGCCCATTCCAACCAGCGCGTAAGCGCCCGGCGTCGCCGTGTATGCGGGAAACAACTGATGCGCCACGGTCCCCACCGTGCCTCCCAGCATCGCTCCGATGAAGAGGGCTGGGCCGAAGATGCCGCCCGCGTTGCCCGAAGCATAGCTGGTAGTAACGGCAATCAGCTTCAATACCACCAGCAGCACCATCAGCTTGAACGCCATCCTCCCGTTCAACGCGTCGCCCACAAACCCATAACCTACGCCCAGAACCTGCGGCACAAACCAGCCCATCAGACCGACCAGCAATCCGCCCGCGACGGGCTGGAACCAAACCGTCTTCTGTGGGAACCGCAGGAAGCGCGCTCGCATACCCAGCAAAAGCCTCGTGAAGGCCGCCGAGACCACGCCGCCAGCCACGCCGAGCACCGCATAGACCGCAAACTCCGCGGGACTGACCAGTCGATATTGGGGAACTTTGAAGAGGGGATGATCGCCGAGAGAGACACGCAGAGCCATCCAGGCGGTCGCCGAAGCCAGCACCACTGCGCCCATCACCGGTGCGTTAAGATCGCCCACGATCTCTTCGAGCGCAAACAGCACAGCCGCCAGGGGCGTATTAAACGCGGCTGCAATGGCCGCCGCCGCTCCCACCGGAATCAGTTTCTTTACCTGCTCCGGGCGCAATCCCAGGAAGCGCCCAAGCACCGAAGCAATGCCCGCGCCAACCTGGACCGAAGGCCCTTCGCGCCCCAGCGGGATTCCGCTGGCCAGCGTAACCGACGTACAGAAAAACTTGCCCAGTACAGTCCGCAGCGTGATGCGCCCTTCGCGTGCATAGAGCGCAGCCTTCGTCTGCGGCACGCCGCTGCCGCGTGCGTTCGGAAAATAGCGATAGAGCAGGTAGCCGATGATGAGCGAGCCTGCGACCGGGAACAGGAGCCGCCGCCACGGAGCACCGCCGACCGGGTAGAGCCGCATCCCAAATCGTTCCGTCAGCACAATGAATGCGGCGACCGCAAAACCGGTCAGTGCGCCGATCACGATTGCCAGGACCAGAAAAATCTGGTTCTCAGATTGCCGCAGTCCAGCCACCCGGCTCAGCAGTGAGGTTTTCCACCGGGTCCGGCTCGTTACGGGCGAGTTTTCGACGTTTTCACCCATTCCTGCAGAAATGCTCCACGACAGGATACCCGCTGGACTAATTTCGAAAGGCGAAAGAAGGCAAGGGGCTCCCGGACGCTTTTTTTGTCAAGTTTCCACCACTTCTCCAAAGTAACTTTTGATGATTCCACGCCACTTAAACCTCAAAGATATTTGGCCGATTTTAGTGCTGGACTTGGTATTCTGATAATAGGGGGCAAGAAAAGAAAATCCCCGCCCAATTCAAAACGAAAGGCCGCCCACGGCGGCCTTTTCCTTTGCTGGAGACAAACACGTGCAGCCGAACTCCCACAACCCGCAGACAGCGCTTTCCAGACTCGAGCCAGCCCCGCTTCTTGCCGCTCGGCCGACAAATCCGGACGCTGCGGCCCTCCCTGTCTCCTGTCTCCTGCCTCTCGTCACGCGCACGAATGCCAATGGCGAGTATCTCCCAAGTGACCTCTTCTCAATCAACAAGCTCCTTCATACGCATGATGATGCATTCATGTGCACGAAGCAAGTGACTTGTTATCAATCACTTCTCATGCCGACCGTCGCTAAGCAACAAAGAATCACACACATGCACAATTCAGGGGGTAGGGGGTACCGGCAGGCCCGACCGTACACTGATCCCACCATGCAGCGTCTCCTCAAGGGCTACGCCCGTTTCCGCCGCGACGTCTTCCCGCAAAGGAAGGATCAGTTCCACCTTCTCGCCGACAGCCAGCAGCCCGACGTGCTCTTCATCACCTGCGCTGACTCGCGCGTCGTTCCCGACCTGATCCTCCAAACCGAGCCCGGTGACATGTTCCTCTGCCGCACCGCCGGCAACATCATTCCGCCGCAGGGCGCCATGGCTGGCGGCGTTTCCGCCACCATCGAATACGCCGTCGAAGTTCTCCGCGTCCGCCACATCATCGTCTGCGGCCACTCCGACTGCGGAGCCATCAAAGCCGTTCTGCCGCCCGATCCCAGCGATCCCGCCGCGCGCCGCGACCTCAGCCGCCTGCCTCTCACCGCCAAATGGCTCGGCTACGTCGAGCCCGCCTGGAAGTTTCTCCCGCCTGGCATTTCCGCCGGCGATCCTCGCACCCTTCACGTCGCGCTCATCCGCGCCAACGTCATCGCGCAGCTCGAAAACCTCAGGACTCACCCCGAAGTCGCCCGCGCCCTGGCCCATCAAAGCCTGCAGATCCACGGTTGGTACTACGACATCCTCACCGGCGCCATCGACGCATACGACCAGCAACAGCGCCGCTTTTTGTCTCTGGAGGACTGGGCAGAAAAGAATCCCGAAGCATCGCCCTGATCGCTCAGCTACAGGCTACAGCCGACCGGCTGCCCTCAGTGCACTCCAGCCGGCGGCTTTCCCGGTCGAGCCTTACGGAAGAACCACACCACCACCACGCATGCAAAGCACATCAATGACATATACCGGAACACATCCACGAAAGCCCACAACAGCGACTGTTGCCCGAGTCGTTGATACAAAGTCGCCGTCGCAGCGCCGCGGGCATTCGGCGCGGCCGTATGCTGCGTCAGATAGCCGGTCAGCCCGCTCAACTGTTGTTCGAACCAGTATTGCGTCTGCGACACGGCGCCGCCGATCTCCGACTGGTGCACGGCACTTCGCCGCACCAGCAGCGTCTGCGCAATCGAGATCCCGATCGAACCGCCGATATTCCGCAGCAGATTGAAAATGCCGCTGGCGTTTCCGATCTGATCGTTCCGCAGCGTGCTGTAGGTCTGCGTCGCGATTGGCACAAACACAAAGCTCAGAGCAAATCCCGTCACGACAATCGGCACCAGCAGCGTCCACGGGCTGATGTCCAGCGTTAGGTTGCCGAAATACAGCGACATGATCCCGAACCCCACAAACCCAACCGTCAGCAGATATCTCGGGTCAACCTTGTTGCCCAGATACCCGATCACCGGCATGCCCAGGATCGATCCGATGCCGCGTGGCCCAACCACCAGACCAGCCGTAAACGCGGTGTATCCCAGCAGTTCCTGGTAGAACAGCGGCAGCACCGTGATCATCGAGTAGATGCACACCCCGAACATCGCAATCAGCGCGCAACCCAGGCCGAAATTCCAGTTCTTCAGCGTCTTCAGATTTACCAGCGGGGTCTTGCTCCGCCACGAATGCACCACAAACCACGTGAACGAGACGATCAGGAAGAAGAACGCCCAACGGATCCACGCTGCTCCGAACCAGTCGTCTTCCTGCCCTTTGTCCAGAATCACCTGCAGGCATCCTGTCCACACCGTCAACAGCCCGAAACCCAGTCCGTCAAACTTGCTCGCGTGACCCTTCGTGATGTAATCGGGATCCTTGATGTACCGGCTGATCATGAACACCGCCAGCGCCCCAACCGGAATATTGATGTAGAACGCATACCGCCAGCTGTAGGTGTCCGTCAGCCAGCCGCCCAGTGTCGGACCAAGCACCGGCGCCACGACAACCCCGAAAGCGAACAGCGCCATCGCCGCTCCGCGCTTCTCGGGAGGAAAGCTCTCCAGCAGAATCGACTGCGACAGTGGTTGCAGCGCGCCACCGCCAGCGCCCTGAACCACGCGGGCAATCAGGATGAATCCCAGCGTCGGCGCCGCTCCGCAGAAAAACGACGCGATCGTAAAAATGATCACGCAGGTGATCAGAAACCGCTTCCGTCCGAACTTCAGCGAGAACCAGTTGCTCGCCGGCAGAATCACCGCGTTCGCCACCAGGTAGCTGGTCAGCACCCACGTCGCCTCGTCGTTCGAGGCCGACAGCGAACCCGCAATATACGGCAGCGCCACCGACGCGATCGCCGTGTCCAGCACCTCCATAAAGGTAGCCAGCATCACGGAAACCGCGATGAGCCAGGGATTGACCCCAAAATTTTGCGGCTGCTGACTGCTTCCGTCCGCCATGCACCTCTGCCTGGTTGTGAAAGAGCGTGGGAGACAATGAACCTAAAGGAGACCGGCCACGATAGCCCCAAATCTTAACCCGAATCTGCCCAGAACCCCTAATCTTCGTTTTGGATACGTCAATTGCCGCCGTGGATGCAGCTGCAGGGTGGAAATTCGCCATCTCCCCACAAGAGTCATCCCTAAATTGCCCATTTTGAATCATTTCCGTTTCTGCATCGCAACCGCCACTTCCAGCATCAGATAGATTGACAGCAACTCACTCAAGTGCCATCCTAGCCAAAGGCAGGCACTTCTCAGGAGCACCACACAATGGCAAAGATTATCGGCATCGATCTCGGCACGACCAACTCGGTCGTCGCTGTTATGGAGGGCGGTGAGCCCAAAGTGATCGCGAACGAAGAGGGTGGGCGAACCACGCCTTCCGTCGTCGCGTTCACGAAATCCGGCGAGCGTCTGGTCGGCCAGGTCGCCAAGCGCCAGGCCATCACCAATCCCGCCAACACCATTTATTCCATCAAGCGCTTCATGGGTCGCCGCTTCAACGAAGTCAGCGACGAGATGAAGATGGTTCCCTACAAAGTCGTCCAGCAGGGCGACCACGTCGCTGTCGAGGCGCAGGGCAAGCTCTACACGCCGCCGGAAATCTCCGCTCTCATTCTGCAAAAGCTGAAGAAGGCAGCGGAAGACCATCTGGGCACCACGGTCACGGAAGCTGTGATCACTGTGCCGGCCTATTTCAACGACGCGCAGCGCCAGGCCACCAAGGACGCCGGCAGGATTGCCGGTCTCGACGTCAAGCGCATCGTCAATGAGCCCACCGCGGCCGCGCTTGCTTACGGCCTCGACAAGAAGAAGGACGAAACCATCGCTGTCTACGACTTTGGCGGCGGCACCTTCGACATTTCCATCCTCGAAGTCGGCGAAGGCGTCATCGAGGTCAAGTCCACGAACGGTGACACGCATCTCGGCGGCGACAACATCGACCAGCGCATCGTCGACTGGCTCATCGATGAGTTCAAAAAGGACGAAGGCCTCGATCTCCGCGCACGCGGGAACGAAATGGCTCTGCAGCGGCTGCGTGACGCCGCCGAGCGCGCCAAGATCGAGCTTTCGACCGCTATCGAAACCGAGATCAACCTGCCCTTCATCACGGCGGATGCTTCCGGTCCGAAGCACCTGGTCCGCAAGCTCACTCGCGCCAAGCTCGAGCAGCTCGTCGAGGACATCATCCAGCGCTCCGTGGAGCCTTCGAAGAAGGCCCTTGCCGACGCCGGCATCGATGCCAGCAAGATCGACGAAGTCGTCCTCGTCGGCGGCCAAACCCGCATGCCGCGCATTCAGCAGCTCGTCAAAGACCTCTTCGGCAAAGAGGGCCACAAGGGCGTCAATCCGGATGAAGTGGTTGCCATCGGTGCAGCCGTCCAGGCCGGAGTGCTCGCTGGCGAGGTGAAGGACCTGCTGCTCCTCGACGTCACGCCGCTCACCCTGGCCATCGAAACCCTGGGTGGCGTCGCTACGACGATGATCCCGCGCAACACGACCATCCCGACCAAGAAGACCGAGACCTTCTCGACCGCGGCCGACAGTCAGACCGAAGTCGAAGTTCACGTCCTTCAGGGCGAGCGTCCCATGGCCGCGCAGAACCGCACGCTGGGCAAGTTCAAGCTCAGCGGCATTCCGCCGGCGCCGCGCGGCATCCCGCAAATCGAGGTCACCTTCGACATCGACGCCAATGGCATCCTCAACGTCACGGCGAAAGACACCGCGACGGGCAAGGACCAGAAGATTCAGATCACTTCGTCTTCCGGTCTCAGCAAAGAAGAAGTCGACCGTATGGCGAAGGAAGCCGAGGCCCACTCCGCTGAAGACAAGGCCAAGCGCGAGGAGATCGAGGCGCGCAATCAGCTCGACTCGCTCGTTTACAACATCGAAAAGATGCTCAAGGAGAACGGCGACAAAGTCTCCGGCACCGAGAAGTCCGATGTCGAGAGCGCGCTGGCTGAGGCGAAGAAGACTCTCGAAGGCCAGCCCAGCCCAGCCGAGCTGAACGGAGCGCGCGAAAAACTCACCGCCGCCTCGCACAAGCTCGCCGAGGCCATGTACAAGGCCAACGCGTCTTCGGCAACTGCCGGCGGCGTGCCTCCGACTGACGGAAATGCTGCCGCAGCCGGGACCGCCGACGAGAAGAAGGACGAAGGAGTCATCGACGCCGAATACGTCGATGTCGAAGACAAAAAGTAAACCCTCGCGTGGCCATTCAAGCCCTCTTTTGGCTTGGGTGGGCACGCCGAGACACTGAACAGGCAACGGCATTGTGCCGATGAATGCGGGGCGTTCCCCAAAGAGCGCCCCGAGCTTTCAAACCGTAAGAACAACCCCAGTTTGAGAACAACCTCCCCATGACCAACACCCTTTGGAAATGTGAACAGCTTCGCGCAGGACAGATCACCAACCAGGTCGTCTTCGACAACGAACAACAGGCCAGCGACTTCGTCGCCCAAATGCAGCGCATGGAACCCGACATCTTCTGGCGCATCGAACCCGTCGACGCGAGGCTCGTCTGGAATTGAGCATCCAGGCTGCTGTATCAGCTTCGTCACCGGAGGAGCAAATCGACCCGCACCGCAACGATGCTGAATTGATACCGTAGAAGACGAAGAATGCCACCCACCCAGCACAAAGACTATTACGGCCTGCTCGGCATCAAGAAAACCGCCTCCGCCGAGGAGATTCGCAAGGCCTTTCGCAAACTCGCGCGCAGGTATCATCCCGACGTCAATCCGGGCGATAAGAAGGCTGAGGAGAAGTTCAAAGAAATCTCCGAGGCCAACGACATCCTCTCCGACGAAAAGAAGCGCAAGATTTACGACCAGTTCGGCTTCTACTCCGATCAGATCGATCCCGCCGCCGCTGAAGCCGCGGCTCGCGCCGGTCACGGGGCGCGCGGCCAGCAACAAGGCGTCCCCATCGACTTTGGCGGCTTCGACTTTTCTGAAGAGGCTCAGCCGTCGGGCGGCGCCGGCTGGGGCAACTTCCGCGACATCTTCTCCGGCATGTTCAACCGCGAGCGTCAGGCCCAGGGCCCGCAACCCGGCACCGACCTCGAGTATCAGGTCAACGTCGATTTCTGGACCGCCATCCGCGGCGGCGTGGCACGGCTCGAGATCCAGCGCCAGGAAATCTGCCCCGACTGCCACGGCCGCGCCTCCACCGGCGGCTCGCAAACCTGCCCCGAATGCCACGGCGCCGGCCAAGTCACCCAGATGGGCGGCCAGATGAAGTTCAATATCCAGTGCCCACGCTGCGGCGGCAGCGGCAAGGTGCAGAATGCCTGCCCCACTTGTCACGGCGAAGGCGTCGTCTACCGCACCGAGCCTCTCGAATTCCGCATCAAGCCCGGCACGCGCGACGGCCAGCGCATCCGCCTCGCCGGCAAAGGCAACGCCGGGCTCCATGGCGGAGCGGCCGGCGATCTGTACCTCATCATCCGCAGCGGTACGCATCCCGTCTTCACGCGTACTGCGGACGACATTCACATCACGCTGCCCGTCACCGTCTCTGAAGCCGCGCTCGGCGGCCGCATCGATGTCCCCACCATCGACGGCCGCGCCCAGCTTCGCATTCCGCCTGGTACGCAGAGCGGCCAGAAGCTTCGCATGCGCGATCGCGGCGTTCCCTCCGCTACCCACGAAAGTACGCGCGGAGACCAAATCGTAACCGTCGAAGTATCCGTTCCTCAGATCCACGACGAGCGCTCCCGCGAGATTCTCCGCGAGTTCGCCAAACTCAACCCTGACGACCCCCGCGAAGCCATCTGGGCCAGGGTTTAGCCGTGCCTGCTCTCGAAACTCCGCGCCTGCTCCTGCGCGAAATGACCCCGCACGACGCGCCTGCACTCCACGCCGTCCTCGGCGACGAGGAGACCACGCGCTGGTACCCAAGCGGCTTCACCCTCGCCGAAGTCGATGAGTGGATCGCCCGCCAGATATCCCGCTATCCTTCCGGCGCCGGGCTTCTCGGCCTCATTCTCAAATCCACCGGCCAGCTCGTCGGCGACTGCGGCGCAGTCTGGCAGGAAATCGACGGCCCTGCCGAACTCGAAATCGGCTACCACGTCCATCGCCATCACCGGAACCAGGGACTCGCCACCGAAGCCGCGCGCGCTGTCCGCGACTATGCCTTCACCACTCACGGCTGCGATCATGTCGTTTCCATCATCCGTCCCGAGAATCTGCCCTCTCGACGCGTCGCCGAAAAGGCCGGCCTCACCCTCGACCGCGTCGTCTTCTGGCGCGGCTACGATCACTGCATCTACCGCCTCGCGAAGGCGGACGCGCCATGAAACCCGCTCCTCATCGCAACCCGACTCCCATCCCCATCTGCGACACGCAGGAAGACCGCGACCACCGGAACGCCACGCAGCTGCTCAACGCCTGCATGTCCTATGCGCGCCTCATCCTCCGCCGCTACGGCCAGCTCGCCCCCTTTGCATTCTCCATGGACCGCGAAGGCCAGGTCGCCCGCGAGACCCTCGACATCCCGCGTCTGCCGCGCGACCCCGCCCGCATCTGGAAACTCCTCAGCGACCACATCGCCGATCGCGTACGTCGCGGCCGGCTCCAGGGCGTCGCCCTCTGCGCCTACGTCACCCTCGCTGAACCCTCCGCCGAAGGCTACACCGACGCCCTCATCCTCACCATCGAGCAGGAGAGCGGTCGCGCTCTCCAGGTCACCGTCCCCTGCAAAATCTATGGCGGTCAGCTCCGCAATCTCCTTCCACGCCGCATCGCCCTGGGCAAAACGCAGGCCGAGGAGATCGACCCGCAGCTCTTCGCTCGCGGCGGTCCGCGGCCCGCGCCAGGATTCTCATAGTCCCCACGTCATCCGCAGTGCATAATGTGAGTCGGATATGCCCACCAAACGCAAGTCCAAAGGCGCGTACATGATCTCGGCGGTCGCCGAGATGTACGACATCCACCCGCAGACCCTCCGCCTTTACGAGCGCGAAGGCCTGCTCAAGCCTTCTCGCACTGAAGGCAACACGCGCCTCTATACTGACGAAGACCTCGAGCGCCTCGAGTTCATCCTCAACCTTGCCCGCGACCTCGGCGTCAACATCGCCGGCATCGCCATCATCCTCCAGATGCGCGAGCGCATGGAATCCATGAACCACCAGATGCAGGACTTTGTCGATTACGTCCGCACCGAGATGCTCTCCCGCATGCAGCATGTCGCCGATCAGCCCGGCGCCGCCATGGTCCCTCTGCGCCGCCCCGTCGTTGTGCCCACCGACAAGCGCAAATAGAAAAGCGTGCTGCGAAGCAGCACGCTTTCCCCTAAACTCTAAACCCTTAACTCTGCTTCTCAGTGCGGCTGTCGGTACTCGATCTCGTCCTCTCGCAGATAATATTCCGCCGAGCACGCATCGCCGCCGCAGATCATCGACTCCAGCCCCACAAACTGCGCTCGCGTTATCAGCCCCAGCACTCCGCATTTCGGGCACGCCAGCACCGCCACAAAAGGATTCCGCGCGTCGCCCATCGACGCCGCATTCTCCAGCACAAAGAGCGTTCCTGGTTCCATCTGTTCCGGTATCCACTCGTCCAGCATCTGAAGATCTTCCTGCATATCATCCTCCTGGTTTGTGCGGTTGGCTCGCCTGGATCCGGCTCTGGGATTCCGGACCGATAGGTGTGCTCCTGTGATCGCGCGCTGACTTTAGCTTGTCCTCCTCTCACATCCCGGAGCGAAGCTCCGCCTTCAACAGGAATTGCCTGTTGTCTTAGACCTCTCTTGTCGGGAAATCTCTTCGCGCTCGGAAAGCGCTTCTCCGGCTCGCGCCGCGTTCGCCGCGCATCCCGCAGCGGCCTTGCTCGTGCTCGATTCTCGCTCGGGCATCACAGGCGGCGTCTCTACGGCCGCCTGACCCGGTACGATGCATCGACCGAATCCTGGCAGTCCGTCAATTGACGCCATTCTCTGTGCCCTGGCTCCAAGTGTCAATCCCAACTTTAGGACCAGGTTATCTCACCAGATGCGTCACCCTCATCCCTCACTCTGGTCACGCACGTTTCGGTCACCAACGTGCCATCTGCTATTCATCGACTGAGAGTCTCCGCCCCCACACCCACAGGTCCTCGGACCGCCCCCTTCACCGCCTCCGCCACCTTCTCAATCTCCGGCGGTTTCAAATAAGGATGCATCGGCAAACTCAACACCTGCTCCGCCGCTCGCTCCGCAACAGGAAAACTCCCGCGCCCCCATCCCATCTCGCCGGCCAGCTCCGCATACACAGGCTGCAAGTGCAGCGGCACAGGATAATGCACGGCCGTCGGAATCTCCGCACCCTTCAGCGAACTCTCCACCGCCCCACGATCCT
>JBEKIN010000090.1:0-13836 GCA_050011735.1 Acidobacteriaceae bacterium | reverse complement strand
CCTGGGGCTATATTCCGCCCCTCGTGCTCGAGGCGGCCATCCGCCATCATGTCTTCGACGTTCTCGACGGCGGGCCTAAAACCATCCCGGAAGTCGAGAAAGCGACCGGAGCCTCGGCCCGCGGCCTCACAGCTATCATGAACGCCCTGGTCGGCCTCGAGTTCCTCTCGAAAGACAAGCAGGGCCGCTACGCCCTCACCCCGGAGAGCGACGCCTTCCTCGTGAGCACCAAACCGTCCTTCCAGGGTGGCCTCGTGAAGCACTGCAGCGAGCAACTCATTCCTCGCTGGCTGCACATCAACGAGGTCGTCGCCACCGGCAATCCCGTAATCCCCGTCAACGTTGAAAAGTCCGGTGGCGAGTTCTTCCACGCCTTCGTGCTCGACATCTTTCCCATGAGCTATCCGGCCGCCCAGACCCTCGCGGCCGAGATGAATTACGGCAGCGCCGGAGCGCCGGTGAAGGTTCTCGATCTCGGGGCCGGTTCGGGTGTTTGGGGCATCGCGCAGGCACAAAGCTCGCCGCGCGTGCACGTCACCGCCGTTGACTGGCCCGAAGTCATCGATATCACGAAAAAGACCTCCGCTCGATTCGGATTCGCCGACCGTTTCTCTTTTGTCGTGGGCGACCTGCATGACGCCGACTTCGGATCCGGCTACGCGCTCGTAACCGTGGGCCACATCCTGCACAGCGAAGGCGAGGCTCGCAGCCGTGAATTACTGGCGAAAACCTTCAAGGCCCTCGCCAGCGGTGGAACCATCGCAGTTCAGGAGTTTCTCGTCAATCAAGAAAGAACTGGTCCGGTGAATGGACTTTTCTTCGCCGTCAACATGCTGGTGAACACGACGAACGGCAACACCTGGTCGTTTGAAGAAATTGGCGCATGGCTGGAGGAGGCAGGATTCAGGAATCCACGCCTGCTGGAGTCTCCCGGTCCCTCCCCGCTGATTCTCGCCACCAAACCCTGACTGACTGGATGGCCCGGGTCTCGATTCTGAGGCCCGGGATCTGTCACCGATGCGCAGCCACCATGCTCTGCGCCGCCGTCCTCGTTCTCCGCGGCGAAAGCAGCTGCATGGTGATCAGCATCGCCGGAATCAGAAATATCGTCGACCCCATCACCCACATGAACGCCCCGGCGGCAATCTGATCGTTGAGCGCGCTCAGCCCGAACAGCCGCGGGATCGCTCCATAGCTCGGATAGAGCAGCCGGCCCGAGAAGCACAGGAACGCCGAGAGCCCAGTGTTCACCAGATCGGCGAGTAGCAGGTAGGGAAGCAGGAGCCACCGCGAACCGTGCCGCCTGTACGGCCACGGCGCGATCACCGGCCACCAGAACATCAGGCTCGTAAGCAGAAAGGAGGCGTGCTCAATGTTGTGCCAGCTCTCTGACGCCAGCGCGAATTCGTACGCCTTGGGAATATGCCATCCGAGATAGGCCGCGTTCATCGCGATCCACGCCACGCGCGGCCGCGTCAGGAAGGTGCCAACCCGATGGAGCAGGCCCGCCGCAAACAGCGGCCGCAGCGCGCGCCGGATCATCGGCTTGGGCAAACCGCGCAGCATGGGAACCACCGGCGCTCCCAGCACCATCAGCGGCGGCGCAATCGACATCAGCACAAAGTGCTGCGCCATGTGCATGAACAGCAGCGATTCGCTGAACGTATCGAGCGGCGACGCCACCGCAACAAAAATCGCCAGCGCGCCGCCCAGAAACGCAACCATCCGCCATACCGGAAACAACTCCGGCCGTGTTCGCCGAATGCGCGCCCATCCGCGAACATAAAGCACCGCCGTCATCGCGAGCGCAACCGTGACGCCCCACGGAATGTCCCACGCCGTGAACAGTGCCTCCGCGCTCATGGCGTGCTGCTTCCACCCGCAGGAGCCGGAGCGGCGTTCGACTGCACCGCCTGTTGCGATGCATCGAACGCCGGCGCTTCGCCCTTCGGGTGCAGGGTTTCGAGGAAGCTCACCAGCGCCTCGATCTCGGCTGGCGACAGATTCTTGCCGTACGCCGGCATGTTGCCGCCGCCCGTCACCACCTTGTAGCGCATCTGGTCCGGTGTCATCCGCGTCGCCACCGCGTCCAGCGTCGGCCCACGCTCCCCGCCGAGCCCGCCAATCGAATGGCAGTTGCGGCACTGTTTCGCCTGAAAAATCACCGCTCCCTGTCGCACCAGCGGCGTTGCCTCGCGCAAATATTCCACCGGCAGCGTATCCCCGCTCCACGCGCTCATATGCGGGCTCCACGGCGTACTCATCGCCAGATGCGTAAACACTCCCCAGCCGACCGCTACCGTGGCCAGCGCCAGCACCGCCACCGGTCGCCGATGCCAGCTCTTCTCGCCTTCCGACGCAACGAACGGCACCGCCAGCAGTCCCGCGATCATCAGGATTGGCGCGATCAGGATGAACGGCGTCTCCATCGACGGCGGCAGATAGGAGAGCACCGCGTAGATCCACAGGAAAGGGAAGTCCGGCTTGGGCACCGTTTGCGTGATGGATGGATCAGGCTGGCCGCCTGGTCCCGACGGCCCGAAGACCGCTGCGCACACACCGACCGCCGCCAAAACCGCGGCCGAGAAGATCAGATCCTTCCAGAACGCCCCTGGCACGAACGGAATTCCATCCTCGTGCGTGAGCTGGTCGTACTCGGCGATGTAGGTGGACTTGCGCACCAACCGTCCCGGCATCGGCCACTCATTGATGCCCAGCTTGACGACCATCCACACGTGTACAAGCGCCAGAAACAGCAGCGTTCCGGGAATGACAAACACGTGCAGCGCGAAGAACCGCGACAGCGTTGCGCCCGCAATCGTTGGTCCACCCAGCAGCAGGTGCACCAGCCCGCCGCCCATCCACGGCACCCGGCTCAAAATGAAGACGCCGATGCCCAGCCCCCAGTACGCGTCCTGATCGAAACGCAGAACCTGCCCGGTGAATGCCATGCCCAGCGTCATCAGCAGCAGAAAAACGCCCACAGTCCAGGTCAGCTCGCGCGGGAACTTGTACGCACCAAACAGAAACACCTGCGCCATGTGGATGAAAACCACGGCGACCATGAAATTCGATCCCCACGCATGCACCGCGCGCAGAAACCACCCCAGCGGCACCTGATGATTCAGGGTGTTCAGGCTGTTCCACGCCTCGGCCGCCGATGGCACATAGACCAGCGCCAGCAAAATACCGGTCACAATCTGCAGCATCAGCAGCGTGAACGCCGCGCTGCCGAAGACGTACCACCAACTCGCCGTGTTGCGCGGCACATTGTGCAGCACCGCTTCTTTGATCGGACCTTCGACCTGCAGCCGCTGCTCGAACCAGTCGTAGAGCCGTTTCAGGTTTCGGTTTCGGGCCTGCTTCATCCCCGACATCCGCAATCTCCATCCTTGCCGGAATTTGTTCCCGGGCTGGAAATGTTCACCAGCTTCGCCGTATTCGACAACGTCGGCATCTGCCCCGCGTCAATTTGTAACTGTCCCCCGGCTATTTTGTAGTCGTAGGTAAAAAGCCCGCGTTCCGGAGGACCCGAGGCCCGCGAGCCGTCGGCGTAGTAAACGCCGCCATGGCAGGGGCACATGAAGAGCTGCGACTGCGGGAACCACCGCACCGGGCATCCCAAATGCGCGCAGTTAATCGCGAATACCGTGAACTGGCTCGCGCTCTCGCGCCGCACGTACGCCGCGACGTTGTCCGTTTGTCCGTCCCACGGCTGCGTCCAGGGATTCTTAAAGGACACTAGTCGCGTCTCGCCCACCGGAAAACCGTCCGCATCGCCGAGCGAGACCCACGACTTGTATGACGAATCCGTTCTAACCGGGGCCAGCAAATACCGCACCACGGGGACGGCCAGCGCAAGCCCTACGAGTCCGTTCAGCGCCACGCCTGCTTTTAGCAGCAGCCACCGGCGCGAGACAGCCGCCGGCCCATCGCGGTCGCTGGCCTTATCGATTTCCGGCTGAGTGCTCAGCGTGTTTGGACGATTGCTCTCTTCGCTCACGGTCATCTCCTCGGCGGAATGGGTAAGGGCGTTGCCGAAACCGCAGCGAGATTCCGCAGCGATCCCAGATACGTAACAATGTCGGTGACATCTTGTGCGGAAAGCGGCGCTCCAGAAGCGCCTTTGGGATTATCGTGGGCCCAGTCCGGCTGCCCGATGTCCGTTCGTCCCGCGATGATGATCGTCCGCAGCGCCTGATCGCTTACCAGCGACAGATACGCCGGGCTCGTCACCTGCTGCCCGCTCGGTGTCTCGTGGCACGAAGCGCACCGCGCCTGATATGTTTGTTGTCCCCGCTTCACATCGCCGGTCTGATTCTGCGCGTACGGCGGCGGCGCTGACCCCGCAAACGCATTCGGTTTCGACCACTCCTTCCGCATCCCCGCGATAATCGCGGAGATCTGCGCATCCGTCAGCATCCCTCCCGCCGACTGCGCAAACGCCGGCATCTCCGTTCCAGGCATCCCTCCCGAAATCCACTTGCGCAGCGTCGCATCGTCCACCAGCGCCTGGTATTCAGGATTACCCAGCTCCATCGCAGGCCCATTGTGTCCATTGGCCCCGTGGCATGCCTGGCAATTCGTGCTGTACAGCGCGTGAAAATCCAAAACATCCTCGGGCCGCGCCGGAGAATCCGCGTCCGCCTTTGCCCCCGACGATCGCCCGCACCCCGCGAGCGCGAGGACCAGTGGAAGCACCCGCGCGATCGCCTTGGCCCGCATCAGCGCTTCTCCTCGTCGACAGGCGGACCGGCATCCGGATGCGACTCCATCAGCCCGGGCGCTTCGATCCCCATGCGCGCAAAAAACGGCAGACCGCGGCTGGTGCGAATCTTCCCTTCACGCGCCACCACCATTCCCGCGACAACGCCGAACGTCACCTGCGACACCACAAACCATCCCCATCGGATGCGCGCATCGAGCGCGGGATTAATGATACCCATGGTGGAGTGCAGCAAACCCGTCCACAGCAGCGGCGCCAGAATGCCGCCCAGCAGCACCGGCCGTCGCGGCAGCATCGGCAGCATCGCGCCATAGAGCAGCCCCACCAGCAAACACGTGACGCTGTGGATCACGATCGCGACCAGCAGCCAGCTCCAGTGAAACGTCGCGATCTCCGCATTGGTGATGTTCGCCGAGCGTCCCACACCCGCACCGCCCAGCAGATTCACCGGGTACCAGAGGCTGTGCTGCGCGATCAGCCCATACGCCAGCGCCGGGAAGATCATCGCAACGCCGCCGGCAATCCCGCCCTTGATCCCGCTGGTGACCGGATACGTCTCCACCGGCAGGTGCGCGCGATGCTCCAGCCCAATCTCCAGGCGCCGCACCACTTTTCGCGATGTAGTAATCGTCACCGGCTGCACCACCACCGGCACCTCCTCGTGCTCCTCATGCGGCAGCACCTGCCGGAACCACCCCACGCACCCGGCCACCATCAGGACAGCGCCGAAGGCCGTCACCCAGAGGCTCGTGACCAGCCCCCCGGCCGCCATGGTGCAGCCGAACGCCAGCACAATGGGCCACGCCGTCGGCGCGGGCAAGTGAATCGTCTCGCCGTGCGCCGCTCCCGCTTTGTGTTGTGCTGTCTCCGCCATGCCTGCTCCCGGCCCTACCTGCCCACGATGTACACCACAGTGAAAACCACCACCCACACCGCGTCCACAAAATGCCAGTAGAGCGCGAACACCTGAATGCGCTCCGAATGCTGTTCCTTCACATGTCCCGTCAGCGTGAGAATCAGAATCAACGAAAGGCCGATCAGACCCACCACCACGTGCGTCGCATGCAATCCGACCAGCGAATAGAACGTCGTCCCAAACAGATTCGTGCGGATGGTCAGCCCATCCACGTAAATCAGCTTGTGCCACTCGACGCCCGTGCCGGCGATGAAGATTGCTCCCAGTGCAACGGTCAGCGCCCACCACGCCGCGAACCCTCGCATCTTGCCACGCTCAATCTGCCGTTCGGCGATCAGGATGGTCACACTGCTCGAGAGCAGGCAGATCGTGTTGAACCACGGGATGTCGAGAACCTGCTGCGGCGTTGGTCCGGTTAGGCTTTTGCCGATGTAAAAAATGTAGGCAACCACAAAGATCGTGAAGATTGCGCTCTCGCCCGTGATCAGCGCCAGCATGGCGACGCGCCCGCGCGATGGCAGGCGCCACGGTTCCGCAACCGGTGAAATGGGAATCGCGCTCATGCTTCGTACTTCCAGTCCGGATCCTCCGGATGTTTCAAATCCCACAGGGGCCGCCGGCTATGCACCACCGGATCGGTCGCAAAGTTATAAGGCGGTGGCGGCGACGGCGTCGCCCACTCCAGCGTCCACGCATCCCAGGGATCATTCCCCGCCTTTCGTCCGCGGAAATAGGACTGCACTAAATTCCACGCGAAGATCATCACCGCGATCCCTTGGATCATCCCGCCGATCGAAATGATGAAGTTGAGGTGATTCCACCCCCGATCCGGTTCATACGTGTAGATCGATCGCGGCATTCCCAGGAATCCGACGAAGTGCATCGTGTCGAAGGTGATGTGAAAACCAATAAGGAAGAGCCAGAAGTGCCATTTCCCGAGCGTCTCGCTCAGCATCCGCCCCGTCACTTTGGGATACCAGTAGTAAATCGCCGCAAAAATGTTGAAAACGATGGCGCCCACCAGTACGTAGTGGAAATGCGCGATCACGAAGTAGGAATTGTGCAGCTGCCAGTTCCACGGCGCCACTGACAGCATGATCCCTGTCAGCCCCGCGATCAAAAACTGAAACAGAAACCCGATGCAAAAGAGCATCGGCGTAGCAAAGCGAATCTTCCCGCCCCAGATCGTCGCCACCCAGTTGAAAATCTTGATCCCGGTGGGAATGCCCACCAGCATGGTGGAAAGCACGAAGAAGGCATTTCCTACCGAGGTCATGCCGACCGTGAACATGTGGTGCGCCCACACGCCCAGGCTCACAAACGCGATCCCTACCGAAGCGGCGACCATCGCCGGATATCCAAAGATTGCCTTCCGGGAAAACACAGGGATAATCTCGCTGGCAATTCCGAAAGCCGGCATCACCAGTACGTAGACCTCCGGATGGCCGAAGATCCAGAAGAAGTGCATCCACACCACCGCCGAGCCGCCTGCCTGCGTGTCGAAAAAGTGCCCGCCAAGATAGCGGTCGATCGTCAGCATGATCTGTGCGGCCGTCAACGGTGTAATTGTGACCAGGGTCAGCCCGCTGACCACCAGCATCAGCCACACGAACAGCGGCATACGCAGCAGGCTCATGCCCCTGCAGCGCATGGAGAGCGTCGTCGCGATGACATTGATCGCCGTGCCCAGCGTGCCGAATCCGCTTACGATCAGCGCCAGCGCCCAATAGTCCGTCGCATGCCCCGGAGAAAACGCCCTGGCGGTCAGTGGCGCATACGCCCACCAGCCCACATCGGGCGCCGCGCCCATGCCGTAGAGGCCGAAGCCGCCGATAAAGCTGTAATAGAGAAGCAGCCCGCCAAAGGCCGTCATCCAGAAGCTGAAGGCGTTCAGACGCGGAAACGCCATATCCCGCGCGCCAATCATCAGCGGCACAAGATAATTCGCGAACCCGAATAGGATCGGCATGCCCACCAGAAACACCATTGTGGTGCCGTGCATGGTGAACATCTCGTTGTACAACTCGGGCGATAGAAAATGATTGTTCGGCCACGCCAGCTGAATCCGGATCGCCAGCGCTTCCGCTCCCGCCACGAGCAGGAAGAAAATCGAGTAGACCACGTAGAGAATCCCCAGCCGCTTGTGGTCCACCGTGACTACCCACTCATGCAGCCATTCCAGCAACTGCGCTGGCGAACGCTGCTGCGGCGTTACGTCGAGAGATCCTGCAATCGGTAAGGTCTGCTCCGCCATTCCGTCGTCCTGGTGAAAATTAGTGAAGAGTCGTCAGGTACGCTACCAGCTCGTCGATCTGTTCACCGCTCAACTGCATCGCCGGCATCAGCGCTCCAGGCTTAAAGTGATCCGGATCCTGAATCCACGCATTCAGATTCTCCGGCGTATTCAGCGCCGCACCGGAGGCGATCGTCGCTCGGCTCTCCAGGTGGGTCAGATCAGGCCCAAACGTCCCCATCGCCGCGGTCCCCGCAATGGTGTGGCAATTGGTGCATGCCTGCGTTTCAAAAATGTGCCGGCCCGCCGCCACACTCGAATCCTGCGCGCCCGGCTGCCGCTGCTGCTTCACCCACGCATCAAACTGTTCCGGCGTATCCACGTACACCCGCAGCAGCATCTTTGCGTGCTCCACCCCGCAGAACTGCGCGCATTGCCCCACATACATGCCAGTATGTCGCGGATCGATCCACATATCGTTCGGATGATTCGGAATCAGATCGGTCTTGCCCGCCAGCTGCGGCACCCAAAAGCTGTGATCCACGTCCGCCGATAGCAAATGCAAAAACGTCGGCCTGGGCTCCAGCGCGCTGCTCACCGGAACGTGCAGCTCGTTCGCCGTCACGATGCCGAGTTTCGGATAGCGGAACTCCCACCAGAATTGGTGCCCGACCACTGTCACATCGAGCGCGACCTGCGGCTTCGCCGCATCCTGGATCGCGAATATAATCCGCGCCGTGGTCAGAAACAGAACCACGACGATCAGAATCGGAATCACGGTCCATGCCAGCTCCACCTGCGTGCTGCCGTAGATCTGCGCGGGCTCGCTGTCATCATCGGTTTTGCGCTCGCGATAACGAATGATCGCCCACGCCAGCAGTCCGCCTACCGTCACAAAGATGCTGCCCGTGATCGTGAGGACGAACCACGACAGGTCCTGAATACTGTTGGCCGGCGTCGATGCGGGAGCGAAGATGCTCGGCGAACTCTGCGGCCCATCCGCCCACGCGATCGGCGCGGCACAGGCCGCCACAGAGCACAGGAAGGGCAGGGAAATCAGCCGAATCGTTCTCGCGCCGTGTTCCCGCATCCTGGAGTGCATCTGCTTTCGCGTCAGATTTCCTTTGATGCTCTTGCGGCTGAGGTCAGATACGCGGGGCGTGAGTGATGATGGCCTGGAGACGCCCGCCATTCGCGCATGCGCTCTTTATGGATGTTTCGTTGCGCAGATCAGGAACGAAAACAAAATCCGACAAACAATCTTAACAGCAAAATCCGCCGAGCCTGCGCGGCTGAGCAGCCAGGTTACGTTACAGTTTCGTTGATGGCCCGGCTCGCAAAAATCCGCGCAAAACGCCGGGCAGCGTTCGCCAGCGCGGCAATCTTTGTACCGTTCGCATACGCATTGATCACCGCTCCGCGAAGCACCGGTGTGGTCAGCGCACGGTAGCCGAGATCGAGATTCCCGTAAAACCATCGCGCCCCCGACGCCGACAGCTGCAAATCCTGTCGCAACTGTGTCGTCAGCTCGACGAACGCCCGTTGTGCCGCCACTCCGCCCTGCAGCTCGCCGTCGATGGCCGCCGCCGCCGCCTGGCCGCTCCCGATCGCGCCGTAAATCCCCTCACCCGTCAGCGGATCGGCGAAGCCGCCCGCGTCCCCAGCCAGAAAAACCCGCTGTTCCGCCTTCGGTGCATTCTCCGCGCCAAACCCGAGGAACTGGCCCGTCACATGCTCCACGCGGGCGTCGCCGAAACGTTCGTGAATGTAAGAAGAAAGCCGCACCCGATCCAGCTTCTGCGCTCCTGAGTCGTCGTAGACCCCCAGTCCCACATTGAAGTGGTCGTGCTTGGGGAAAACCCACCCATACCCCTGCCGCACTGGCGCGAAATCGAAGATCAACTCCGAACCCTGATCATGGGCAGGGTAGACGCGCGCTTCCAGCGCAAAGCCTCGCCAAAACCAGTGTGGCGACTCACCATACAGCAGCTGCCGCACCCGGCTGTGGACTCCGTCCGCCCCGATCAGAAACCGCGCGCGATAAGCCCGCTCCGCGGTTCGCACCACCACGCCGCCGCTGTTGATATCGAGCCCGCTGATCGGCCCAATGCGCGCGAACTCCGCCCCCGCCCCCAACGTTTGCTGCAGGCAAAAGTGATCCAGTTCCTGGCGCACCGTCATCGCGCACACGGCATTGCGGCTGGCCAGCGTCGCCGCCTCACCGCTTTGCTTTTCCACCACGATGGACGACACCGTCTCCCGCACCACCGGCGCAACCGAATAGCGCAGAGCGCGCAGCGACTTGCGCGTCAATCCTCCTGCGCACGCCTTGTGCCGCGGAAACTCCGCTCGATCCAGCAACAGCACCGCTCGCCTGGCCGTCGCAAGGTCGTAGGCGGCCGCACATCCCGCCGGGCCGGCGCCCACAATGATGGCGTCCCATCGCTCCATGACAGCAATAGTATGTCCAGGAATGCGCTTTGCGGGCTATCTTTGCCTGCGCGCTCGGGAAAGCCGGACGCCCATGCCTCTAGGCGGCCTGTGGAGGAGCCGTGGACCCGCCCGGCTCGCAACGCGGAAGCACACCGGCCCTGCGAATCGTCAGTTCCACGCGAACCGGATCACCTGCCGTTGCCTCCAGCGTCTCGCGGGTGCACTGGCAGAGCCCGGCCATAATCAGATGCGATTGCCCCGTCAGCTCCAGGCCTGAGGCGATCAGGACGCTGTACATCTCGACGCACATGGCGCGCACGAACTCGAATTCGATTGCCGCCGCCTCACCCGCTTCGAATCGCCGCGACAGCACGTAGCCCCCGCAGGCCATCACGGCCCCGGTCAAAAAGCGTACTGTGCGGGCGGCATCCTCCGCGCACAGCGCCGTGAGGTTGAGCTCCCACCCCTTTTGTTCCCTGCCTGGCTCAGCGATATCGCGCACATTGTCTGCATCGGAAATCCGCAGGCAAGTCTTCAACGCGATTTGTATCCGCCGAGTGCTAAAGGTTTTTCTTATGTGCTACTGTTGCGTCATGCTGGTCGGTACCGGGATCGACCTCATCGAAGTGCCTCGCATCGCTCGCTCTCTTGAGCGCTACGGCGAGCGTTTCCTCGAACGCGTGTTCACCGATGAAGAAATAGCTTATTGCCGCGCCAGAGCCAGCGCGGCCGAGAGTTTTGCCGCGCGTTTCGCCGCCAAAGAAGCCGGCGCCAAAGCCCTCGGCACGGGGATCCAGCACGGCGTTTCCTGGAAAGAACTCGAAGTTCGCCGTGCCCCGGGCAGTCGGCCCACCCTGGTTTTGACCGGGCGGGCGCGTGCCATAGCGGGACAACTCGGCGTCACCCGTGTCTCACTTTCGCTCACGCACACGGCTTCCCTGGCCGTGGCTACGGTTCACCTGGAAGCCTGACCCTACCGCTCTACCATCTCCTCGTCTTCCGTTTCCACTCCGCTTGCCACCGTTTGCGCTTTCTCCCGCGCCAGATCCCGAAACGCTGTGTGGACGAAAGACCCGATATACCAGCCGTCGATGAACTTGTACGGAAACTCCCCCGTCGTGTAATGCCCGCACGGCAGCACCTTCGACACAAACTCCACGCCGCGCTTTGCGAAGCTTGCCAACACCTCCTCCGAATACTCCGGCAAAAACGTCAGGTCGTACCGTGCATGGACCACCAGCACCTTCTTTGGATGCTCCGCGAATCGATCCATGTATGAAACCGGGCTGATAGCGCTGTACAACCGATAAATTCGCTCGGGTGTCATTCCTGCCTGCGCAAATGCGGTGCGGATATGCCGCGTGCTTTGCCCCGTCCACACCACATCGCCGAACGCCATCGACGCGTGATTGAAGGCGTTGACCCGCAGCCGCGCATCGTGCGCGCTGGCGATAAATGCGTAGCAGGAACCGAGACTCGTCCCGAGGATCCCGAACTGCTCGTAGCCCTGGGATTCCAGCCAGTCCAGACAGCACCGCACGTCCACCACCGCCTGCCGCCCCGCCCCAATCGTTCGCCCGATATTCGAGCTGACCGCGTAGTCGGATCGCTCGATCTCCGCGGGCCGCCGGATATCGTGAAACGGCTTGCTCAGGCGCAACGCCGAAATCCCGAATCGGTTGAACAGCGAACACAGAATGTTGTGGCTGAAGGCATCGGCGTTCCATTGCGGCATCACGATGATCGCCTGCCGCGGCTTGCCCTGCATCCTCTCTTCGGGCGCAGGGGCCCCCGACACGCCCGCTTTTGGCGTGGTGGGGTGGTCGGGCGCCGGATACCACCGCGCATTCACCTGGTCATTTTCCGGATACGGCGTCCGGACCGGCGAAGTAAACCTCAGGAATTGCGCCTTCCTGAGTTTTCCCTCGGCCTTCAGCCGCTTCAGAGCCGCATCGCGGCGTAGCGTCTCCGGCCGCACGTTCGTTGGAAACAGCAGCGGAGCCCGTTCCTCCAGTCGAAAATCGCTCGGCCGCTCGTATCCAAAAAACGCCGCGCTGTTATGGATGATCGCCTCGTTCACCGCGACCATCGCGTCCTCGGCCGCAACCCCATCGCGCTCCGCCCGCTCAACCACGCCGCGCAACCCCGCAGCACCGACAAAATCGTCCAGCCACTCGAAGCCCCACTCCATCGGCCGAACCACGCGATTCTCATCGCGCGTCGTCAGCGCCGTCTCCCAGCGGTTCATCCAGCGGCCATAAAGTTTTCGGAACATGAGCCTCGCTACTCCACCATTACCCGCGGCACCCGCGCCCCAATGTCGCACAACACTTCATACGCAATCGTCTTTCTCAGATCGGCCATGTCGTCTGCCGTGATCCTCTCGCTTCCCTGCTCGCCGATCAGGATCGCCTCATCCCCGACTGCGACCCCGGCAATGTCGGTCACGTCCACCGTGGTCTGGTCCATGGAAATCCGCCCTGCGATCGGAGCGCGTTGCCCGCGGATCAGAGCGCCGCCGCGATTCGACAATCCACGATTCAGACCGTCGGCGTAGCCCATCGGCAAAAGCGCCAGCCGCGTTGGCCGAGGAGCGGTAAACGTCGCGCCGTACCCAGCCGACGTGCCGGTCCCGATCTCCCGCAGCGACGTCACCTTGGTCTTCCACGCCAGCACCGGCTTGAGGCCAGGCTCCTTCACAGGGCTCGGCTCACCCATCGCTCCCCATGCTGCATCGGCGTTCGTGGGTAGCGGTGAATACCCGTACAGTGCGATGCCGGCGCGCATCATCCGCCGCGCCCCCATCTGCTTCGCCACACCGGGCAGTGCCGTTGTGTCGTCGTGGAGCAACAGGTTCGCCGAGCTTCCCGCGCTCACGAAATCCCAGCGCATCCTGCGCTCCCCCATGGCCGCAAGAGCCGCCGCAAACTGTCCAATCTGATCCCGCGTGTCCTGCCCATCGTCCGGCGAGTGAAAGTGCGTCATCACCGCTTCCAGCCGCAACGGTGACCCCGGCCCCATCCGCTCCATAAGGGCTGTCAGCTCGCGGCGCGCAGCGCCCTGTCGCGACATCCCCGTGTCGATCTCCAAATGCACCGGAACCGCCCCTGCGCCCAAACCGCATCGCCTCGCGGCCTCTTCCAGCCAGTCCAGATGTTGCGGTTCCCACACCACCGCCGTCAGATTCTGCTCGATCGCGGTTTCTGCCTCGCCCGCCCAAATCCCTGACATGATCAGGATGCGCGCCTCAGGGCAGGCGCGCCGCAACACAACGCCCTCTTCCACTGAAGTGACGCCGAACCACCGCGCCCCGCTCGTCTCCAGCACACGCGCGCACTCTGCCAGCCCGTGTCCGTAGGCGTTCGCCTTCACCACAGCCAGCAGTTCCGTTTCGGGTCCGGCAAGGCGGCGCAGGACCTCATGATTGTGAACGAGTCTGCTGCGTGAAATCTCAGCCCAAGTCGGTCGTGTGCTTGTCATTTTCTCCGAGCTGACGCCGTAACCGGCCATGGTGCCCTGGGCCATGAA
>JBEKIN010000089.1:0-14048 GCA_050011735.1 Acidobacteriaceae bacterium | reverse complement strand
GCAGGGTCTCATTGGCCCCGCCGTAGAAGCCGAGCGGCGCGAGGTTGAATGTGGCCGGCGCTGTGATGTTGCCGTTGGCATCGCCGTTGGAAGGGCACCCGGCCCCGTTCGCTGAGCCGGCGCTGTAGCACTCCTCGGTGTTCCCCGAATCACCCGGAGAGCCCACGATGCTGTCGGTGACGGTCATGGTACCGGCATTGTTGAGAGCGCCGCCCTCGCCGGCAGCGGCAGTGTTGTTCCAGAAGGTGCTGTCGTGAATGGTCAGGGTGCTGCCGTTGTCGTTGAAGATGCCGCCGCTGCCGGCACTGGCGCCGTCGGTTCCAGTTTGATTGTTGGTAAATGTGCTGTCGCTGATGGTCAGCGTCACGGGCGTGTAGGTGTAAATCGCGCTGCCTATCCAGGCGGAGTTGCCCGAGAAGGTACTCTGGTAGATCGTGGCAGGTGAGCCGATGGCGTAGAGGGCGCCCGCGAGACCGCCGCCGGAAGCGGGGGCGGAGTTATTGGAGAAGGTAGTGCCGGTTACGGTGAGCGCGCCGGCCGCGAGGACTCCGCCGGCGCCGTTCGCCGCAGAGTTACCGGTAATGACCATGTTGGTCAGGGTCAGCGCGACATTCGTGTAAGCGTAAATGCCGGCGCCATAGCCGGGGTCGCAGGTGCAACCGCCGGTCGCATTGACGAAGCCGTCGGCGACGGTGAAATTCTGGAAGGTAGCGGATCCGTTTTCAATCAAGAAAACCTGGTAGGCTTTCGCACCGTCGACGGTGAGCGCGCCCGCGCCCGGACCGCTAAAGGTGACGGAGTTCGTCGTGGTTGTCCCGTAAATGATGGGGAACGCGCTGCCGAGGGTGATGGTCCCAGCCACGTTCGTCATATCAACGATGGCTGAGTTCGCGGTGTCGGCATTGACCGCGGCGATCGCGTCACGCAGGGAGCAGCTCCCGCTGCCACCTGGATTGTTCGCCGGGCAATTGGCCGCGGTGCCGGTGCCAGGGTCGGTCGTCACACTAACGGTAAAAGTGTCGGTCGCCGCGGAGGCGTTGGTTGCGGGCGCGAGGAAGAGAGGTGCGAGCCACACGAGATTGGCGAGAAGGAAGGACAGGACGCGGGCAGGCGTCAGACGACGGAAAGCAACCACTGGCGACATACACTAACCTCTCAAAAAATCGAAACTCGTTTATCTGCGAGGAGACACACAGGTCTCACATGGCGCAGTACAGCGATGCAGGTCAGGATTAGAAATCGTCAGGACAGGTAATCAAACCGAGCGTCAACCTGTCCGGCACCAAAGAGACAACTAAAAGCAAATCAGATTTCCCGGGGGTGAGTCAGGCGGGCAGACAGCAACGTTCGCTTGCAAACACACCACGAGGGAGCCAAGTCTTGAATCGTGCAGTTCAAGTTAGCGTCGAAAGGAACCATGGTCAATGACTCTTTGGGGTACTCTTTCGTGGGATTGGGCTGAGGAAAAAGGGACAGGTTGAGGAAGGCTTTGGCAGTCAGGTTGCAGGCGTTGCAGCAATGATTTCCGATGAAACCGGATGCAGGGGCGCGCTTCTCAGTGGAGAAAGTGCATCAGTGTCGGTGAACTTTGGTTAATCGGGGAACGAAAAAACTGAAATCAGATCGAAGAGGGGCGCGGCGCGGTCGCGCGCTTCGGAAGTTGGCCGATGGGTGGTGCCCCGTTTCCTGGGCGCATTCATGGGGCAGTGACCTTTGCGCTACAAAAGCAGTGCAAAAGGTACCAAAGTAATACACATCAAGATTACCTATGCTGGTAAGATTTGTCTACTTTCAACGCAGTTCCTACACAGGCAATGGCTCCTGCATCGACGGGAGGAAGGGCTGAAGAGCAACAGAACCCTTCTAAAATGCGCGATTTTCTGTGGAAAACTCTAAAGTAACCGAGTGTTGAAAAACTTGGTGACTGACGTGCCTTCAATGAAGCAGACACTATCCGCTAAGTTTGTCCTTCGAACCGGCACCAGAACGCAGGGACCAACTCGAAAGTGGGCCCGATCCGGCTACTGAGGAGCACCGATTTTACGGCGCCTCAGGCTGGATTGTGGTCCGAAGAAGCTGAACGCTTTTTGTTTTGCAAGAGGTGAGGTAGATGCACTCGATATTGTTCGTAGCCCCCGCGGGGTCTGCCCGCGGCGTCGTCCACGCGTCCTCCGGCAACCAGGCCATTCAGCGCAAATCGAGCCGCCGACTGCGGAGAGAAATATGGTGCGCGGGCGCGCTGGCATTGGCGGTGTGCTGCGTTTCCCTCATGCTGTCGGGATGCGGAAGCATCATGGCGAACGCGGCGAGCGGTAGTTTGGTAGCTTCCGCGAATTCACTTTCCTTTGGAAGTGTTCAGTTAGGGCAGACAGCCGGCGCGTCGGTTTCGGTCAAGAACGAGAGCACGGCAGCAGTGCAGATTTCCCAGGTGAGCGTGACCGGGCCTTTTTCCGTGATGGGGCAGAGCAGCATGCCGGTCACGATCGCCTCCGGTGGCACGTACGCGGTGAGTTTGCAGTTCACACCAACGTCGGTGGGGGCGGCGACGGGGAGCCTGACGCTGATCAGCAACTCGACCTCGGGCAACCCAGTTGTGAGCCTGAGCGGCACGGGCATGGCGGACGCGGTGGCGAGTGCGCCGGGGGCGATGATCAGCCCGGCGCCGGGAAGCGTGTTGCCGGGCTCCTCGGAGACGTTTACATGGTCAGCGGGAAGCGGCGTGGCGGAATACCAGCTGTGGCTGGGATCGACGGGCGCGGGATCGCAGAACCTGGGTGTCCTTACGGAGGGCGCGGCGACGGGGAACACGGTTTCGGCGACGGCGACCGGACTGCCGACGAGCGGAGCGACGCTGTATGTGCGGCTGCTCTCGGAGATCTCGGGGAACTGGCAGTCCACGGACTACACATATACGGACGCCAGCACGGTGGCGACGTCGGCGGCCACGGTGAGCGCAGTGTCGTGCACGAGTGCAACGATCACGGGCGCGGGGACGGACAGCTGCACGGTGACGCTCAGCGCGCCGGCCGACAGCGGTGGCGACACGGTGAGCCTGGCGAGCAGCGACTCCGCCCTCACGGTGCCCTCGTCGGTGCTGATTGGGGCTAACCGGAGCAGCGCAACGTTTACCGCGATCGCTGCCACGGTGAGCGCAACACAGACGGCGACCATTACGGCCAGCGTAGGAACCAGCTCCGCGACGTTTGCTCTGCAACTGAGCCCGCCGACGGCCAGCAGCGGGACGGCGGCTCTGAGCGTGAGCGCCAGCAGCCTGTCCTTCGGCGATGTCACCGTCAACACGCAGGCGACACCCCAGTTCGTGACGCTGCTGTCGTCGGGAACAGCCGCTTTGACCATCAATTCGGCGACGGTGGCCGGAGCAGGATTCGCGATAGCGGGACAGAGCTTCCCGGTGACGCTGAACCCCGGAAACGCAGTGACGGTGGAGGTGAAATTCGATCCGGCCACCGCGGGCGCGGCAACCGGAACGCTGACCGTTGTGACGAATGCTCCGACCAACGGCACGACGCTGGTGAGCCTGAGCGGAACGGGCGATGCGGTGGCGGGGACACTGAGTACGCTCTTCTGCCAAAGCGGGACGATCACGGGCGCGGGCAGTGACGCGTGCACCGTGAACCTGACTGCGGCGGCACCGGCAGGCGGACTGACGGTGAATCTGTCGAGCAACAATACCGCCCTGACGGTGCCAGCCACAGTCACCGTGCCGGCAGGCGCGATGGGTGCGTTCTTTACGGCCACAGCCACGGCGGTGACGTCGACTGAGACGGCCAACGTGACCGCAACGGCAGGCGGCCTTTCGAAGATTTACGCACTGCAGCTGGTGGCACAGGCTCCAGGGCTGAGCGTGAGTACGAACAGCCTCAATTTCGGAGATGTGACCGTCAACAAATCCACGACCGAGACAATCACGCTGACATCGACCGGAACCGCTCCGCTGACCGTTAACTCGGCCACGCTGACGGGAACCGACTTCTCGATGTCGGGGGCGACGTTCCCGGCAACGCTGAATCCGGGACAGTCGGCGACGCTGCAGGTGAGTTTTGATCCGGCCACAGTGGGAGCGCAGACGGGTACCATCACGATCACAAGCAACTCGGCAACAAACGGAACCGTGGTGGTCGCCCTGAGTGGGACGGGACAGTCGGCGGGAGGCACGCTTAGCGGGCTCTCCTGCGCGAATGGGACGATCAGCGGCGCGGCCAGCGATTCGTGCACTGTGTCACTGAGTTCGGCCGCACCAACGGGCGGGCTGACGATCACGCTGAGCAGCAACAATTCGTCGGTGACGGTGCCCGCTTCCGTAACGGTGGCAGCCGGGGCTACGAGCGCAGGATTCACAGCCACGGTGGCAGCGGTCACTTCGACGCAGTCCGCCGCACTCACGGCGACGGCCAGCGGGGTTTCGAAGATCTATACGCTGCAGCTGGACGCACAGACGGCAGGGATGAGCCTGAGCACCAACAGCCTTTCCTTCGGAGATGTAACCATCAACACGTCCACGAGCCAGTCGGTGACGGTGACGTCATCCGGCACGGCTCCGCTGACGATTAACTCGGCAACGCTGACGGGAACCGGCTTCACTTTGGGCGGGGCGGCGATCCCGGTGACGCTGAATCCGGGACAAAGCGCGACGATGCAGGTGACGTTCGATCCGACCGCGGCAGGAGCGGAGACGGGAACGATCCTGATCACCAGCAACGCCACCACGAATCCGACGGCAACGATCAGCCTGAGCGGGACGGGCGACACGACGGCAGGCGCGCTGAGCTCGCTGACCTGCACGACGATGTCGTTCTCGGCGGCGGGCACGGATGCCTGCACGGTGACGCTGAGTGCCGCGGCACCGACCGGCGGACTGGTAGTCACACTGGCCAGCAACAATACAGCGGTCACGGTGCCGGCGTCGGTGACGGTGGCGGCGGGTGCTACAACCGCTCCCTTTACGGCAACGATTGCCGCGGTCACTTCAACGCAAACGGCAACGCTGACAGCAACTGCGAGCGGCGTGGCGAAAACTGCCGTCCTGCAGCTAACCGGAGGGTCAATTGGACTGACGCTTGGATCGACGAGCGTCGCGTTCGGCAACGTCAACCTGAACACACCCACCACGCAAACCGTGCTTCTGACTTCGTCGGGAACCGCGGCGGTCACCATCAGCGCGGCAGCACTGACGGGAACGGGCTTCACGATGTCCGGGGTTACGGCCCCGGTGACGCTGAGTCCGGGCCAGACGGAAACGCTGGATCTGGTGTTCGATCCAACGACCGCCGGGGCGGCCACGGGGCTGGTGACGATCACCAGCAATGCAACCAGCGGAGCAACGGCAACGATCGCGCTGAGCGGGACGGGTGTCTCGTCGGCCTCCTATGAGGTCCAGCTGACCTGGGACGCACCGACGGAAACGACCGACCCGGCAGTGGGATACAACATCTATCGATCGACGGGCAGCGGATCGTATGAACTGGTGAATACGTCGGTCAATACGCCAACAACGTTCACCGACACCACAGTGGCGAGCGGCAGCAATTACAACTATGAAGTCACGAGCGTGGATGCGTCGGGAGTGGAAAGCGCGCCGTCGAACGTATACGCCGCGACGATTCCGTAACGAATGAAGTGCCTCAAGGCAAAACAAAGGCCCGCCGTTTGGCGGGCCTTCTCTTTTGTGCTGGCGATGAGGTAGCGAAGGGTTGCGGGAATGCCGGGTCAGCACTTTACGATGTTGGGGGCATCAATATTCCGGGTCGCGTTGCGTGTGTCGACAACCAGCCTGGCCTTCGCAACGATGGCGGGGAAGTCGTACTGCGAGTGATCGGTAACGATGACGACGCAGTCGAATTCCGGGATCTTCTCCAGCGGAGTGCTGGTCATGTTGAGCGCGTATTTGCGGCCGTGACCGACGGTGGGGAAGAAGGGGTCGTTGTATTCGACGTGAGCGCCGCGCTTTTGCAGGAGCTCGATGATGGTGAGCGAGGGCGACTCGCGAAGGTCGTCGATGTCGCGCTTATAGGCAAGCCCCAGGATCAGGATGCGGGAGCCGCGCAGCGCTTTGCCCTGCTGGCTCATGGCTTCGATGATGTTCTCGACCACGAAGTAAGGCATGCCGATATTGATCTGCCCGGCCAGCTCGATGAAGCGGGTGTTGAAGTCGAATTCCTTCGCTTTCCACGACAGGTAGAACGGGTCGATGGGAATGCAGTGACCACCGAGGCCGGGGCCAGGATAAAACGCCTGGAATCCGAAGGGTTTGGTTTTGGCCGCGTCGATCACCTCGAAGAGATCGATGTCCATGCGCATGCAGAGCTGCTTCAGCTCATTGACGAGTGCGATGTTCACGCAGCGGTAGATGTTTTCGAGCAGCTTGGTCATCTCCGCGGTGGCGGGTGACGAGACTGGCACAGTGCGGTTGAAGATGGTTTTGTAGACAGCGGAGGCCAGATCACGAGCGGCGGGTCCGCAGCCACCAACCACCTTGGGGATATCGCGACGGGCGACGGTGTCGTTGCCCGGATCTTCCCGCTCGGGAGAAAACGCGACATAGAAGCCGGGGCTGGAGGCATCGCGCGCGATGCGCAGGCCAGCGGGATTTCCCTTCTCGAGCAGCGGGACCACGACTTCCTCAGTGGTTCCGGGATAGGTGGTGCTCTCGAGGATGATCAGCTGCCCGTCGTGAACATGCGGGGCAATGCTGCTGACGGTTCCGGTGACGTAGCTCAGGTCCGGCTCGTGGTACTCGTTCAGCGGAGTCGGCACGCAGATGATGATGACGTCCATCGCGGCGATCTGCGCATAGTCAGCGGTAGCGGTGAAGCCGCTTTCGCGGGCCAGCTGAATCTCGGTGCCGGGAATGCGGACGATGTAGGAACCGCCCCGGTTAAGGGTGTCGACTTTACGGGAATCGATGTCGAATCCGGTCACGCGAAAGCGTGCATCGCTGAACAGCAAAGCCAGCGGCAGGCCAACGTAGCCCATACCGACAATGCCGATGCGGGCCTGGCGGGATTCGATTTTCTGCAGCAGTTCAGCGGTTTTGTCTAAAGAAGTCACGGTCATCGTTGCTCTCATTATGGATACCAAAAATCAGGACAGCGTGAGTGCTGCTCACCATTGTGAGCGGCGTTTGGGTTGGGGCCAATGACACGATTTCGTCATGAAGAGTCAGGTTCCTCAGGCGGAAACCACAACGGCTTCGTCGGCGGAGGGCGGTTTCAGGAAGCCGCGCAGGATCTCAACATAGAGCTGCTTCTGCCGGAGGACATAGAGGAGAATCCAGAGGTAGATTGCGGAGAGAATGACAACACACAGAGCGAGGCGAGGCAACGGCGACAGCAGGTGGCCCCAGAAAAAGCGCGGCGCAAAGGCGACCGCCGCAGCGACGACGCCCGCCAGCATGGGCCGGCCGATTGACAGCAGAAGGTCACGAAGCAGGACCGGCGTTCCGCTGCGGGCCCAGGCGATGAGGGGAATGACTGTCAGCATCATGACGGTTGAGTACGCTACGGCAACGCCTTTCGGTCCCCAGGGCAAGCCGATGGCGTAGCCACCGACGAGCAACGGCGCCATTACAAACGCCATCCGCAGGCCTCGCCCGACCAGCCCGCACGAAGAGAGCAGCCATCCCAGAGGCGCGAGAATCGCAAAGCCGAGAGTGGTGGGTGCGAGAATGCGGAAAATCGGGACGGCGGAGTTCCATTTGGGCCCGAGGAAAACGTGAATGATGTCGTCACCAAAAAGGCCGCACATCAGGGTAATGGGCACGGTGAGCGACAGGACCAGCGAATAACCCTTAAGGAAGAAGCTTCTCAGGCGAGCCGGCTGGTCCTGAAGGCGCGACAACGCGGCAAAAACCACGCCGCCGGCGGCTGAGTTCAGATTGTCGGTCGGGATATTGACCAGCTGATAGGCGCGGCCGTAAATGCCGAGGGCGTCGACGCCCCAGAAGCGCCCCAGCAGAACCTTGTCCAGGTTCATGGCGAAGTACATGATGAGGCCATTCAGCGTGAGCGTGCCGCCAAAGCGCATCATGTGGAAAATCTCAGTGTGCTTGCGCGGTTTCCCCGGCACCCACCGCGAGGCCAGCCAGACGCCGATGGTGTAGACCAAGGGCGTGACGGTGGAGGTGGCGACGAGCGACCAGTAGGCGAAGCCACGCAGCGCCATGGTGATGCCGATGGAGGTGCTGACCGCCAGCGACACGATGTCGATCATCGACAGCATGACGAAGCGCATCTGGCGCTCGAGCAGAGCGCTGTGCTGCACTCCGGCCGCATTGAAGACGAAGGCTGTGGCGAGAACGGCGGTGACACCGACGAGACGCGGTTCATGGTAGAACGCGGCGACGAAGGGGCCGAGGGCAACGGCGACAACGCCCAGAACTAAGCCGACCACCAGATTGATCCAGAACAGCGTGGAGGACTGTTCGGTGGTTATGGACTGGCGCTGCACGGCGGCGGCGGAGAGGCCGAAATCGCGAAAGACGCTGAAGACGCCGATAACGGCGGTGACCATGCCCACGAGACCAAAATCTTTGGGGAGCAGGAGACGGGCCATGATCATCAGGGTGCCCGTTCGCAGCAGAAGGGTCGTAATCTGCGAAACGATCTTGGCCAGGCCGCCACGCATCGTTCGTTGCTTCAGATCTTTCATCTTCTCCCCACACAGCTCGGGCGGATGGTCGCCTCCCTTCCCTGACAATACCTGCAGGTCACGTCAGAGCACCAGCTTGCGGCAATAGAACGCCTCGGCGTAGCCGCTGGGCGCATTGCATTCCATGCCGCGCAGCCGCATCAGCGAGTGAAAGGTGGACTCCTGGAACCAGCTCCGGCTACGCTGCGAGGCGAAGCCGTCCATGAGGTGACGGACCTTGGTCTGGCACATCTCCTTGGTAAGCGGAACGAAGACGGAGGGCCGCCCCATATCGCCGTCGTATTTGGGAATTTCGTACTCCAGGATGAAGTGATTGCGGAATGTGTTCCAGGTCAGCTCCGAGAGGAGACGGTGGTCCTGGTGCGCGTCGTGGCGCTGATGGGTGAAGATGAGATCGGGATCGACCTTCTGTTTCAGTTCCTCGAAGGTCGCCTTCACTTCGGAGCCGACGAAGGGCATAAAACCATCGGGAAATTCTTTGAGCATCAAGCGGTCGATGCGGCCGGAGCCCGCAAACAGTTCCGCTGCTTTCTGCGCCTCCGCCTTGCGGACGCCCATGGCGTTGAAGACGACCCAGTGAAAGGAACAGTCGGGATACTGATCGACGAGGCGAAGGATGGTGCCGCCACATCCGATCTCAATATCGTCGGAATGCGAACCCAGGCACAGGACCTTGATGGCCCCGCCTTTCTTCACATCGAGGTTCAGTTTGATCATAGGGATGGGTCTTTCAAAGTACGACAAGGGAAGGCGGCGACAGCGACGATTCAGGTCGACGAGACGACGGCGGAGAGAGCTCGTTCGGCGGCTTTTTCGCCGCTGATGAAGCTTTCGTCGGTCCACATATAGCCCCAGTCACCATAGCGCCCGCAATAGGCGATGCCGATGTCGTCGAGGTAGGCGTGAACGGTTTTGAGTGATTCGGCGCGCTCGAGATCGAAGATGATGTTGGCGTACTTGAGCAGCATCGCCTTCTTGTCGAGGATCTTGTCGTCGTCGCGAACGATGCCGACCTTGCGCAGGTCGCGAATGACCGGTTCGATCCAGTCGTCGGCGTTGCCGCGGAAGGGTTTGTACTTCTCCGAGAAATAGACCTCTGCCTGAATATTGCCGGTTCCCGGAGGCGCATTCTTCGCCGAGAGCATGTACGGGAAGCCGAGGCGGCTGAAGCAAATGTCCGGGTCGTAGAAATACGTCATGTGCGCATTGGAAATGTCGTCGCGATTGAGGCCGATGTTGACCAGAATGCAGGTGGAGCAGGTGAGGCGGCCCGCTGCGTCGACCACATCCTGGGGGGCGCTTTTGATCATGCGAATCAGATCGGGCAGTGGCACCGAGGAGACCAGTGAATCGTAGTTGGTGACGAGGCCGTTGGAGAAGCGGAGCTCGCGCGCACGCGGATCGACGGAAACCAGCTCGTGGTTGAGCTTGAGATTCCCCATGGGAACAAACTTGTTGAGATAGAGGCGGAATCCGCCTTCGCTTGGATAGCGGAAATGGGTGATGTAGTGCACCTGGGGCGCCGAGGCAGAGAGCGCGCCGCGCAGCATTTCTTCGAGACTGGCGCGGTAGATGCGTGGGCCCAGCCAGTCGGTGCTCATGTTCTCGGCTTCGGTGGTGTGGTACTTGCGCGTGTAGCGCATGGGGAACGACTCGGCGAAGGTCTTGCCGAAGCTGGCATAGAGCCAGTCGGCATAATTTTTGATCGGCCGCTCGGGTGCGTTACGCTCTTCGAGAAAATCGGTGATGACCTTGATGATGGTCTCTTCCGGCAATCCGTGCATGTGGAGCTGGACGGGATGCGGAGGCCAGTAGCCTTCCCAGTAGTTATTCAGCGAAATGGGAATCGTCTCGTAGCGCCCACCGACGCTTTCGGCGAAGAGCTCCTGGATGCGGGTGTCTTTGGTAAAGGAGATATGCGGTCCGACGTCAAAGAGGAAGCCGCTCTCGTAGCGAAACGACATGGTGTGGCCGCCGTAGTACGCGTTCTTGTCGTACATGACGGGCGCGACACCCTCCTGATGCAGCCGGTGGGCGGCTCCAAAGCCGGCCATACCGCTTCCGAGGACAACGATGTTGGGCGTAGACATTACGAAAATTCTCTCCGGGGTGGTGTGTTGTTCGGTATCCCTCAGTTGGGGAGAGGGGGGCTTTCCTCAGTAACACTCGTGGCCGACACTTTTGGGGTATGCCGGGTCAGCCGGCGTCGCGGGCCAGGGCCTCATACTGCTCGATCTGCCTGAGGGTGAGCTGCTGCAGATCGGCGCCTGCCTTAAAGCCTTTGTACCAATCGGCGATCCAGGCGAGCGCTTGCTTGAGTGAGAGCACCGGCCGCCAATGCAGGCCGGCGGCGGCTTTCGAGGCGTCGAGTTTGAGGGCGTGGGCTTCGTGCGGATGAGCTCCGGAGTCGAGAGCCCATGCGGCGCCGGGACCCCACAGGCGGACGAGCTCGTCGGAAATCCACGAAACTGGCTGGACATCGGAGTCGACCGGACCGAAGTTCCATCCCGATGCGAAGCGCGGTCCATCTTCGGCGAGACGCTCGGCGAGCATCAGGTATCCGCGCAGGGGTTCGAGAACGAACTGCCATGGCCGATACGCGGATGGATTGCGAATGAGACAGGGCTGGCCCTCGAGAAAGGCGCGCATCAGATCGGGGATGAGCTGATGGCTGGTCCAGTCGCCACCGCCGATGGCGTTGCCGGCGCGGGCGCTGCCGAGTGCGACGCCGTGATCGGCGATGGTGTCCGGTGGAAAGAAGGAATCGCGATAAGCGCTGGTGACGAGTTCGGCGCAGCCCTTGGAGTTGGAGTAGGGATCGTGGCCGCCCATCGGCTCATCTTCGCGATAGCCCCAGATCCATTCGCGGTTGTCGTAGCACTTGTCGCTGGTGACGTTGACGAAGGCGCAGCGCAGCTTCAGCTGGCGAACCGCTTCGAGCACGTGCACTGTTCCCATGACGTTCGAAGCGTAGTTGCCGATGGGGTCTTCGTAGCCGGTCTTCACAACCGACTGTGCCGCGAGATGGAGAAGGACCTCGGGGCGGCACTCGGCCATGGCGCTCTTGAGTTGCGCGAAGTTGCGAATGTCTCCGCGAAGCGAGCGCAGCTTGCCGTCCACGCGCGCCTGCTCGAAGAGACTCGGCTGGGTGGGCGGATCGAGCGCGTAACCGGTGACGTCGGCTCCGAGCGAATTCAGCCAGAGCGACAGCCAGCTTCCCTTAAAGCCCGTGTGCCCGGTGAGAAAAACGCGCCGGCCCTGCCAGAAGGAGCGATTGACGTTCATCGAACTCCCGCGACAATTTCAGACGGCAGCGCGGACTCCCCGGGAACCTTCTTCGCCAGCGGCCAGCGAGCGTTCTGCTCGTGCCAAAGGGTTCCGGCGATGCCCTGCGGAACGGCATCGACGTCGTCGAAGCTGATGACGGCGTCTTTCGGTAGGTTGCGTTTCAGCACGCATCCTTCGGAGAGGCCGATGGGCAGCGCCTTCACGCCGCGCGCCGACTCGGCGTTGTCGATGAGGCCGTAGGTACAGAAGCCACCGATGCCATCGAGACGCTCGCCCGCTTTCAGGTCGCGCTTCGCGACGCTGACGACTTCGCAGACGGGTCCGCCGAGGGGCGTGACGGTGGCATCGCGATTGACGACCGCGCGGCCGATGGTGGATGCGATCTGCAGGTGCGGCAGATGGAACGGCGTGTAGAAGACGTAGAAGGGTCCGTCGCCGAGCTTGTAGTACGCGAGCTGGGCCTTCTTGAGGGCCGAGGTTTCGTGGATGATCACGAAAGCGCCGGTATGCGGAGCCGCGCCGAGAGCGAAGTCGACGAGGCCAGTCTCGAGCATTTCCTTCGCGGGCAGGAGATTCGCGACTTCCCGAACGTAATTGCACGGCGGACCAAACATGCCGCGGCGTCCGACCTTGAAACCGGTGGCGTTGGCGAGGACGGTGGCTTCCATCGAGAGCTTGGTGGAGTCGGCAAAGGAAGTGACCTTGCGGACGTCCTGATCATTCTTCTCAGCAAACGCGCGCTGGGTCTCCGGGTTGCGATAGTAGTCGACCATGCCCTTGATGTTGCCGGCGGCGACGATTTTCAGCCCGAGGGTGCGCAGGTAGCGCAGCAGGGTCATGGCAACACCGGGCTCATCGCCATCGGTGTGCGTGAGCACGACGCCCGCTTCATCGGCTTTGACCTTGAGGATGGGACCGACCAGCGAATCCAGCTCGGCATTCACGAGCACTACGTGCTTGCCGTGTTTGAATGCGTCGAGCACGACTCCGGCGGCGGCTTCGACGGTCCCCGTGACTTCGAGGAGGACGTCGATGGCGCCGCAAGCGGTCAGGACGGAAGGGTCGGTGGTGAAAACAGGCACGCCACGGGCGATCTGCTCTTCGGCTTCATGCGCCGAATGGACGAGGGCGCAGTTGGGGAAACCAGCCTCACGGAAGGCGCGCTCCGCGTGTTCCGCTGTGCGGTTGGCAATCGCCACCAGCCGCATGCCCGGAACCGGCGTTCCCAGCTGTAGGGCGATGGCTCGGCCCGTGGCTCCGGCGCCCACCATGCCGACGCGAATCGGGTTACCGGCAGCTTCCAGCCTCTGCAAAGCAGTATCGACAGCACTCATTGGATCTCTCCAGTCATTCGGCGGAGTCGCCGATGATGTGTTTTTTTGTGGTCGGGGAAATTTGTCAGGTCTGGGTTCGATCAGTTGCGTGCGGCCTTGCGCGACCCGGTGATTCCGTTGCCTACGGCACTGCGCCGGTCAAGAAATTCCGCCACCGGCACCGGAGCGGACGGCCTGGGGTCATCCGATCCATTGTCGCCTCTCCACACATGCCAAGGAGCGGATCCGCTGCCCCACAGGCTTTCCAGCGACTGGCGGTCCTTGAAGGTATCCATGCCGGCCCAGAAGCCATCGTAGGTGTAGCCGAGGAGCTGCTTCTCATCGATGAGCCGTTGGAATGGCTCGATGACGAGCTCTTCGCCCTCTTCAATGTAGTCGAAGATTTCTTTTTTGAAGGCGAAGTAGCCGCCGTTGATGCGCACCGAACCATTGGTGATGGCGTGGACACCGGTCACCAGGCTGCTGCCCGGCTCAGTCGAGACGACGTGATAACTGAGGTTGGGCAGGACGCACAGGAAGCTCGCGATCTTCTTGTTGCGGTGAAAATGATCGAGCTGCTGGGGAAGCGGCAGATCGGTGAGACCGTCGCTGTAGTTGGCCAGGAATTCCTCCTCGCCATCGAGGTAGCGCTCGACCGCTTTCAGCCGCTGGCCGATGTTGGAGTTGATGCCGGTGTCGGCGAAGGTGATGCGCCAGTCGTGAATGTCGCTGTTGAAGAGCTCGACCTTGCGACCGCCCTGGGACAGCACGAAGTCGTTC
>JBEKIN010000088.1:0-14092 GCA_050011735.1 Acidobacteriaceae bacterium | reverse complement strand
TCCGATGCAGAGAGCCTGACCTGCGATTACTGCGGGAGCATCGTCTTTCCGGAGAAGACGGACGACGGGGTGCGCGTGCTCGGGGCGCCCACGGACGAGATGTGTCCGAAGTGCGCGATCGGGCTGGTCGATGCATCGTTCTCCGGCGTTCGGATACTCTACTGCACGCGCTGCCGCGGAATGCTGATCGGGATGGAAGTGTTTGCGGCTCTGGTGCAGGAATTGCGGAACGGGCAAGAGGGTGGCATTGCGCCGAAAGCGCCGGATCGGAGCGAGCTGCAGCGGAGACTGAACTGTCCGCACTGCCATCAGGCGATGGATACGCATTTCTACGCGGGGCCCGGCAACGTGATTCTGTCGGACTGCGAACGCTGCTCGCTGAACTGGCTGGATCACGGGAAGCTGTTGCGGATCGCGCATGCTCCCGATGCGCTGCGAGAAGAAGCCGAGGCGTAGGCCAGTCTAGATCCCGCCCACCCTTCCTTGTCGAACAGCACGACAAGAAAGGATGGGCACTCAATTCGCTTCCCACTCTAGTGCTGGCTGAACATCTCCATCACGTCTTTGCGTAATGCGACGCGGCTGGCTTCGCGGGTGTAGAACATGTGGCCGCCGGGAAATTCGTGAACGGAGACGCGGGTTGGATCGCCCATGAGGGGCATCTGGTTAACGGTGAGGATGGAGCCCATGAAGGGGCAGGAGAGGTCGTTCCATCCGTGGACGATCATGACGTGGAGTTTGGGATCGGCGGCGACGGATTCGCGGAGCTGGGCCGCTGAGCCGGTGCGCATATCCTGGTCGCGGCTCCAGTGCGAGCCAACTTCATAGGAGAGCGCGTTGTAGCGGGCTTCGACTTTCCAGCCCACAACGCGGGTGTCGAAGTCGACCATGGCGGTAGTGGTGGGCGCGATGAGCGTGGCCAGAAGCGGATCGTTAGCGCGTTGCTCTGGGGCGTAGGGGAACGGATCGAACATGGTCACGTTGGAGTCGTAGACGGAGCCGAGCTTGCCCTCTTCGCGATGAACTTCGCGGAGATACGCGCCGGTTTCGAGACGGCCGCCGGATTCCTTCACAAAAGTGGGATCGAGGCCAGTCATCTCGGTGACCTTTTTGATCATGGCGTCGGTGGCGGCCGGATCGGAGGGTCCTTTGATCAACGTGGTGGCGTATTCACCGAGCGTGTAGTCGATGACCGGCTTCATCGCCTCGGGCGTGAGCTGGTGCTCGCGCTCGAGATGCGCGGCGGTGATGGACGGCAGCGTGACCAGCCAGGGCAGAGGCGAGAGGTCGCCATTCTGCTCGAGGGTGGGATTGAGATACGGAGAGACGAGGACGACCCCGTTCATGGCGACGCCGAGCTGCGACTGCAGGAAGTAGGTGATGCGCGGACCGCGGAATCCGCCGTAGCTTTCGCCGACGAGATACTTCCGGGATCCGAGGCGATCGTTCTTGACCAGCCAGTCGTAGATGCAGCGCGAGAGGTACTCGATGTCGGGCTCGGTTGTCCAGAAAAGCTTGCGGGTCTGGTCCGCGTCGACGAGGGAGCGGCTGAAGCCGGTGCCGATGGGATCGAGGAAGACGAGGTCGGTGAAGTCGAGCCAGGTGCCGGGATTGTCGGTGAGCGTGGGAGGATCGGAGGGGCTGTCGCCTTCGTTCCCGGCGTTGAGGTGCTTGGGGCCGATGGCGCCGAAGTTGAGATAGACCGAAGCCGCGCCGGGTCCGCCATTGAGGGCGAAGGTGACGGGGCGATTGGGGCCGTCGACGGTGTAGGCGGTGTAGACCAACTGGCCGGCAGCCTTGCCATCGGCGTCGCGCACGAAGAGGGTGCCAACGGTGACCGTGTAGGTTAGCTTCTTGCCGTCGAGGGTGATGCTCTGCTCGACGTGCGCGTCAGGAGGCAGCGGCGGGAGCGGATGAGCTTCCGCGGTCTTGTCGGGTGCGGGCGGCTTGGCCGCCTGCGGCGCAGTGGGTGTGGGAGGCCGGGGGCCATCTTCGTCAGACTGCGCGGCGACGGGGAGACAAGGCAGCGCGGCGAAGGACAAAACGGCGAAGGTGAGGGCGAGGCGTTTGGGGGCGCTGGCGAGCGATGAAAATTTCATGAGCACTACGATATATCGGAATAGCGAATGCGGGCCATCGCCGGCGCGGCGGCGTGTTTTTTTTCGGACGGGTTACTGCTCCTTCGGTGGCTGGAGCCAGCTTTACCAGATGTGGATGCGATCGTCGGGCGCGAGGTAGAGGGTTTCGCCGGGTTTGACGTCGAAGGCCTTATACCAGGCATCGGAGTTGCGGACGGTATCGGCGCGAAACTGTGCGGGCGAGTGCCCGTCGGTGAGGACCTGGCGGCGCAGAGCGGCCTCGCGGGATTGTGAGCCCCAGTTCTGGCCGTAGGCGATGAAAAACTGCTGGTCGCCGGTGAACGCATCCTGCAGCGGCGCTTCGGCTCCGTGCAGCGAGGCGCGGTAGCCGTCGTAAGCGGCCGCGACGCCGCCGAGGTCGGCGATGTTCTCGTCGATAGTCTGCTTGCCGTTGACGTGAACGCCGGGGAAAGGCTCGTAGGCGTCGTATTGCTTCTCGAGTTTTTCCGCCTGCTGCTCGAAGTGCGCGTGATCTTCGGGGGTCCACCAGTTGCGCACGCGGCCTTTGGAATCGAAGGCGCTGCCCTCGGCGTCGAAGGTGTGGCTGATCTCGTGTCCGATGACGGAGCCGATAGCGCCGTAGTTGACGGCGGCCGGGGCCTCGGGATCGAAGAACGGCGGCTGCAGAATGGCCGCGGGGAAATTGAGGGCGTTTTGCAGCGGCAGGTTGACGGCGTTGACAGTTTGCGGGGTCATGGACCACTCATGACGGTCGACGGGCTTGCCGATGCGGGCGATTTGCATGTGGTCGTACCAGAGCGAGGCGCGCCACGAATTGCCGAAGGCGTCATCGGGTCGAACTTCGTAGGCGGAATAGTCCTTCCAGGTTTCGGGATAGCCGATGCCGACGTAAAGGGTGTTCAGTTTCGCCTGGGCTTCAGCGCGTGTCGACGGAGCGAGCCAGGTGAGCGCATCGAGCCGCTTGTGGTAGGCGGCGATGAGATTGGCGACCATGGCCTGGGCCTGCGCTTTGGCTTCAGGGGGGAAGTATTTTTGCGCGTAGATCTGGCCGACGGCGTCGCCGAGGCACGCATTCACGAGCCCCACGCCGAGCTGCCAGCGGGGGCGCTGTTGCTGGACGCCCGACAGGACCTTGCCACCGAACGAGAACTGCTCGTCGGCAACGGCGCGAGGCAGAACGGCCGCGTAATTCTCAATCAAGTGGTAGGCGAGCCAGTCTTTCCAGGTATCGATGGGGGTAGATGCGACGAGCGCGGATTCGCCTGCGAGGGCGGTGGGCGTCCAGACCATGAACTGCTGCTGCTGGGCCAGGCCCGCGCCTGCGAAGTATGCGTCCCAGTCAAGGCCTGGAGCTTTGGCGGCAAAGTCGCTGCGCTGCCAGAGATTGTTGGCTTTGGCGATGTCTTCAATGTCGGCGAGGCTGATATGGGTTTCGGCGATGGCGTGCTCGAGCGCGATGACGCGCGCGGCGCGGGTCTCGGGGCTGTCGAGGCCGGCGAGCCTGATCATGGCGGCAACGTGTACGGCATACTTCGCGCGCACGTCCCTCATGCGGTCGCTGTCGTTGAGGTAGTAGTCGCGGCTGGGCATCTCGAGCCCGCCCTGCAGCAGGTAGGGGATGTAGTGGTCGGAGTCGCTGAAGCCGGGAGCGACCCAGAGGCCGAAGAGATTAGGCGTGGAGAAAACCGCGTTGTTCAGCAGATCGACATCGGCGCGCAGGGTCTTGCCGAGGGCGAGCGCAAGGCCATGCTGGTCGTGGATGGCGGAGATTTCGGCGAGATGCGGCTCAAGCGGCTTCATGCCGCGGGCTTCGATCGCGGCCTCGTCCATATAAGCGTTGTAGAGGTCGGCGATTTTGCGGGCGTTGGAACCGGCGGGCGCGCTGGACTTCGCGGCCTCTTCGATGATGGCGGCGACGTTCTTGCTGCTGCGGTCGGCGAGGACGGAGAAGACGCCGATGCCGGCGCGATCCGCGGGAATCGGCGTGCGGGCGATCCATCCACCGTTGGCGTAGCGGTAGAAATCGTCGCCGGGCTTGACGGAGGGGTCGAGATTGGAGACCGCGATGCCGTGAGCGGCAATATTTGTAACCGCGGCGGTGCTTTGGGAGTGGACGGCGGTAGCGGCGAAAAAAGCCGTCGCAAAAAGGCAGGTAATCGCTGTATTGCGCGATGCGCGGAAGGACGGGAGATTCATCAGTGAACAGCTCCTTGGGCAGGCCTGCGACGAGCGAGCGCTGGCGGCGCAGCTTCGCAGACGAAGAGGGATAATAGCACGCGAGTGATCAGAACTGAGCGCGCTGCGCGGTCAGTTTGTCGAGCTCGCGGTAGATCTGCTCGTTGCGCAGGATGGCCTCGACGTATTCGCGGGTTTCGCTGAAAGGAATGGACTCAACAAACTCGTCGATGCCGTGATAGTTGCCGATGCTCTGCCAGTCGATGACACGGTCGTCACCGGCGTTATAAGCGGCGAAAGCGTACTCGGGCTGGCCGCCGAACTTGTCCAGGGTTCGCTTGAGGTAGAGGGTGCCGAGACGAATATTCGTGGAGGGATCGAGCAGCTCGCTGGTCTGAAAATGACGGAGGCCTTCCTCTTTTGCGAGGGAGCGGCCCACCGAAGGCAGTAGTTGCATGAGGCCGTAAGCGTTTTTGTTGGAGACGGCCACAGGGTTGAATTCCGTTTCCTGGCGGATGAGCGAGGCGACCATGTAGGGGTCGAGACCATTGCGCTCGGCGTCGGCTTTGATGTCGGTCCAGTACATCTGGGGAAAGAGGATGCGCCAGTAGGCGACGGGAATGGCTTCGAGGGGCGCGGATGTGTAGAACGGAATGGCGCGCTTGAGGAGGCGCATGGCGCGCCACGATTCGCCGTAGGATGCGTAAATCTCGGCTTCAGCGAAGGCGCCCCACTCGTCGCTGCCGTCGGAGGCGTGAATCTCCGGCTCGATGTATTCATTGAGGCCGGCGTTGGCGAGCAGGCGGGCTTTCACGACGTGAGGATCGTCTTCGGGAACGTCGTCAGTGAGCTCGGGGATGGGAACGGGCTTGAGCGCATCAAGGTCGGCGATGGAGTCCGGCGTGACGTCGCCGAGTTGCGTGAGGCGGTACTGCGCGAGCATGGCGTAGTAGTAGTGCGGAAAGACGCGCGGGATGGTGCGGTAGTATGCGGCCGCGGCTGAGGGTTTGTGCTCCTGGTCTTCGTAGATGCGCGCGCGCCAGTAGAGCGCCGAAGGAATCTCCTTGCCGCCGGCATAGACGCGAATCTGTTCGTCGAAGAGGCGAGCGGCCTCGTCGTATTGCCCGAGGCGGTAGTTGAACCAGCCGGCGCGCCAGTGGGCGCTGGGCGCATATTTGTTGGTCGGGAAACGCGTCGCGAGATCGCCATAGTACTTAACGGCGTTTGGGTAGTCCTTAAGCAGCAGGTACATGTTGCCGCTGGAGTAGAGAGCCTCGGCGAGCCAGGGACTGTCGGGGAAGCGCGTTTCCATCTGCGCGACGATGGATTGCTGGGTGGTGCTGTCGCCCTTGTCGCGGGCCAGCTCCATGAAGAGATACATGCGGCGCGCGCCGGCATCGTCGCTGGTATCGGGCAGGGCGTTGAGCTGGGTCTGCGAGAGGCGTTTGAGCTTCCAGTCGCATTCGGCAGCAGCGACGAGCATGGTCTCGCGGGCAGCCGCATCGACGTTGGCCTGGCCGGCGAGGGAGCGGTACTCGTCCTCGGCGTCGGCAAAGTGGCCTGCGTCATAGAGAGCGTCGGCGTGGCGGCGGCGCTGGTCAAAGGGCAGCGTGGCGAGGACGCCGTTGGTGGCGAGCTGGCTGCGCGCAACGCCTGCTTCGATCGAGAGCGGGTAATCGAGGTAGACATGCTCGTAGAGCTGCTGGGCTTCGGCGCCGCGGCCTGCCAGGGATTCGGCTTTGGCGAGGGCGAGCTGGAAATCGGGCTTGCCGGCGATCGGGTCCTGGCGATGCGGGTTGAGCGCGGCCAGAGCCGCCTGCGGATCACCTTCCTGCACCATGAGATTGGCGCGGAGGATGGGGGCGCTCGCGACGAAAATGCTGTCGGGATACTTCTGATCGTAGCCGTTGAGGACCGTCTCGGCCAAGGGCAGTTGATTGCTCTGCAGGAAAGCCTGAGCAGTGAGGTAGGCGGCGTAGTCGGCAAGCGCACCGTCGGGCTGCGCCTTGCTGGCCTCGGCGAGATGCGCGGAGCGGAGGGCGCTGACAGCATCGGGAAACTTGCGTTCAAGGAGGTATGCGTGGCCGAGCGCGAGGTATGCGGCGGCGGCAGCTTCTCCGGTATGGCTGTGCGCGAAGCTGGAGACGCCGGCATAAGCGGCGGGAGTGGGAGTCTGCGCGAGTTGCTGGGCCATGGGCCGCAACTGCGAGGAGGCGACGAAGGCGTGCTGCAAACGACGGCTGCGGGCGAGCTCGCGGGCAGTGAGCGGGCGCCGGTGACGGCGATGATGGACGACGGTGCGGGTGTGGGCCGCGTGCGTAGTTGCCGTGGTTGGGTGATGGGCGGTTGCGCGGTGCGGTGTGGGGTGGTGGATTGCGGTTTTGTGGGTCGCGGTGGAGGCGGCGGGCGGCGGAGTTGCGGCTGGGGTGGTTTGGGCGCGCGGCGAGGCGAGCGGAAGCGCCGCTCCGGCCAGGAGAATGGTCACTTCAAAATGTCGTTTGATCCGAGGGGGAATGCGGAGAGCCAACGTCGATGCCTCTGATTACCAGAGTATGACGAAATGGCTTCCCTTTCCGAGAGGAAAACGAGGCGCGGTTCGAAAAGGTTACCTGATCTTGTTCGGGCGACTGTGACTTGCTTTGCGGCTGGGGGAGAATCTGCGAGGGCTCTCCTTGACAGTCTGGGAGAGTCTCATTTACTCTCCCAGACGAACTAGGAGAAGGCTCCGATGGAGAAAGAAGCAGCCATCGATCTGCTGCAGGGCACGCTGGACATGCTGGTGCTGAAAGCGGTCTCGCTGGGGCCGCTGCACGGGTATGGAGTGCTGCTGCGGATTCAGCAAATCTCGCAGAACCGGCTGGAAATCCAGCAGGGGTCGCTGTATCCGGCGCTGTATCGGCTGGAGCATGAGGGCTGGATCGCGGGCGAATGGGGCCAGAGCGAGAACAAACGGCGGGCACGCTTCTATCGGCTGACGGCTGCGGGGCGGCGACGGCTGGAGGCCGAGCAGAAGAAGTGGAATCAGTTCGCCGAGGTGATCGGAGGGATTCTCAGCACCGTGCCGGAGGAGCTATGAGCCTGCGCACCCGCATGGCCACGTGGTGGAAAGCTGTGTCACGTCCCGACTCGCTGAACCAGCAAGTGAGCGAGGAGATCGAGTTCCACATCGAGACCTACGCCGAGGATCTGATGCGCAGCGGGATCGCGCGCGAGGAAGCGCTGCGGCGAGCGCGGGCCGAGCTGGGCAGCGTGGCTGCCGTGCGGGAAAACTCGCGCCAGGCGTGGGGGACGCGGCTCGTCGACGAGCTGCGCGGCGACCTGCGCTACGCCCTGCGCATGCTGTTGAAGAGTCCCGGGTTCACGGCGATTGCGGTGGGGTCGCTGGCGCTGGGCATCGGCGCGAACACGGCGATCTTCACCACGGTCAAGCATGTGCTGCTGGATCGGCTCGCGGTTCCGCACCCGGAGCAACTGCGTCTGGCGTGGTGCACCGAATCTGACGACGTGGTGAAAGGCTATTGGGGATTTTTCACCACCGATGCCGGAGGTGCGAGCGTTACGACTTCGTTTTCTTATCCGATCTATCAGCAGTTGCACAGGCAGAATCGGTCTCTGACCGACCTGTTTGCCTTTAAGCCTTTTTGGCGGATGAATGCGACCGTGGATGGGCGAGCCGAAGCGGTGAGTGCGGAGATGGTCTCGGGGAATTTCTACTCCGCGCTCGGAGTCCAGCCGGTCCTCGGCCGCGCAATTGGCGAGCCTGACGATGGCGCGCCGGGCAGCGGCGCGGTCATCGTGATCAGCGACAACTTCTGGACCCGCCGTTTCGCGCGCTCGCCCAACGTGATCGGCAAGGTGGTCAACATCAATTTCACTCCGATGACCATCGTCGGCGTGAACCCGAAGGGATTCACCGGCGCTTACGACGCGCTGGTGTCGCCGGACATTTTTCTGCCCTTCAGCATGCAGCCGATCGTCGCGCCCTCAACGCCGAAATCGCTGCTGACCGACCCCGATACCTGGTGGGTCCTGATGATGGGCCGCGCCAGGCCAGGCGTTTCCGACGCGGCAGCGGAAGCGGCGATGAACGTGGCCTTCGATGCCGCGATCCGAGCGACCGTGCCGGTGCACAAGGACGCCAAAATGCCGCACCTGATGTTGCGCGATGGGCGGCGCGGGCAGAACCAGGAAGAGGAAATGGCGAAGCCCGCCTGGGTCCTGCAGGGGCTATGCGCATTTGTGTTGCTGCTGGCCTGCGCCAATCTGGCTAACCTGCTGCTGGCGCGAGCCGGCGCGAGGCAGCGCGAAATGAGCGTGCGCCTGGCCCTGGGCGCGCGGCGGGGGCGGATCCTGCGCCAGATGCTGACCGAGAGCCTGCTGCTTTCCCTCCTGGGCGGAGCAGGCGGGTTGCTGTTGGCCTGGGCGGGCCGGAATGTAATCCCCAATTTGATGTCCGACCCGTGGGGCCAGCCGCCTTACACCGCCAGGATCGACTGGGGCATCTTCGCCTTCGCCGCGGCTGTTTCTATCGGAACGGGACTCCTGTTCGGCCTGGCCCCAGCATGGCAGGCGACGCGGGTGCACATCAGTTCGACGCTGAAAGACAGTGCGCAGACCGCCACGCACCGTCGCCACGGAATCGGTGGCAAGGCGATGGTCGTCTTCCAGATCTCCCTGGCCATGCTGCTGCTGGCCGACGCTGGGCTGTTTGTGCGGACGATGGTGAATCTTCGCACCACGCACCTGGGGTTCAACCCGGATCATCTGCTGCTGTTTAGTCTTGAGCCGCCGGCCACGCGCTATCCGGCGGGACAGGACCTGGCCCTGCATCGCCAGCTCGAGGAGAAACTGGCCGCAGTGCCCGGCGTGGACGCGGTCACCCTCTCCGAAAACCCACTGATCGCCGGGAACATCAGCCAGGCGCAGTTCCTGCCGTCGACGCGGCCGAAATCGACCGGGGAAGTGGAGCATGCACAGTTCAATGTTGTCGGAGAGCGATTTTTATCGACGATGGGCATTCCCCTGGTTGCGGGGCGCAGCTTCAATCCCGGCGATACGGAGACTTCGACCAAGGTGGCAGTCGTCAATCGCGCTCTGGTGAAGAAATTCTTTCCCGGTAGCGATCCTCTCGGACAGACCTTCACGACCAACCTGCCGGGCAAGGACACAATGACCATTGTCGGCATCTGTGGCGACGCAAAATATGACCGGGTGCAGAAGGAGATTCTGCCGACGTACTACATCCCGTACCGCCAGCATGGGGATCCGGATGGCGGCATGGGGATGACCTACGAAATCTCGACGCGCCTGCAGCCCGCGGCCATCGTTCCTGAACTGCGCGCCGCCGTCGATTCGGTGGACAAGAACCTGCCGCTTCTGGATATCCGCACGCAAAAGGAGCAGATCGATTCGGCGATGCGGGAGCAGATGGTTCTGGCGGATCTGACCGGAGCCTTTGGCGTCCTGGCACTCGTGCTGGCGTCGATTGGGATTTACGGGATCATGGCGTATTCCGTTTCGCGGCGCACCAACGAGATTGGGATTCGCATGGCGCTGGGAGCGCAGCCCGCGCGGGTTCTCCGCATGGTGCTGAGCGAAGCGTCGTGGATCGTGGTGATCGGCGTGGTTGTGGGCGTGGGCGGAGCGATCGCGCTGGGGCGCGTGATTGCCAGCATGCTCTACGGGTTAAAGGGATGGGATCCGGCGACATTCGCCATTTCCGGGACGCTGCTGATTCTGGTCGCGCTGGCGGCGAGCTGGATTCCGGCGCGGCGGGCGGCGGGGGTTGATCCGATGCGGGCGCTGCGGCATGAGTGAGGCAGGTTACAGGTTACGGGTTGCAGGTTCAGGGTGCAGGTTACACGGGTCGGAGCTCAGGGCGTTGAGCGCGGCGTGATCACAATCACGCCGGTCATTTTGCCGTGGCCGCGGCCGCACAGCACACTGCAGCTCATGGGGTACACCCCCGGAGTCTCAGCCAGGAAGCGGATCACCGCAGGATGTTCGGGCTGCACAGGCTCGCGAATGCCAAGGCCCGGAACATCAATCCCGTGCTCAACGTCGGTTGACGTCACCACCAACTCCACGCGCGCACCCTGGGGCACCTCGACGCGGTTGGGGTCAATTTCCCACTTTTTCATGATGATCTGCCGCACCGTGTCGGGAGGACCGGCATAGGCCGGAGTCGTCTTGCCACACCCGATCATCAAAAGGAGGAGCCCAAATCCCAGCATCAGCGCCGGCGCGGGTTTTGCCCTGCCGTTGCCGCGCCATTTAGAATGGAGGTCGGCCCCGTTGTCCGCAGCTGTCCAAATTCTGAAGCCATTCATGTCTTCTTCCATCCAATCACAAGGAGCGGCCGAAGTTCATCCTGACGTCCTGCTCGTGCAGCGGGCGCGGCAGGGCGATATGGCGGCGTACGAGAAGCTGGTGAAGCAGTACGATCGCCAGGTCTTTCGCATTGCCAACCACATCGTGCAGAACCGCGAGGACGCGGAAGACGTCGTGCAGGATGCGTTCCTGAAGGCGTACGAAAAGCTCGACCAGTTCCAGGGAAATTCGAAGTTCTATACGTGGCTGGTGCGCATCGCCGTGAATGAGTCGCTGATGCGGCTCAGGAAGCGGCGGACCGGCAAGATGGTTTCGATCGACGAGGACGTCGAGACCGAGGAAGGCTCGATGCCGCGCGATCTGGCGGACTGGAGTCCCGATCCGGAGGCGCTGTACGGGCAGTCGGAGATGGCCGACATTCTTCGCCGGACCATTCAGGGGCTACCGCCGGGGTTCCGCGTGGTGTTTGCGCTGCGAGACGTCGAGGGGCTTTCGACGGAGGAGACGGCGGAGACGCTGGGATTGAGTATTCCGGCGGTAAAATCGCGGCTCTTGCGAGCGCGCCTGCAATTGCGAGAGCGGTTGAGCCGCTACTTTAAGCGGCGGGACCAGAAACCGGCCCAGGATGGTGTGAAGTGACGTGCACGGAGTTTCTAGCGCAGCTGGACGAAATGCTGGATCAGGATGCCGCGATCCCTTTGCGCGCCGACCTTGAAGAGCATCTCCGCTGCTGCGAACACTGCGAGATCACGCTGAGCACCACGCGCACGACCATCCAGATCTACCGCAGCCATGAGATTTACGAGCTGCCGGAAGATCTGCGGGAGCGTCTGCACAAGGCCATTCTGGCGAAATGCCGCAAGTGCTGAGGACTCGCCGTCCAGGCGCACGCGCTTCGCGCCCTGTGGCTTGATTCGCTACTTTGAGCCGGCATTTCGCCATGCGCCTCGCGCCGGTCATGGCCGGTAGCCAAAAGAGGTATTCTTCGTAGCCGTCTCGCGTTATTAGAATTGCCGCAATGGCCGACGGCAACATCTCCCCCAAACCCAAAAAGAAGCCCGACCTCACCGAGCTGCTCGTCGGCATCGCCTGCGGTATGGCGATCACGCTGACCGCGCTGTTTCTGGGCGTGATGCCGATGGTCCGTCATCTGGCGGGGGCGCGGGATTACGTCGTCTACTGGTCGACCGGCCAGCAGCTCGTGCATCATGCCAACCCTTACGATCCCGTGGCGATGGGGGATCTCGAACGATCTGCCGGTTTCGATGGCAAGCGCGGCTCGTACTACATGCGCAATCCGCCGTGGGGATTGCCGCTGGCGCTGCCGCTTGGGTTCCTCGGTCCGCGGGTGGCGGCTCTGCCGTGGTCGCTGCTGATGCTGGGCATCCTGGTGATTTGCGTCCAGACGCTGTGGAAGATGTTTGGTGCTCCGGGAACGCTCCTCGAGTGGCTGGGCATTTGCTTTCCGCCCGCGCTGCAGTGCGTGATCATGGGGCAGACTTCCCTGTTCCTGCTGTTGGGACTGGTTCTGTTTCTTCGCAATTATCGGACGCGGCCGTTTTGGGCAGGCGCGGCGCTGTGGCTGTGCACGCTGAAGCCTCATTTGTTCCTGCCGTTCGGGCTGGTGCTGCTGATCTGGATTTTTGTTTCCCGGCAATGGCGGGTTCTGGCCGGAGCGCTGACGGCGATTGCGGTGAGCTGCGTCGTGACGGAGATTATCGATCCGCTGGCCTGGGTGCAATATGCGCACTGGGCGCATACGTCGGGCATCGCCAACGAATATATTCCCTGCCTCAGCGTCGAGCTGCGCGACCTGATCAATCCGTCGGCGAAATGGCTGGTGCTGCCGCTGAGCGTGCTGGGCGGAATCTGGGCGGTGATCTACTACTGGCCGCGGCGGCACGCGTGGGATTGGCTTGAACACGGCAATGCGGTGATGCTGGTCTCGATTCTGGTTGCGCCGTATTGCTGGATCTACGATCAGTCGCTGGCCATGCCGGCGCTGATGTACGGTGCGTGGCGGGCTTCGTCGCGCAAGGTGGTTGCGGCGCTGGCGCTGCTCTACATCTGGCTGGAGCTTCAGCCGTTCTATACCCCTGGTCTGCATTCGCACTGGTATTTGTGGCCGGCGCCGGCGTGGCTGGCGTGGTACTTGTACGCGCGGTGGGAGGAAAAACGTGCGACCGTCCCGGCAGCTCCGGCGATCGCAGAAGCTGTTTCGCTCGGCTGAGTCTTTGGCTCGTCCCGGATCACTCCACCATCAGGGCTTCTGATCGACTTCGATGAGGCGGCGTGTGGCGTCGATCTGGGCGAGCGTTTTCCATGTGAAGCGCGGGTTGTGCTCGATCGCGATCGGGAACCAGGGTGCGGCTGGATTGTCGAGGACCAGAAACGATTTTTGACTGAGAATCAGCGCTGGGTCGGGAAGATTCTCGGCGAGATAACCTTCGCGCCGGTAATTCTTCAGGAGACGAACATCTGTGTCGACGCCGGGCGCGGTGCTGGCGGCGGCTTCGTCGAGTGGATACTCGGCGAGGTTGGGGTGGGCGCTGTAGCGCGTCATCACCAGGAAATCTTTCAGGCTGTCGCAGACCACAGGGCGTCCGGCGGCGATCTGGTCGACGCGTGCGACGTTGAGGCCGGTGGGGTGAGCCAGCAGAGCGGTTGCGATGGGAAGCAGCAAGACGGCGAAGCTGGCCGCTGTCAGGGCAGTTCCCTTCCCGGCTTTGCTGCGCGCGGCCCACGCGACGGCGAGAATCGAGATGCCCAGCGCCGACGGGATGAGGTAGCGCGGCAGGAAAATGGGCGCGGCCACATGCGAGACGACAAAGAAGGCAACGGGACCCAGAATCAGCACGAATCCCATCAAGTAAGGCGGAAGCTGCTCCGGTGAAGCTTTGATTCCCGGCACCGAGGCCAGAACGAGCACAGCGACGCAAGCGACGGCGCAGAGCCATCCGGCAACCAGGACGGCGCCAGGAACGTGGGGCAGCTGCCAGTAGAGTCCCGTGAAGAGCCAGAAGGAGAGGCTGGCCGCGAGATCGCTCAGAGTGGGCACCTCGATCCATCCATGGGGTCGGCCGACGGCCGCGGAGGCCTGGATGGCCGGGATCCATGGGACGAGGGCGAGCCATCCGGCGATGCAAGCGAGGTAGACGCGAGTGCGGAATCTGCGCTGCCCGAGGTCGGCGGAGAGAAGCGCGAGCAGGATGAGTCCGGCGTAGACGAGGCCGAGGATGTGGCCGAGGACGAGACCTGCCTGGGTGAGCGCAAGGAGGATCAGGTCGCGGGCACGGGGCTTTGGAGCTTCGGCGACTTTGAGGACCTGGGCGACGGCGAGGGCGCAGAGCAGCAGATAGAGTCCATAGCCGCGAGCTTCGCTGTTTTGGTCGAGGACGATGAGCGAGGCGAAGAAGCCGAAGGCGACGCCGAGGAACGCAGCGCTCGAGCTGAAGCGGCGGCGCATCGCGGCGAGCAGGATGAGAAAC
>JBEKIN010000087.1:0-14219 GCA_050011735.1 Acidobacteriaceae bacterium | reverse complement strand
CGGCGCAGGCGCAACAGCAAAGGCGCTGGATCGCTGTCAACGCGGCGCAGCAGGAGGAAGTTCCCGGCTCCGAGCGTCAGAATCAGCGCGGTCAAAACGACCTTTGCAGAAAGCAGGAGCCCATACGATGTTCCGTACATTCCCTGCCAGGAACCTGCGTAGAACCAGGAGAGCCCCGCGCCGGCGGCGATCAAAGTCGCAACGCTGATGACGGCCATCGTGGAGAAGCGACGCGCCATCTGCCGCGAAATCGCCTCATCACGGTTCAGCCGGAGCGCGATCAGCAGAAACGGCAGCGCCCCGATCCACGCGGCCATTCCCAGGTGATGCGCTGCCGTCAGAACCATCAATAGCGGACGATGATCCATGCGTGACGCCGCATGGCTAAGCGAAACCGAAGCCGCGAGCACAACCAATCCCGGAAGTGCGGCCAGCGTGAGCTTCGATGTCAGCCGGAGCAGCAGGGACAATGTCAGCGATGCGGCAGTAAAAATGGTCCCGGCAACGAAGTAAGCGGCGGAGACGACATCGTGCAGCCCCATGCCGGAGCTGCCCATCAGGACCGCTGATGTGGCTGCGATCAGTGCGATTTGCGTCACGGCCAGCGCCAGCGCAAACCCCGCGGCGACGCGGCGCAATCGCGCTTGCGATTCCGAACCCAGATTTGCTGGACGTGCTGCGAAGAGCAGGAAGAATACGCCTCCGAACGCCAACGCCTCCAGCGCAAACGACAGCGCCCGCAACAGGAGAGAGAGCAGATCGAAGTCGCGAACGAACCAGATCAAGTTGGCTCTAGCGTACCGTGAACGGGATTTCGCCGCGCGTGATGTGACCGTCGGTGGAGAGCGCCTGCCAGCGCAGCGTGTAGTTACCCGGCTTCAGCGCAGCGTGCGCATTCAGATTACTTGCCGTGCTCTGGTTGTCCAGGGAAACGGCTGCTGTGTGCCCATCGGCCATCACCAGCGTGAGAACGGAGTGATGCCCATCAACACGGGAGTTGAATCGCAGCTCGATAGCAACATCGGGTCCATGAACCGTTGCACCTGCCGCTGGTGTGCTGGAGAAAAGGTGAGCGTGGGCGAAGGCGATCCGTGGCAGGAGCAACGCGGCACAGGCAACGACGACTGCTACAGAGATTCGTTTCATCTGCATGACTTGCGAAAGCCTCACGATCGAGAGGGTCAGAATCGAGTCCGGGCGAAAATGTTTTGGCGTTTGCGAAGGCGGTTCGGAAGCCTTCCTCATTCTGCGGACCAAAGCAGAGTCTATCGCGATGCCGCGCGCACCGACTTACCGCTGATCTCTGCGGCGCGGGCCTCCGCATACGCTGCGGCCCCCATCAGCGCGGCGCGGCTCTCCAGAATGATGTGCACCGGAGTGTGGATCAGCAACTCGCTCAGCCGCCCCTTGTCGACAAAAGCCTGCATGAACGCGCCGCCGCGCATGGTCTTCAGCATTTTCGGCGCGATGCCGCCCCCGATATACATCCCACCCGTCGCGAGCGCCTTCAGCACCATGTTGCCGGCTTCGGCGCCATAGGCGGCCGCGAAAACTTCCAGAGCCTTCGCACACAGCTCGCTCTTTCCCTCCTCGCCCACCTCTCCGATCACGGCGTTGGGATCCTCAGCTACCATCCGCTGCCGTAACCACTCCGGCTCGTCCATGTGTTTTTCATCGCGCAGAAACGTGTAGACGTTCGTGAGACCCGGCCCGGAAACAACGCGCTCGAAGCTGACCCGACCGCTGTATTTCTGCATCAGCCATGTCAGCAGCTCGATCTCCAGCGGATTGCGCGCAGCATAATCGCAGTGCCCGCCCTCTGACGCCATAGGCACATGCGTCTTGCCGTTCCAAACCAGAACCCCTTCGCCAAGCCCTGTGCCCGCCGACACCAACGCGCGATTCCCCACTGCGGACGGATCGCCCTGATTCAGCGTGAAGATCTGGTCCGGCGTCAGCTCCGGAATACCGTAACCATTCGCCTCGAGATCGTTGATCAGGAAGAGGTGCGTGATGTTGAGACCGGCTGAAAGCTCCCGGCTGTCCAGCACCCACGGAAGATTGGTGAGCCGGAGACGTCCACCGCGCACCGGTCCCGGCACGCCGAAGCAGGCAGCCGTAATCTCGGGGTTTGAGCTTTCGCTCAAAAAGCGCCGAACAATTTCCTCGAGCCCGTTGAATTCGTGGGCCGGAAACCGCTCGTCGCGAATGTGCACCAGCTGACCGTGCTCGAAAGAGTACAGCGCCAGGTCAACCTTGGTGCCGCCCACGTCCCCGGCGAGAATCATCTTGCGATCTCCAGTGTTCCTGTGCCCTCGGCGTTGGGCGGGGGCAGATGAGCCGCGGCAGCCGTGTCCAGCAAGAATAGCAGTCCACCGTTTTGCGGCTGGATCAGCTGCGACGGCAACGTCTCGGGATCGTAAGGACCCTGCAGCACGCGCCCCAGCGGATCGGCTTTCGCCGCTCCATCGATCAGAAAGAAAACATCGCGCGCCGCATTGATCACCGGCCACGTGAGCGTCACGCGCCAGCTCTGCTTCTGCTGCGGCACGTGATTCGCGACCGCGACCCGGCCGGTTTCATGCAGGGCTGCCGTGTGCGGGAACAACGATGCGCAATGCCCATCGTCGCCCATGCCTAGCTGCAGCACATCGAAGATGGGCACCTCGGCGCCTTCCAGGCGAAAGTGTGCGCGAATCGCCGACTCGTAACGCGCGGCCGCTTCCTCGGGATCAAGCTCTCCTTCGATGCGGATCGCGTGATCCGGGGCCAGCGGAACTTTGTCGAGCAGAAGTTCGCGCGCCGCGCCGAAGTTGCTGTCGTGGTGCTCCGGCGGCACGCAGCGGTCATCCACCCAGAAGATCCAGAGTCGATTCCACGGTATGGCCTCGCGGTACGGGGCCTTCGGATCGGCAAGCAGCGCGAACACCGGTTGCGGACTACCTCCGCCGGAAATCGCGATGCGCGCTATGCCGCGTGCAGCGACCGCCGACTGAATGCCCCGCACAAAGTGCTCGGCGGTCGCGCGTGAAAGAACGTCCTGCTCCTGAAAGACGCGATATTCGACGTGAATTCTCTTTGCCATTCTTTAGCCCAGGGCGCAAAGCCGCATTCTATCGCCGCGCAGGCGAACGCGAAAGCCGCGCCCATTAGGGCTTCGGCGCGTCCGGCACGCCCTGCCAGGTGTGCCCGTCGCGCCCGATCAGTTCGTCGCCGCATTCCGGCCCCCACGTGCCAGCCGCGTAGTTGGGGAAGGTCTGCGGAAACTTCTTCGCCCACGCATCGAGCACCGGCGTATACAGCGCCCATGTGGTCTCCACCCCGTCGCGATGCGCAAACAACGTTGCATCGCCCAGCATCGCGTCGAGCAGCAAGCGCTCGTACCCATTCGCCGATGAGGCGCCAAAAGACTGTGCGTAGCTGAAATCCATGATGACCGGGCAAACCGACATCTGCGGCCCCGGCACCTTCGCGCCGAAACGCAGGGAGATGCCTTCGTCCGGCTGGATCCGCATCGTGATGATGTTGGGTTGAATATCGCAGCCGCCCTGCACGGGCGCGCCAAAAAGTAACATCGGCGGTTGCTTGAACTGAATCGTGATCTCCGTCACCCGGCTCGCGAGCCGCTTGCCCGCGCGGAGATAGAACGGAACCCCCGCCCAGCGCCAGTTGTCGATTTCCAGACGAATCGCGGCGTAGGTCTCGGTTTGAGATTTGGGATCGACGCGATCTTCTTCGCGGTAGCCTTTGACCATCTGATCGTCCACAATGCCTGGCCCGTACTGGCCGCGTACGCAATCGAAAATATTGATGGGCTTGATCGAGCTCCACAACTTGATCTTCTCGCGCCGCACCGCCTCGGCTGCAAAACTGGCGGGCGGTTCCATGGTCACGAACGACAGCAGTTCCATCATGTGGTTCTGCACCACGTCGCGCAGTGCGCCGGCCTTTTCGTAGAAGGGCCCGCGCCCCTCGATACCAATGCTCTCCGCGGCGGTAATCTGTACGTGATCGACGAAGTTGCGATTCCAGATGGGCTCAAAGATTCCGTTCGCGAAACGGAAAACCAGCACGTTCTGGACAGTCTCTTTGCCCAAATAGTGATCGATGCGGAAAATCTGATTCTCGCTGAAGACCGTGTCGACGTCGTCGTTCAGTTCACGCGCGCTTTCAAGATCGTGTCCGAACGGCTTCTCAATGATCACGCGTACGGTTCCGACTTCAGGCTTCGCCATCCCGTGCGCGCCGAGGCGGTGCACAATATCCGCGAAGTAATCCGGCGCAGTCGCCAGGTAGAAAAGGCGATTGCCGCGCATGCCGTAGTCGCGGTCGTATTGATCGAGCAGCTGTTTTAGCGCGACATAACCCTGGTCGTCATCGAAATTCATGGCGTGATAGCCGATTTTCCCGACGAACTCGTCCAGCCTGGCCGCACTCTTCTCGACCCCGCCAAACGCGATAATGCCCTCGCGCATATCGTCGGCGAACCCCTGGCCGAGATCGCGGCGCGCCACGCCAACGATGCGAAAGTGCTCGGGCAGCAAGCCCGATTGCTCCAGATGAAAGAGCGCCGGCAGCAGCTTGCGCTTGGTCAGATCGCCCGACGCGCCGAAGATCACCACCACGCTGGGCTCCGGAACGCGCTCGTGCACCTGGGACGCTGCCTGCTTTACGTCCTCCGGAGAAATTCTCACTTCCGTCGTCGCCATGAATTAGCCTCTTTCCCGCGATGTTTCCCGTCGCCGGGGCGCTTCTTCCTCCCTGCGATTCACCCCGATTTCGCTTTCGAAATCAATCAGGCCTCTCGTACCCTTAACCCCCGAAATCGGTCCTGCGTCGGCAAAACCCCAAGCCGCACCAGTTCGCTGGTTAGCTGCTCCGACCCCTCGTAGCGCACCCCGTGGATTCCCAGAGAAGCGGCAGCCGCTACGTTCTCCGCACGGTCATCAATAAAAACCACTCTGTCGGGATCGCGCTGCAGCACGTCGAGCGCCACCTGATAAATCTTCCGATCCGGCTTGCGCAGTCCCAGATAACACGAGCTGAAGAACGCATCGAATTGGTCCAAAAGATCGAACTTCGCAAGCCGGAATTCGTTCATCACGCGGGATTCATTGTTTATCGTAGCCAATACATATTCTTCCGATGCCGAAAACTGGCGAAGGATTCCTATGGCGCTGTCAGCGAGCAGCGTGGACTCTGCGCGCATCGCATCGAGAAATTCAGCCTGAGTAAAGTTGCGCGGCTCAAAAAACACTGTCTGGCGCAGGTACTCGGCCGCCCCGATCTCATCCTTTTCCCACGCCTGATCGACTTCGGCATGGCGATGCTCGAAGTCGGCCTGGTCCAGCCCGAATCGCGCAACCACGGCATCGCGCTGCTGGCGATCCCAGCCGTTGGTGAGCAACACTCCGCCCACATCCCACAGAATGGTGCTGATGCCGTCCATGGCATCTCCTGGCATGATCTGGCCTTGCGGAAAAGACCCTGGGGCCTCAGCTGATTCTACGGCTTGTTTATGTTCGGCATATTACGAGCTTCGATGGCCATCACTTTATTGAGCCTGCGCACGTACCGTTCCACCTGCGACTGGAAGCGGGCTTCAAGAAATGCGGCCACCAGATCGTAGGCCAGTTCCTCGCCGATGATGCGCGCACCCAGCACCAGCACGTTCATATTGTCGTGTTCAACGCCCTGGTGCGCCGAATAATGATCGTGGCACATGCAGGCGCGAATCCCTGGCATCTTGTTGGCGGCCACGCACACGCCCACTCCGCTGCCGCAGATCAAAATGCCGCGTTCGGCGCGGCCCGCCTGCAGCGCCCGGCCCACCGCCTCGGCAAAATCCGGATAGTCCGAAGGCTCGGCGTTGAATGCGCCCAGGTCGATCACCTCGTGCCCGAGCTGCTCCAGATAACCCCGAACTTCTCCCTTGAGAAGAAAACCAGCGTGATCTGCCGCAATCGCCAGTTTCATGGTTATTTCTCCGCCAGCGCCGGCTCGGCCTTCCGCGCCCGAGCCACCAGCGCCTTCGCCCGAGCCACCACGTTGTCCGTGCCGAATCCCAGTTTCTCCAGTGCAATCTGTCCCGGAGCCGACGCGCCGAAGCGATCGAGCCCGATCACATCACCATCACGGCCCACGTACTTCCACCATCCCAGCGTCGCGCCCGCCTCAATGGCCAGCTTGGGCACGTGATCGGGGAAGATCGAGGCCTTATAGCTCTCCGGCTGCTCGTCGAAGATATGCGTGCTCGGCATAGAAACCACGCGGACGATTATGCCGTCCTTCTTCAGCTGCTCCGCGGCTTGCACCGCGGGCCACAATTCCGCCCCCGTGCCGACGATCAGCAGATCGGGCGAATCGCCGCCCTGCTCCACGATATAAGCTCCCCGCCGTACTCCTTCAAAAACGCGCTGCTTCACGGGATCGAGCAGCGGCAGATCCTGGCGCGACAGCGCCATGAACGACGCCCCCTTGCGCTCCAGCGCCAAACCCCACGCGGCTGACGTCTCGTTCGCGTCTGCCGGACGGAAGTCCGTCAGATGCGGCACCGCGCGCAGCATGGTCAGCTGCTCGACTGGTTGGTGCGTGGGACCGTCTTCGCCCAGCCCGATGGAGTCGTGAGTGAAAACGAAGATGGAATGCACCTGCATCAGCGCGGCCATGCGAAGCGCCGGTTTGGCATAATCCGAAAAACAAAAAAAGGTCGAGCCATAGGGAAGAATGCCGCCGTGTGCGGCCATGCCGTTCACTATGGCGCACATTCCGAATTCGCGAACCCCGAAATAGATGTTGTCCCCTTTGGGATCGATGTGAAAATTCGCGCTGTCCTTGATTACCGTCTTCGTCGATGTCGAAAGATCCGCCGCGCCGCCCAGCAATTCTGGCACGTATTTCACGAGAGCATTCATCACTGTATTACCGGCGTTCCGCGTTGCGACTGGCTTCCCGTCCGCCGGAAACCGCGGCAGGCTCTGCTCCCACCCGTCTTTCAGGCGGCCCGCCTGCACGCGCTCATATTCAGAGGCTTGCTCCTGAAACGCCTTCCTGTAGCTCGCGAAAAGCGCATTCCAGTCCGACTCCTCCTTCGCTCCCTTCTCCACGGCCTGCAGCCAGTTCTTCGCCGCATCCTCCGGAACGTAGAACGTCTTATCCTCGGGCCAGCCAAGGTTTTTCTTCGTCTGCTTCACCGCCTCCGCGCCCAGCGCCTCGCCGTGCGCCTTGTTGGTTCCTGCCTTCGGGCTGCCATAGCCAATCACCGTCCGCACCGCGATCAGCGAAGGCTTGTCCTTCACCCCCTGCGCCGCTTCAATCGCCTTCGAAATTCCTTCCAGGTCGTTGCCGTCTTCCACAATCTGCACATGCCAGTGATACGCCTCGAACCGCTTCAGCACATCTTCGGTAAACGAAAGCTCCGTCGGCCCATCCAGCGAAATCAGATTGTCGTCGTACAGGAAAATCAGCTTGCCCAGCCCCAATGTGCCCGCCAGCGACGCCGCCTCGTGCGAGACGCCTTCCATCAGGTCGCCATCGCCGCAAAGGCCGTACGTGTAGTGATCCACGATGTCGAAGCCCGGCCGATTGTAGACCGCCGCGAGATGCCTTTCCGCCATCGCCATCCCCACCGCCATCGCCAAACCCTGACCCAGCGGCCCGGTTGTGACCTCCACGCCGTCAGTGTCGCCATATTCCGGATGTCCCGGCGTCTTCGATCCCCATTGCCGGAATTGCTTCAAATCCTCGATCGAGAGGTCGTACCCGGTCAGGTGCAGGACGCCATACAGCATCGCCGACGCGTGTCCGTTCGAAAGCACGAAGCGATCGCGATTCGTCCACTTCGAGTGCTTCGGATTGTGCCGCATGTATTTGTGATAGAGAAGATACGCAATCGGCGCGTCACCCAGCGGCGCTCCCGGATGGCCGCTGTTGGCCTTTTCCACCGCATCGACGGCAAGAAACCGCAGGGCATTGATCGACAACTGGTCGAGCTCGTTCATGATTCTCGTCTCTCCTCCTGGGTTTGTTGCCTTTGGGGGCAGTGCGGACAATCGGACGGTCAATCCTGATTCTCGCTCCGTTAGTTGGATGACGCAAACAAGCGAGCCGTCTCAGGACGGTGGTTCGAGGGCGACTTCGAAATTCCGGCCCTCCCACCTGTTCTCGTCCGGCCAGAACAGGGTAAAGGAAAGCGTGCCGGTTTGATCCGGCGTCGTTGGCAGATCGGCGTAGGAACCGGCATAGCCCAGCTGCGTGCTGTCCAGCAAATTCGTGGTTTGCCAGTTGTCCGGCGTCCACGTCACCCGGAAGCGCGACGCCGAAGTGATGCGCAGCGATTTCCCGGCCGGAATCTGCCGTATCTGCCGGCGTGACTCCTTGAAAACCTCGATGTGACTGGGTGGATGGTTGCCCCGCGCGTAGCGATCCTCGACGATAGGAATGCGATCGAAAACGCGGCCGTCATCCGCGGACCGCAGTAGCTTCAGATATTCCGAGTGCGCCCATACCAGCGGCATCGCCGAGCCCGCCGGGCCGCCGAGGACCAGCCCATCCAGGTCCGGCGCGTCCCAAATCTGCTCGGGCAGCATGCCCCCGCTCGACGCGAACTTCTCGATGGCTTCAATCAGCCCGCCAACCTCGCGCCCCGCAGCCAGCTCATAATGCGCCCGTTCCCCGGTCAGCAGCGGCCAGGCGTGGCCTTTCCCCCATCCAAGAAACGGCCCTCCGTCAGCACGCTGCCCATAGCCATCATGGTTGTACCGCAGCCAGCAAGGCCCTTTCGGCGTATCGACTTTCAGCACATGATCGACGACTTTGAGTGAGTCGACAATCAGTGGATCGTCCGCAGCCCGCACACCATAACGAACCAGTTCCAGAAAACCGGCGTCGATGATCTCGCGCGCCTCGAAGTCCGCCTTTTCGCCCGGTGCAACGTTGTTGATGTGGACGATCTCTCTCCCGCACTCCTCGTGCGCGTACGGGTCCCCGCATTCCGGCGGACGAATGCGCATGTAATGCCGCTTCACCTCCGGATGCAACACGCCGTTGTTCGTCACCGTCCAGTTTTCCAGATGGCTCTCGACCCAGTCCGCGTGTTCCTCAAGAAAATGCGCCAGCTCCGGTGAACCATGCTCCCGCGCCAGGTCCGCCGCGCAGATCAGTCCCGCAATTACCGCCGCCAGAGTCGAAGGCGAGTAGCCCGCAATCTCTTCCCAGCGCTCCTGCTGCGTAACCGGGGCATAACGCACCAGAAAGCCAGCCGCGCGCTCCACAAACGGAAAGACGTTGAAGCTCCCCAGCGCATCCTGCTTCCAGAGGCGCCACGCCAAAATGATGGGAAACGCCACTTCGTCGAGTTGGATCCCGGTCCAGTACGGATCGCCATTGACCCAGAAGTTTTGCGAGAAGCCCCCGTCGGGCATCTGCGTGCTCGCCAGATACACAAGCGCCCGCAGCGCCGTCTCCAGCCGGCCGCACGCCATCAGCGCCGTCGCCGTCTGCACCATGTCGCGTGTCCACACCAGGTGGTATCCGCCCAGATCGTCGTCGCCCTTTGCGTAGCCCCACGGAATCGACGCCGAAGCGATAAACGCTCCCGCGAAAGTCTTGTCCTCGTGCGCCAGCACCACGTTGTGGCTGATCTGCAGCAGCCGACCGTCGTCACAGGAGTTCCGCGCCAGATAACGTGGCGTGGCCGCACGGTGCCACTGCTCGATGTAGCGCGTAAGGTGGTTCTCGAACGGGACCGCCAGCGATCCCCCCGCGGCCGTCAGCGCCGCATGATGCCCTTCTCCAAAGCCGATAGCCAGGGTGAATTCGCGCGTGCTCATCATCGGAATCTCGCCCATGATCGCCACGTTGCCGTCCAGCGCCGAGCCGAATTCCCAGTCCATCTTGAAGTTCTGCTTCAGGTCCTGCCAGCCGTCGCTGGCGCCCACGTACCCGCAGCTCGCCCGCGAGAATCCGCAGTCCGCCGACATCGTCAGCGACATCGCGTCTCTCCACGCAATCACCACCCGCTTCCCCGCGACATCCACCACCCGCGCGGAGTTGCCCATCCCCCCGCCCTCCAGATGCGGCGACAGCAGCGCATAAACATGCAGCCGCGAGAGCAACTCTTCATCCCCCTCCAGCCGCACGTGCACCAGCACCACCGGGTAATGAGGATCGCTGATCATCTCCCGCACCAGCGTGTACCGGCCCTCGCGATCGCGATTGTGCACGCAGACCGCCAGCGCATCGCTGTCCACGTAGTCGAATTCGTGGATCAGGTCGCGCCGCTCCTCATGGAAGAACGTATCGCCATCCGTGATAAGAAACTGCATGTCGCGAATCTGCGGCCGGTCGATGGTGGGGTAGTAAATCTCGTTCAGGATCCCGTGCGAAACCGTGAACCACACCCTGCTCGACGCGGCATAGGCCGTGCTGACCGTGTCTTTCGCGCTCGAAGTCCATCGTGGCTCGAGCCCCGGCGCACCGAAAGCCAACCCCTGCCCCTCCAGCCATCTGTAGCGCGAAACCGAATCAGTCATGCGTCAGCCATTCTCTCCGAATTTGCGAGTTTGTGCGTTAGGGGAGAGTGAATGACCCGGAGACCGGAACCTCGGGCCTTAGCCTGGCGATGAATTTCCCTCTGGCTAGCCGTTAGTTCTCCGTTTGCATGCCAGATGATCGGACTGTATCCAGTCGAGCGCGGCGGTCTTGCTGATTTGCCAGTCGACCGTGAACGTATCCGGACCCGTGACGGAATAAAGAAACCGATTCGCAGCGTATGATGCCGCTGGATCCTGCGATACCGGCGAGACCATGGTCAACCTTCCGTCTCGCCATCCTTCTTCGCTGGAGTAGGTTGCCGCGCCAAAGTTGTTCGCATCGAACTCCACCAGCCGCTTCTGCTGCGCGTCGTATCCGATCAGATACTTAGCTGTGTACCCGGTCGCCGGCTGAACGTCCTGTTCGCTAAGCTCAACCCATTTGCCGCCGAGAATGATCGCGCCCGTAAACGTGGATTGATGCACCCGAGCATTGCGAAACGCCCCTTCGCAGTCCCACGAGCCGGTGAATTGAAAATCCAGCGGCGGAATTGGGGAAAGCGGTTTCGGATTCTGCGCGCACGCGCCGAATCCGGAGACGGTCAGACTGCAAAGAAGAAGAGACTCTGCGAAGAGGTGCACGGCTAGGCTCCGAACCAACATGATAGGCGGCTGCCCGCCCAAAAGTTCTCCCCCGTCACATCAACTGCGACATCGAGTCCGGGTCGGGATGGAACTGCACTTCGCTCATGGCATGGCCGATCTCGTGGTTCTTCATGAATTGCTCCCACACAAACCCCGTACGCAGATTCTCCGCCATCAGCATCGTGATTCCCTGGTCGATGCCAAGAATATCTGGCGCGAACCAGTTGGCCTTCGGCTGGAACGCATCGACGAATCCGTAGCGCGTATAGACCCTGTCGTTGAACTGCTCCTTCATGCTCTGCAGCACGTGCGAGCACTCCGCAGGCAGGAAAATAAGCGATCCCCCCGTAGCGCAGGGAACCAGCGTCCCGTCCAGCGGTCCCATGGCCGGCGGCCCTCCCCACACCCGGTAACCCTCCCGCGAGTCCGATGCCGTGATCCCCCAGTTGTTCTGATCGAACCAGGGAAATCTTCGGCTCTCCGTCAGGCACCAAAGTTGGTGCGCGCGCGTAGCGGCCACGGAATTTGTGAAGTAGTTGGCATGCAGGTCCGCCATGTTGCGAAAATCGCACCACGCGTGTGCGTACTGATGAATGAAGAGCGGCGCCACGCCGCTGATATAGTCCACTCCGCCGAATTGCACCACCGGCCTCAGCAGTTCGTTCCAGTTGGCAGCGGTGATCGGATGCGTGGGCGAGCCGATAGCCAGCAGATACATGGTCAGCAGCTCGGAATAAATGTCCCAGCGGTGCTTCAGAAAGCCCTGGTCCGGCAGCCAGCCCATCGCAAGCGTCTGTCCGCCATTCAGCATCCAGTCCCAGTCGACGCGGCGATAAAAGGTCGTCGCCAGACCCTCGATCCGCGGATTGCCCGCGAAATACTGGCGGCAGGTGAGCACCCCGCACAGCAGCAGCGCTGTATCGATCGACGACAACTCGCTGCCGAACATCCGTTGCCCGCTCTCCATGTCCACGAAATGGTAGAGAAAGCCGTGCTCGTGCGGGCAGTCTTCCAGCAGAAACGCCAGCGTCTTCTCCACCCGCTGCTCGCAGTCGTAGGCGCGCAGGTAATTGCGTTTGTGGGCGATGCACAGCGCCGTCAGGCCAAATCCCGTGGCTGCGATGCTCGAAACCCGGCTCACCGAAAGCCCTGCCACCGGAGCCCGGTCGCGCACCATGCCTGTGCGCGGGCTGGCCTCGTTATAGAAAAAATCGCTGGCTCGCCCCTCCAGATCGTCCAACAGCGTTTCCGCAGCCGTGGTGATCTGCGTGAGCGGACGATTGATGAAAACGCCCGGCGGGTGAGCATACTGCTGCGCCGCCTGCGATTCCGGCGTCGGCTCCTGCCCCGGCTTTACCTTAGGTGCCTGTGTCTGATTCTGCGCCAGCACGGAAGACCCCAGCGCCAGCACACCCGTAGCTCCGGCTCGCTTCAACAGCTCTCTTCGGGTTATCGCGGATGGCGCCAACGTGAGGTAGGTTCTTCTCTTCTGGATTTTTCAGCAGAATCGCGGCCCGTCAGGACGTAGACGCCGAGGCCCATCCTGAAGATGCCATCGGATCCGGCGACGATCCTTCTCCCAATGTAACGGACGGACACCGGGAAAAAGCAATCCCACTGCCGGACGGATCAGCCAATCAGGGTGACGTGCTGCATAAAGTCGCTTCCCGCCAGGTGGCGGATCGCCTTATCCAGCGTTGCCAGGGATCCCTTGCGCTCAATCGCCAGCCCCAGAAGGAACGCATCGGTGACCTGACGATAGCCATGAAGCCGCTCCCGGAACGCCTCGGTCATTTCCTCAAACGTTCTCTGAATTGGCCAATACCGATAGCCTTTGAGCTCTGAAAAGCCGACCAGTGCCTCCCTGGCTTCTGCCATGGCCACTTGCTTGCCAATGATGGTCGGATTCATCAACACTCGCACAAATCCCGCTTCTGTGAAGGCACAGAACGCAAACGACCTTTCACCTTCGCGCCGAAACCACTCCAGCGCTTCCTCGTGAGATTCATGATTTGCCCAGTGGATTGCCAGCAGAACACTGACGTCCAGCAGGTAAGGCCTCAAAACTCGTCCGCCTCGAACCGCTTCACCTCTTCCGTCGTGACGCGGCGCCCGCCCGGAATGTCCAGCACTGGAATACCGTCGATGAGCTTGATGCGCGATTTCGTGCGGCTGCTGCGCTCGATCAAATCCGACACGGCCCGGCTGAGGGACACCCTCGCGCTCTCCGCATACGCCTTCACCAGTTCGGCCGCTTCATCAGATAGGGTCACTGTGGTTCTCATATGTGAAAATGATACGCTTGCCGCCATTTTGATGCAATCATCCGAAAATGATGCGCAATCGGACCCCAGGCTCAATTCGTTCTCTGATCGCTGGACGACGAACGCCCCGTGCACCCCGCCCCCACCCTCGCGCATCCAGTATGATCGAAGGCGCAAACGGCACGGGCCTTCCCTTTTCGCAAATCGGACCGCGCCACCCCTCGGAATTTCCATCACTCACAGTTCGCAAGGAGGAATGCTTTGGCACACGAAGTTCCACCTCTTCCCTATGACTACTCCGCTCTGGAGCCCTACATCGACACCGAGACCATGCACCTGCACCACGACAAGCACCACCAGGCCTACGTCACCAATCTCAACGGCGCCATCGAGAAGCACCCCGACCTCGGCAAGCACTCTGCCGAAGACCTGCTCCGTAACCTGAACAGCGTGCCCGAAGACGTGCGCACCGTAGTCCGCAACAACGGCGGCGGCCACGTGAACCACTCCATGTTCTGGAAGATCATGGCGCCCAACGCCGGCGGCGAGCCCACCGGCGCCATCGCCGACGCCATCAAGAGCACCTTCGGCGACTTCAACGCCTTCAAGGAGAAGTTCAACGACGCCGGGCTGAAGCAGTTCGGCAGCGGCTGGGCCTGGCTGGTGCGCGACCACGGCGGCAAGCTGCAGGTCGTCAGCTCGCCTAATCAGGACAACCCCATGAGCCAGGACTTCTATCCCATCATGGGCAACGATGTCTGGGAGCACGCCTACTACC
>JBEKIN010000086.1:0-14395 GCA_050011735.1 Acidobacteriaceae bacterium | reverse complement strand
GCGCACTCCGAATGCGAAGTGAACGCCGGGGCTGCGGTGAGAAAGCAGCTCGTTCTTAGTGGTTTCGAACTGGCACAGGGAGTTACTCCTGAGCCGCCTGTCGGGATTCGGCGATCCTGATTCCCGGCCGCGGCGTGTATTCTGCCCTTGCATGAAGCGCGCCCTCACCGCGGTGGTTCTGATTCCCCTGGTCATCCTGGTGATCTTCGTGTCGCCCAGGTGGCCGCTCGTGCTGATGGGGGTCGTCTTCGTAGTTGCGGCTCTCGCGTTGTGGGAGTATCTGGATCTGGCCGCGGCCATGGGCGCAAAGACTCCGCGCGTCGTGGTGATTGTATGCCTCGCCATTCTGCTGGCGGCGATTTTCCGACGCCCGGACCTGATCGCTCCGGTCACCGGAGCACTTTCGCTGGCGCTGCTGATCGTCTGCACATTCCGCTCGCCGGTGAACCGCGTCCTCGCCGACTCTGCGTATTCGGTATTCGGCCTCCTCTATATAGGCCTATCGATGGCCACGCTCTACCTGTTATCGGCTGAGGACAACGGGCCCTCCCTGTTGCTCTTCCTGTTCCTGGTGGTGTGGGCGGGCGATATCGCCGCGCTCTATATTGGGCGCGCTTTTGGCCGCTGGACCATGGCGCCCACGCTCAGTCCCAACAAGACCTGGGAAGGCGCCCTCGCCTCGGTCGCAGCCAGCGTGCTCGTCGCTGTGCTGCTGGTGTGGCTCGGCCGAATTCTCACGGCGCACGAAGTCGAATACATTTCCTGGCCCGGCGGTTTTCTCCGCTGGATCAGCCTCGCGATCCTGCTGAACGTCGCCGCGCAAGTCGGTGACCTGGTCGAGTCCGCCATCAAGCGCGGCGCCGGCGTCAAGGATTCCGGACGCCTGCTTCCCGGTCACGGCGGCGTCCTCGACCGCATCGACGCGTTGCTGCTGGCTGCGCCGGTCCTGTGGTACGCTCAGTTGGCGCAGCAGTCCTTCTGAGCCAGGTGTTTCGTGAGCTTGTTCATGAATCGTCATCCTGAGCGCAGTTTTGGCGCGGTTGATTCCGCCAAAACGAAGTCGAAGGACGTCCTGTGAAACGCATTGCCATTCTGGGATCGACCGGCTCCATCGGGCAGAGCACTCTCAGCATTCTTGCAACCTATCCGGAACGCTTCGCGGCCGCCTCGCTCGCAGCCGGATGCAACATCGATACCGCTTACGAACAGTGCCTTCGCTGGCGTCCGCGTGTGGTTTCGCTGGCGACCGAGGAATTGGCCGCCGACCTCGCGCAGCGGCTGCGCAGAGGGGGCGTCGCCGGCACCGAAGTTGTCTGGGGCAGTGAGGGCGCTGTCCGCGTCGCCACTCTGCCTGAAGTGGACTTCGTGGTATCGGCCATCGTTGGTGTCGCCGGACTCGAGGCCACGTTTGCAGCAGTCCAGGCCGGCAAGACCATCGGCCTCGCCAACAAGGAAGCCATGGTTGCGGCGGGAGAGATCCTCACGGCGGCTGCGCGCGAGAAGAACGTCGCGCTGTTGCCGATCGACTCCGAGCACAATGCCATCCACCAGTGCATGCGGGCCGGAAAACGGAGCGAGGTGCGGCAGATCTGGCTCACCGCTTCGGGAGGTCCCTTCCGCACGCTGCCCATCGAGAAGTTCGACAAGATCACGGTCGAGGAGGCGCTTCATCATCCCACCTGGGTCATGGGACGCCGCATCACCATTGACTCAGCGACCCTCTTCAACAAGGGTCTTGAGATCATCGAAGCCTGCCGGCTCTTCGACCTGCCGCCCTCCGCGATTAAAGTCACCGTGCACCCGCAGTCCACCGTCCACTCGCTGGTCGAATACGTGGACGGCAGCCTGCTCGCGCAGATTTCCGTGACGGATATGCGCTTGCCGATTCTCTACGCCCTCAGTTATCCGGAGCGCGTGCCTTCGGACATGCGCTTCGACATGGCGTCTCTCTCCGATCTGCACTTCGAGCCGCCGGACCTGCAGCGGTTCCCCTGCCTGCGTCTCGCCTATGAGGCCGCAGAGAAGGGAGGAGCCCACGCCATCGCCCTCAATGCCGCCGACGAAATTGCCGTCCAGGCGTTCCTCGAACGGGTCATTCCTTTTACCGGGATTCCGGCTACAATAGAGCAGGTACTCGAGACAACCCCGGAGACGCATCCGGCGACCATAAAAGAAGTGCTCGCGCTGGACACCCAGGCGCGCGAGTTGGCGCGGGAAGCTTTGGCGGGACGGGAAGCGTCGCATCGTCGCTGAGTTACAGTTTTCTCCGGTATGCTGCCGCAGTTTGCACCAGTTCCGCCGAAGTAGTGAATATGCCCTTTGCCGTTATCGCGACCGTCTCTTTCCTTCTCGTGCTCGGCGTCATGGTGTTGGTGCACGAGTTCGGCCACTTCGCCGTTGCCAAGCTCTGTGGTGTCCGCGTCGAGGTGTTTTCCCTCGGATTTGGGACGCGCCTGTTTGGCGTGAAATGGGGCGATACCGACTATCGGGTGAGCGCTCTGCCGCTGGGCGGATACGTCAAGATGTCCGGCGAAGCGCCGGGCTCCGAAGCCACCGGCGATCCCGGCGAATTCAGCTCCCATCCGCGCTGGCAGCGGGTGCTGATCGCTCTGGCAGGTCCAGTCTCCAATTTCATCCTGGCGTTCGTGCTCATGGCCGGCCTCTACATGATGCACAACGAAGTCGAGCAATATCTCGACTCACCGGCTGTTCTCGACGTGGTGCCGCCGAACTCGCCCGCAGGCCGCGCGGGCCTGCAGGCCGGCGACCACATCATCCGCTTCGACAGCGAGAAGAATCCAACCTGGGAAAGGCTGGACGAACGCGCCTCGCTGGATGCCAACAGCACAGTCCCCATCACGGTGGAGCGCACCGTCAACGGACAAAGCAAACAGTTCAGCGCCGAGCTTCTGCTCGCCGACCCCACCAAGGGCCAGGACTTTGAAATCGAATCGCTGGGTCTGCTTCCCAAGGAGCAGGATGGCCCCGTGATCATCGAGGATGTTACGCCCGGCTATCCCGCAATAAAGGCCGGCCTTAGAGCCGGCGATGGCGTTGTGTCGGTGGATGGCCAGATAGTTCACGGAGTGCATGCGGTCATCGCGGTTCTCGATGAATCCGGCAACAAGCCAGCCAATCTGGTGATCCAGAGAGACGGCAAGCAATTTAACCTAACTATCCAGCCCATCTGGGCCGACAACGGCACCGGCGAACCAGGCTACCGCCTCGGCTTCGCTCCGGCGCTGCCGCCATTCCACGTTGAGCAGTTGCCGCTGCCGCAGGCGGTGCGCCGCTCCGTGAGCTACAACCTGCACTATTCCGGGTTGATTCTCGACATCCTGCACCGCATGTTTACGCGTCACGGCGCGGTCATGCAGCAGCTCAGTGGTCCAATCGGCATGGCCCGCATGACCGGCGAAGCCGCGGAGATGCACGGGTGGGAGCCGATCATCGGCCTCACCGCGCTCATCAGCCTCAACCTTGGGATCATGAACCTCCTGCCGATCCCCATTCTCGACGGCGGCATGATCCTGCTGCTCTGCATCGAAGGCCTGCTGCGGCGCGATCTCAAGCAGGAATTCAAGGAGCGCGTTTATCAGGTCGCCTTCGTCATGCTGATTCTGTTCTTCGCCTTCATCATGGTGAACGACGTCTCCAAGCTGAATCTCTTCTCGCGCCTGAAACCATAGAAGGGCTCTTACCATCGGGTTAAGAAGGTCCGCGCTGCGCGGACCTTTTGCTTTTGCGGCAAGTTCCGCCAACATAGTGTTTTGTGCGGGGCTCCGCTCAGAGCGCCATCGGCGGCGGCTGATATCCGAACTCGCTCTCCACTGCCGCGGCGACCGCCAGCACCAGCTCATCGGCGAACGGCCGCCCGGCGATCTGCACGCCAATCGGGAGCCCTTCGGTCGAGCGGCTTACTGGCACGACTGCTGCCGGCCCTCCCAGCAAGTTAAACCACTGCGTGTAGCGCATCGCGTCGAGATACGCCACAGTTTGGCTCTCGACCTTCCAGCTTCGCTCGAAGGGGCGAAACGCCGGAATCGAACACACCGGGCACAGCAGAAGCGGAAACTCCCGCATCTCCTCGAGCAGCCGTCCCCGCACTTTGTCTGACTCGACCCATGCATCGAGCAGGGAATCGGCCGTCAGCGGCGCTTCCGCACGCGCAATGTTGAGAAAGTCGCGGAATGTCGGGCTCAGCTCGTTCTCATGCCCGCGAATCGTCGGCGCGTACAGCATCGCACCGCACTGCACGAAAAATGTCCACCACAGCTTTCGCGCCGCTTCGAGCGCCTCAGGGCGGAAGGGCTTGAGCGTGAATCCCTGCCGCTCCAGCGCCCGCGCCGCCTGCTGCACGGCAACGCGCGTTTCCGCCGTTACCGGAACAAGGCCATCATCCTCAAACCATCCAATGGGAACCCGCTTCGCATCATCCAGCGAAACGATCCGATGCACGGCCCGTGCGCTGTTCGGATCGTTCGTGTCCTGTCCTGACAGCGTCTGGAAGAGCAGAGCCAGGTCGCCGACCGTCCGGGCCATCGGCCCAATCGATCCCAGAAACGAAAACGGCCCGAGACATGGCGGCAGATGTCCCGCAGCGGGAAAGCGGCCCGCCGTCGGTTTCAGCGCGCAGATGCCCGAGAAGTGCGCCGGCTCACGCACCGATCCACCGCTGTCGCTGCCCAGGCCACCCGCCGACATTCCCGCTGCAATCGCCGCGGCCTCGCCTCCGCTCGACCCTCCCGGCGTGTAATCCGGATTCCACGGATTCCGCGTGCTCCCGTACAGCAGATTCTCCGTTTCGTACGCCATCAAAAACTCAGGACAATTCGTCGTCCCCAGAATCACGGCCCCCGCCTCGAGCAGTCGATCCACGAGAACGGCATTCTTTTCCGGGACCGATCCTGGTTTTGGCCATCTGTTCAGCCTGCTGCCAATCTCGCAGCGATAGCCCGCAACTGCAATCGACGACTTGACTGTGACCGGCAATCCCGACAGTGGTCCCGGCCGCACCCGCCGCGCCTGCGCGCGCACACGCTCCTGGTCGAAATCGACCAGGGCATTCAGTTTTGGATTGAGCCGCTGAATTTGCGCGATGTGCTCCTCGGCGAGCTCCAGTGGCGTGATCGTGCGCCGGCGCAATAACGAAAGCTGCTCGGTGGCGGGAAGAAGGGCGACTGCCATGGTGAGGCGCGAAGGGCAATTATAATTTCTGCAAGTGCAGACTGATTTTTCCGACGCGCCGCGGCGCGCATCCATGGCTTCCTGGGCCGCAATTCTCGGCCGCAAAGCCGCGACTTCCGGCCCGACCCTCATTCCACGCGTCGCCGGCCAGCGCGTCCTCATCACCGGCGCGGGCGGCTTCATCGGCTCTGAGGTGGCTTGCGTCCTGGCCACTTCCGGCGCCGGGATCATCATCCTTCTCGAGATTGCCGAACAAGCGCTGTTCGCGATTTCCGCCGAGATGACCGCACGCGGCTATGGTGATCGCTGCATCCCGATCCTCGGCAGCGTCGGCGACCGCGCTCTCCTCGCTGCGCTCTTCGACGAGCACCGCCCGCAAGTGATCATTCACGCTGCCGCTCTGAAGCACGTCCCGCTGATGGAGCGCAATCCGTTTGCGGCGGTCGCCATCAACGGCATCGGCACCTGGTGGCTGGCGAGAAGCGCCGCCGAACATCGCGCCCGGCAGATGATCCTGGTCTCCACCGACAAAGGTGTCGCTCCGCACAGCATTATGGGCGCCTCCAAGCGTATCGCGGAGCTGGCCGTGCTCGCTCATCCCGAATTCGCAACCGCCGTCCGCCTCGTCAACGTCGTCGGTTCGCCAGCCAGCGTGGTGCCCCTCTTCGCCGACCAGATCGCCGCCGGTGGTCCGGTCACGGTCACGCATCGAGCCGCCAGCCGCTTCTTTATGACCCTGCATGAAGTCGTCGATCTGCTGGCCCAGGCCATCGCCGCATCAGCACGCGGCATTCTCATCCCTGATCCCGGCGAACCGATCCGCATTGAAGACCTCGCCCAGCGCATGATCGCGGCCAGTGGGCGCAACGTTCCTGTCGTTTTCACTGCACCACGACCGGGCGACAAGCTCGAAGAGTCCCTCGTTTCTTCACACGAACGCTGCGACAGCTACGTGGCATCCGGCCTGCGCCGTGTGATTGGCCCCTCAGTTGCGGACCTCGATGCACCCATCGGCGCCCTCGAAACCGCGATCGCGACACGCAATCTGCCCGGACTGCTGCGCCTCGTCGGAGACCTTGTGCCCGAATACGAGCCGAGCGTTCTGCTGCGCCACGCCACCCCCGAACCCGTCGCCGCCCGATGAAGCGCCGCATCGCCGTCGTCACCACTTCGCGCGCCGACTACAGCCATCTCTACTGGCCGCTGAAGCTGCTGTCTGAGCATCCTGACGTCGACCTGCGCCTCATCGCAATGGCTTCGCATCTCTCGCCGGAATTCGGCGCGACGATCCGCGAAATTGAGAAGGACGGGTTCCCTATTGCCGCGCGCATTGAAACGCTGCTCAGCTCCGACACCGATGTTGGCATGGCAAAAAGCATCGGCGTCGCTGTGCTCTCGCTCGCCGACGTCCTCGGTGAGCTGCGCCCCGACCTGTTGCTCCTCATCGCCGACCGCTATGAGATGCTCGCACCGGCCTCTGTCGCGCTCTCCCTGCGCATCCCCATCGCCCACATTGAAGGCGGCGAGATCAGCGAAGGAGCGATCGACGACGCCGTGCGCAATGCTCTGACCAAAATGAGCCACATCCACTTCACATCGACGGAGGCCGCGCGCGAGCGCATCATCGCCATGGGCGAAGAGTCGTGGCGCGTGCATCGCGCCGGTGCGCCTTCGCTCGACCACCTGCGCCGCAGCCAGCTGCTTTCTCGCGAAGAGGTCGAAGCTGCCTGCGGTCTCGATTTTCGCGTACCGGCGATGCTCGTCGCTTACCACCCGGTGACGCTCGAGCGCGACACGACCTGCGAAGCCGATGCTCTCCTTGCTGCACTGGAGGAGATCGCAGGGCAGGGAACCATGCAGATCCTGTTCTGCTATCCCAACGCCGACACCGGCAGCCGCTCGCTCCTCGCCCGCACCCGCGCTTTTCTCGAGCGCCATCCATCCGGCAAACTCTTCGTCAATCTCGACGCCGTTACCTACTGGAGCCTGTTGCACTGCGTCAACGTGATGCTCGGCAACTCCTCGAGCGGCATCATGGAGACTGCATCCTTCGCTTTGCCCACCGTGAATGTTGGCCTGCGGCAGAAGGGCCGCGAACGCGCCCGCAACGTCCTCGACGCGGAGGCGAACGCCGCTTCCATCCTCAAACGCATCGCGGAAGCGCGCAGCACCGTATTCCGTGCGTCGCTGGATGGGATGGCCAACCCCTACGGCGACGGCCACGCGGCCGAGCGCATCGTCGAAGTGCTGACCACCGCTCCGCTCGGACAGGAACTGCTTATCAAGCGTGCCATGCCCGTCGTGAGCAGGCCCGTTTCATGAGCCGGATCGAGATCCCGCTCTCCGCGCCCGACATCACCGACGCGGAAATCGAAGCCGTTGTCTCTGTCCTGCGTACGCCGCGTCTCAGCCTCGGCCCGAAAATGGCGGAGTTCGAGGCAGCGATGGCCCGGTACGTTGGAGCGCCCCACGCAATCGCCGTCAGCTCGGGAACCGCAGGTCTGCACCTTGCCTTGGTGGCCTTGGGCATTGGCCCGGGCGACGAAGTCATCGTCCCGTCCTTCACCTTCATCGCGGTCGCCAACGCCGTCCGTTACGTTGGCGCACAGCCTGTGTTCGCGGACATTGACCCTGAAACCCTGAACCTCGATCCGGCCAGCGTTGAAGCGGTCGTCACCCCTCGCACCCGCGCCCTGATTGCTGTTCATACCTTCGGCCTTCCAGCCCCCGTCGCCGCGCTTCTCGACATTGCGCGGCGCCACAACCTGCTCGTCATCGAAGACGCCTGTGAAGCCGTCGGTGCTGAGATCGACAGCCGCCACGTCGGCACACTCGGTGATGCCGGGGTTTTCGCCTTCTACCCCAACAAACAGATCACCACGGGTGAAGGCGGCATGGTCGTTACCAGTAACTCCGAGGTCGCGAGGCGCATCGCCGCTCTGCGTAATCACGGTCGTTACGAATCGGCGTCAGAGGTCCTGGGCTACGCCCCAGAATCGACGGACTCGTGGTTCGAGCACGCCGAACTGGGCTTCAATTACCGCCTCTCTGAAATGCAGTGTGCGCTGGGTCTGGCGCAGCTCGCGCGCATCGACGCCATCCTCGCGCGCCGCGAAACCATCGCCCACCGCTATTGCGATCTGCTGCGTGGCGACCCATACCTGCTGCTGCCCCCCACGAGAATCGCAGGCCAATGTCTGAGCTGGTTCGTCTTCGTGGTTCGGCTCGCGCCGGCGTTCTCGCGGGCCGATCGCGATCACCTCATGCACACCCTGACTGAGCGCGGCATCGCCACGGGTCGTTACTTCGCGCCCATCCATTTGCAGCCCGCATACGCGGCCTGGCGTGAATCCACTCTTCTCCCGATCACTGAATCCGTGGCCGCCCGAACCCTCGCCCTGCCTTTCTTCAACCGCATTACCGAGGAGCAGATGGAGCGCGTCTGCACAGCGCTGCAGTGCTCTCTGCGCGCAGAAACCCAGCCTTTGCCGTAATGCCTGATTCCCCAAGACGAGTCATCTTCCGTGCGATATGCAGGTGCTACGATGAGCCATGCCTCCTGGCCGAAAGACGACGAGGCGGCGTGCCGCTCCCCCTGCAAAAGCGCGTCCGCGATCCTCCGCCAATCCTCGCGATCTCGTCATCATCACCGGCCTCTCCGGTTCCGGCAAAGCCTCGGCGCTCAAGGCCTTTGAGGATCTCGGCTTCTACGCAGTCGATAACATGCCGGTCTCGCTGATGCCGCCCTTCGCCGAGTTGGTGGCGCATTCGCGCGATATTCGCCGTGCGGCGCTGGTCGTCGATGTGCGCGAGGGGCAGAGCCTCGAGCAATTTCCGGCCATGCTGCTCGAAATCCGCCGCACTTTGCCGACTACCGTACTGTTCCTCGAGGCTTCCAAAGCCGCGCTCCTCGCCCGGTACTCCGAGACCCGCCGCCCCCACCCGCTCGGCCGCGAGGCCCGCGTCACGGGCGCTTTGCAGGAAGAGCGCCATCTTCTGGAGCCCATCCGCAAGGTGGCCGACATCGTCATCGACACGACCAAATTCAACGTCCACGAGCTGCGCGCCTACATCCAGAACAAATTCATGCGCGAGAGCGATGGCAAGAGCCTTGTCATCTCCTCCATCAGCTTCGGGTACAAGAAGGGCGTCCCCCTCGACGCCGATCTGGTTTTCGACGTTCGATTCCTGCCCAATCCCCACTTCGTTCCGGAATTTCGCAATCTGACTGGAAAAGACCCAAAGGTCGAGAATTACATCATCGGCTTTTCGCAAACCCGGGAGTTTCTCGATCGGGTCACGGAATTGCTGCTCTTTTTGCTGCCGCACTACATCAGCGAAGGCAAAAGCTACCTCACGCTGGCGTTCGGCTGCACCGGCGGCCAGCACCGCTCCGTGATGATTGCCGAGGAGGTCGCCCGCCGCCTGGCGCGGCATGGCTACGGCGTTAAGACCGCGCATCGCGATATGCCGCGCTGATGGTTGTTCCAATCACGAGACGGAGTGTTGGGAGATCGACAGCACATTGCCGTCGGGATCCTTGAACCACGCAACCTTATCCCCGGTCGGAAACGTGCAAATGCCCTGCGCATCCTGGCCCATGTTGGGATAGCGTTCGAAGGTTACCCCCTGCTGCTCCAGCTTCGCCATCGCCGTGCCAATGTCGCGCGCTTCCCATCCCAGAACCGTGTTCGGCGCGGGCGTGAATCCCTTCGTCTTGCCAATCCGGAGCATCACGCCGTTCATATCGAAGACCAGCGCGAACCCGTCGTCGCGCTGGAACCTTAACCCCAGCTTGTCCCGATAGAAGGCAATCGCAGCCTCCGAATCCTGCGTCATCAGAAACGTCACAACGCTGTCCATAAAACCCTCCGCGATTCGACATCGTACGCCTGCCCTGCGAAATTGTCAGAAATTTCGTCCCTCCTTTTCCTCATGCCGGATCTGCAGTCACCGAACGCCGAGTGCGGTGTCGACCTAGAATAGAAGAAGAGCCCATGGCGGAATTCACTCACCTGCATCTCCACACCGATTACTCTCTGCTCGACGGCGCCTGCGATGTCGAAAAGCTCGTGAAGCGTGTCGCCGACATCGGCCAGAAATCCGTTGCCATAACGGATCACGGCAACATTTACGGAGCGGTTCATTTTTTCGAAGCCGCGAAGCACCACGGCATTCATCCGATCCTCGGCTGTGAACTCTACATCTGCCAGAAAGAGGACCACCGCGCCGATCCGCAGGGCGATGACTACAACCACCTGCTGGTTCTGGCGGAGAACGAAGAGGGCTACCGCAATCTCGTCCGCATCACCTCAGAGGCATCCCTTCACGGCTTTTACAAAAAGCCGCGTGTCAGCAAGAAATATCTCGCCGAGCACGCGAAAGGCCTGATCGGGTTTTCCGGCTGTCTGGCCGGCGAACTGTGCGAGAACCTGATGGCAGGCAAGTATGAATCTGCTCGCGCCACAGCCAGCCAGTATCAGGACATTTTCGGCCGAGGGAATTTCTTCCTCGAGATTCAGGACCAGGGACTCGAACTCGAAAAGAAAATCCACGCCGACCTCTTCCGTCTCGAAAAAGACCTCGACATCCCGCTGGTTGCCACCAACGACAGCCACTATCTGTGTGAGGACGACGCGCACGCGCACGAAGTTCTGCTCTGCGTGCAAACGCTTGCCTCCATCAACGACCCCAAGCGCTTCAAGTTCGACTCCGATCAGTTTTACGTCAAGAGCGCGGCGGAGATGGAACGGCTCTTCGCCCACGCGCCCGAAGTGGTTAGCCGCACCATGCAGTTCGCCGAGCGCTGCCATCTGAAGCTCCACAAGGTCGACAACCCGTTTCCGGAATTCGCCGTTCCGGCCGGCCACACCGTCGACAGCTACTTCGAGCAGATCTGCCGCGAAGGCTTTCGCAAGCGGCTTGACACCTCGATCCGCCATTTGCAGGATCGAGGCCTTTTGCGCACGCCCATCTCGGAATACGAGTCGCGCCTCGAGCGCGAGATCGACATCATCCGGCAGATGAAGTTTTCCGGCTACTTCCTCATCGTCTGGGACTTCATCCGCTACGCGCGCGAGCATGATATTCCTGTCGGCCCAGGTCGCGGCTCGGCCGCCGGCTCACTCGCCACCTATTGCATGGAGATCACCGACATCGACCCGCTCCAGAACGCGCTGCTTTTCGAGCGCTTCCTCAATCCCGAGCGCGTCTCCATGCCCGACATCGATATCGACTTCTGCATGAACCGTCGCGGCGAGGTCATCGACTACGTCACGCGCAAATACGGCCGCGCACAGGTGGCGCAGATCATCACCTTCAACACCATGGCGGCGAAGGCTGCGATCAAAGATGTCGGCCGCGCCCTCGACATGCCCTACGGCGACGTCGACCGCATCGCCAAACTCGTACCAACGACGATCGGCGTTACCCTCGACGATGCGCTCAAAGATTCGCCGCAGCTCCAGGAAGCCTACCAGGGAAATCCGCAGATTCGCGAGCTGATCGACACAGCGAAGAAGCTCGAAGACCTCATCCGCGGAGCCGGCGTTCATGCCTCTGCCGTGGTGATCGCGCCGCGTCCGCTGACCGAACTTGTGCCGGTCGCCAGGGCCAAGAACGACGAAATCGTCACCGCCTATGACATGAAGGCCATCGAGAAGATGGGCCTGCTCAAAATGGATTTCCTGGGCCTCACCACGCTCACAGTCATCAGCGACTGCATGCGCCTCATCGGGCGGAATCGCGAAGCGCAGATCGACATGGCCACGCTGCCTCTCGACGATCAGACAACCTACGAGAAGGTCTTCCATCGCGCTCTCACGTCGGGCGTTTTCCAGTTCGAGTCGGGCGGCATGCGCGATGTTCTTCGCCGTTACAAACCCACCACTGTCGAGGATCTGACCGCCCTCAACGCGCTCTATCGTCCTGGCCCCATCCAGGGCGGCATGATCGACGACTTTATCGAGCGCAAGTGGGGCCGCCGCAAAGTCGAATATCCGCTGCCTCCGCTCGAAGCCATCCTCAAAGAAACGCAGGGGGTTATCGTCTATCAGGAACAGGTGATGCAGATCGCCAACGTGCTCGCCGGCTACTCAATGGGCGAAGCCGATTTGCTCCGCCGCGCCATGGGCAAGAAAGATCCTGACGAGATGGCCAAGCAACGCGACCGGTTCGTATCGGGCGCGGTCGATCGCGGCCATCCGCGCGACACCATCGTTCACCTCTTCGATCTGATGCGGGAGTTCGCCGGGTATGGCTTCAACAAATCGCACTCCGCGGCCTACGCGCTGCTCGCGTACCAGACGGCGTATCTCAAGACGCACTACCCGGTCGAATTCATGTCCGCGCTGCTGACGTCGGAAATCTCCAAGCCCGAGAATGTCGTGAAGTACATCAAAGAGTGTCGGGAGATGGAAATCGCCGTCGAAGCTCCCGACGTCCGCTTCAGCGACGCCGACTTCACCCCGCACGGAGACGCCATCCGCTTTGGCCTCACGGCCATCAAGAACGTCGGGCGCAACGCCATAGAATCGATCCTTGCTGCGCGCGCGGAGCTCGCCGCGGAAGGGAAGAGCTTCGGATCGTTTCAGGAATTCTGCGAGAAGATCGATCTTCGCCTTCTGAACAAGCGCGTCCTTGAATCGTTGGTCAAGGCGGGCGCGCTTGACTCGTTCGGCCGCCGCGCGCAGCTGCTCGCCGCCGTCGACAAAACCATGGAGCGAGCGCAGAAAGCTCAGCGCGACGTGGCCGCCGGCCAATCCGGACTCTTCGGTATCTTCGACGTACCCGCCAATGGCGCGAAGGACGACGATCTCCCCAATGTCCCCGACCTTGAGGAGAGCCAGCGCCTCGCGGCCGAGAAAGAAGTACTGGGCTTTTTCGTTTCCGGCCATCCGCTCGACAAGTACGCGGAGAAGCTCCGCAACCTTCCCGGCGTGGTCGACGTTGCTGCCGCGCTCGAAATGAAGCCAGCGCCCTCGAACGGCCGCCGCGGCCAGGCGCCGGAAAACGAAGTCGCCATCGCCGGCGTTATCCTCGGCCTCAAGGTCGCCAAATCGAAGCGCTCCGGCGAACTTTACGCACAGGCCGCACTCGAAGACGCCAGCGGCAAGATCGACCTCATCTGCTTCCCCAAAGACTACGAGCGTCTCGCACAGTCGCTCTGCATCGAAGTCCCGGTGCTGGTGCGCGGCCAGCTGCGCGCCGAAGAGGAAGCCGCGCCCAAGCTCTGCGTCTCCGCCATTCAGGCGCTCGAAGACGTGAAGGTGCGCCTGCCCAACAATATCCGCATCCGCATTCCGCTCGATCGCGTCAGCGAGACCACACTCGTTGAGCTGCACGATCTCGTCGTTTCTGCGCCCGGCCCCGCGCGCCTCATGCTTAACGTGGAACAGCGAGGCCAATACTGCGTGGTTATGGAGCCGGAAGGCGTCACCGTCACCGCCGACCGCGCTTTCATCGACAAAGCTGAGCTGCTGTTGGGCCGGGGAATGGTGCAGGCAGTCGAATAGCTTCAAGCAGAACCAGGGAGCCTGGCACTCGCTCCGGTTGCGTCAACCGCGAACCGTACGAGGAGCGCGAATTGGGCTCATGGTCTCGGATGCAACTGTGAACTGGGTCGGAGAAAGCTCTTCAGGCTTTTCGCCGGATAAGTGCAGAACGCTGAGATTGCACATTCATGGCAGAGAGGTCCATTCGTTCGGCACACGTCCTTGCCGTGCTGTCGCAGCAGTAAATGTGCTTCGGCCGATTTTGCGGACTCTTTGGGAATTTCGGAAACGATCGCATCCTGCACGGATTTGTACATGCGACCGTAGTTCTTTACATGTTCGCGTCCGTAGCCGATGCGCGTAAGGACGCGCAGGCCATTCGATTCCAACGGCAGACCCGGAGCGACGCCGCAGAACATCAGGATTTTCTCAGCTCCCGGGTCTCCAATATTGGGAAACTGCTTCAGCGCTTTTTTGGCCTGAGCGTAGGTTTGCGAGAGGATGCAGTTTAGATCGCCGCCGAACTGATCGCGGCAAATCCTGGCAATCTCGAGCCACCGGAACACGCGCACTTCAGGCCGCATGCCTCCCCTCGTCGCCCAAAATAAGAGAGCGTCGCGATCGGCTGCGAGGATGGCTTGAGGCGTTAGTCCGACTTGTTTGCGCAGGCCTTCGTATACTTCTCGCCTGCGATCATCCGTCAGAAGATAACAGGC
>JBEKIN010000085.1:0-14735 GCA_050011735.1 Acidobacteriaceae bacterium | reverse complement strand
GAGGCGTGGAATTCCTGGGGGTTTATTGGGTCAGAAACCGAGCTGCGAAGTGCTCGGAAGTAATGCTGACCTTTTCGCTCTTCATCGAGAGGATCGGTGAACACTCCAGGTGTGGGCATTTGCTTTACCATGGGTCGGACGGACAACACCGGGAATCTGAATTCCACGAATGCGTCCCCCGCGGTCGTGGTCAACTGACTCTCCGGTACTAGAAACAGCAGGCCAATCAACACGCAACAAAGGAGCCGTCCGCTTGAACCAGCTTCGTACTCTGGTCTTGCTTGTTTCCACCGCGTTTGCATTCATTCCGCCTGCTTTCACTCAAGGTCACAAAAAGGCAGATCCCTGCGTCAGCGCCACGTCAGACTGTACCGAGTGGGTGTTGCTCCACGGCGGACCCGAGCGCGCCCTCGTTTACGGCACGTATTCCCTCACCGCTCCGAATCCCGCGATACATCGTGCTCTCATCATGGTCCACGGAGCGACTCGCAATCCCGATCACTACTTTCGAACGGCGACCACCGCGGCATTCATGGCCAGCGCACTGAATGACACCATCGTGATTGCGCCGGGCTTCTTCTCCGATGACCAGGAGTGCAAGGACAAACTGGAAAAAAACCAGGTGAGCTGGAGTTGCGGTCTGGACAGCTGGCGATCAGGCGGAACATCGATCACCAACAAGGATCTGACGTCATTCGATTTCGTCGACGAGATTCTTCGCCGCCTCGCCGACAAGAAGACTTTCCCGAACCTGAAAGCCATCGTGATCGCCGGCCACTCTGCGGGCGGCCAGTTTGTCTCCCGCTATGAAATGGCGAACCGCGTGGCGGATACGCTCGGCGTGCCCGTGTCGTACGTCGTGGCCAATCCATCGAGCTATGCCTGGCCCGATGCATCGCGCCCGCTGCCCGAGGGAGACGCGGCGCCTGAAAATGCCGTCCTCGGATGGAAGGAGGAAAAATCGCACACCAACTTCACCTATGGACCATTCGATCCGGCCAAAGATTCAAAGTACGATCTCTGGCCCTATGGGCTTGAGAAGCGCGACAGCGGATATACCGTTGGCATCTCCGACGATCAACTCCGCAAACAGCTCGCGTCGCGGCCCACCACTTATCTGCTCAGCCAGGTCGACACGCTTCCGCTCGGCGGCTTTGACGGCTCTCCATCCGCCATGGCCCAGGGACCTACGCGTCGCGCCCGCGGCGAGGCTTTTGTCTACTACATCAACCAGCACCTCGGCGCCCACGCCCAGATCCTCATCATCCCCGAGTGCGGCCACAATGATCGCTGTGTTTACACCACAGACGCGGTCCTTCCCGTCCTCTTCCCATAATTTGGTGCATCGCTCGAGTTCCGGTCGTAGCGCCGGCAATAGGGAAGTTTACGGTCACCAGAAGGTCCCCGGCCTCGAAACTTCGGATTTGCCGGTCCAGGGGAAGCCATTGTCAACTGCGATTGACCCTCCTCAAGAGCGGCGCTTAGACTGAAGGGCAGCCGAAACTGTCCAACAAGCAGTCCAACATTGCATATGCCGCTGTTTTCCCGCCGTTCTTCGTTGTGTTTGCTGCTTGCCGGAGCGCTGGCGGCGGTCTCGTGCGTCGCGCAGAACCAGAATCCACCGGGGCCGGGAACCACACCACAAGCTGGGCCGCCGCGTTCAGCGCAGGAGCCGTCGAGTTCGAGCCGCGTTCCGAATCTCAACCCCACGGAAGCGCCTTCGACGATCCCAGCTACTCCGGTCCAGCTGCAGAAGAGCGCCAATCCTGGCGCGCCGGCGCTGATCGACCCGGCGGGTCCGACGGTGAGTCTGGAAACCAGCGAGGCGATGTTCGACATTGGTGTGGCGCTCAATGCATGCGGCTACGACAAGGGTCTCGACGAGTCAGAGCCGGTGCGGAAGGACGTGCGCAGCGAAGTGAATCAGGCAGCGCAGGCCAGCGCGGAGGCGCGCGACGATCGCGACAAGCTTTGCCTGTTTATCGGCCAGCACCGGCTCGACGATCCGGCGCGCAACCTGGCGCAGTATGTGTCGCTGGCGCTGTACCTGACGCCGCCTCCGGCCCTGACGCCGAGCGTGGAGGAGCAGGACATGCCTCCCGATGCGACCGCCGTGGAGTTGATTCTGCCTTTGCTGCGGCAGTTTGCAGACGCCATCAATTTGCATTTGATCTGGGTGGAGAACCACGCGGCGTATGAAGAAGCAACGGGCCGGCTGCACGGGCCGCTGACGAGCATGATCGTGAGCACCAACTACTACATCAAGACGTCGGCCTCAACCTACAGCGGGCGGCGTTTTCTGGTGGTGCTGGAGCCGCTGCTGTCGCCAGAGGAGACCAACGCCCGCGTCTACGGCCTGGATTACGTGGTGGTGGCTTCGCCCAAGAACGGGCAGATCTCGATGGACCTGGTGCGGCACGCCTACCTGCACTACGAGATTGAGCCGCTGCTGTACGCGCGCGAGAACACGGTGGACGAGCGCATGATTCCGATCCTGAAGGCGGTGCAGGACGCTCCTTTGGATTTTGAGTTCAAGAACGACATTGAGGCGCTGACGATCGAGTGCATGATCCGCGCGATTGAGGCGCGCACCATGGACACGGGCGTTGCCGAGGTCAGAGTGCCGCCCAATCTGTCGCATAGCGAGGCCGACCAGTATGAGCACGCGCGCAGCGTGGCGATGCAGAAGGAGGAGGTCGTCCGCCAGCAGGCCGTCAATCACTCCATGGCGCAGGGCTATGTGTTGACGCAGTACTTCTACAACGCGCTGAAGAATTTCGAGAAGAATCCAGAGAGCCTGAATGAGGCGATCGGGCCGATGGTCTACGGGATGGACATCAGCATCGAGACGCATCGGGCGCGGGAAACGACGTTCGACATGCGCGGGGAAGGCCATGTGATGGGGCATTCTCCGCAGCGGCCTGCGCAGGCGAAGGATCTGGACGTGGCGGAATTGAAGCTGATGAAGGGGGATGTGGCGGGAGCAGCGGAGCTGGCGCAGAAAGCGCTGGCCAGCCACGGCGGCGATGCCGGACAGGCGAACTTTATTCTGGCGCGCGTGGATCTGATGAAGGGGAAGATCGACGATGCGCAGGCGGCGTTCAAAGATACGCTGACGGCTTCAAAGGATCCGCGGATGCTGGCGTGGTCGCACATTTATCTGGGGCGGATTCTCGATGTGGAGGAGCAGCGCGAAGAGGCGGTTGTGGAGTACAAGGCCGCGCTGACGGTGCGCGACGGCCAGCCTGATACGAAAGAGGCGGCGGAGGCCGGGCTGAAGCGGCCGTTCACGCTGCCGCAGCGGGAGCAGGCTCCGGGCGGCGACGACAAGGACGAAGGCGCGCCTCCGCCGACAGCTCCTGCGAACGCTCCTTCTACGACAACCTCGAACCAGCCCCATCCGCAGTAAGGCAGGTGCTCTGCAATAATTACGGAAGCAGCCCCCCATGGAGTCCTCGGCACATTCATCCGGCGCTTCGATTGACACGCCTGCGAGCGAGCCAGCCCGAGCTGACTCCGGTGCAACGGGGGAAGCCAGCGAGCTGGAAACCACTCTGGAGCATCGTTTCGCGCACCCGGAGCTGCTGGAGCGGGCGATGACCCACAGCTCCATGGCGCATGAGCGCGGGTCGGACGAGCCGCAGCGGGAAGACAACGAGACTCTGGAATTTCTGGGAGACGCGGTGGTTGGGCTGGTGGCCGCGGAGTCGGTCTTTCGCCGGTATCCGGAGCTTTCAGAAGGAGCGCTGACGCGACTGCGGGGCGCGCTGGTGAGCCGCAGGCACCTGGCGGAGGTGGCCGCGGGGCTCAGCCTGGGGAAATATCTGCTGCTGGGGCGCGGCGAGGAGCGCAGCGGGGGACGCACCAAGATGGCGCTGCTGGCTAACGCCATGGAGGCGGTGATCGGGGCGGTGTACCTGGACGCGGGCATCGACGCGGCGGGGAAACTGATTGAGGCTCGGGTGATTGAGCCGCTGGTGGGTTCGCTGCGCGAACAGCTGACGACGGGCGGCGGGATGGGCGATTTCAAGTCCGCTCTGCAGGAGCTGTTGCAGGCGCGCAAACAGGGGCAACCGGAATACCGCACGACGGGGGAAACGGGGCCTGATCATTACAAGCGTTTTTTTGTTCAGGTGCAGGTCGGCGCCGAGCTGCTGGCCGAGGGCGAGGGCCGCACCCGCAAGCATGCCGAGCAGGACGCGGCGCGGCAGGCCATCGAGAAGCTGCAGCCGGCAAGGGAAGCCGAATGACGGCGCCTCCCGACACAACCGCGCAGACAACTCCGGAGGATCTCCCAACGGGAGAAAGGGGCGCCAAATCTACTTTTTCCCGGGATTCGTTTGGCCAGGTGACGGTGGGCCGATCGAAGGTCGTCCTTTTCCCCGGATTTCTGGAGATGACGCGATCGCTGCTGGTGGTGCTGACGATCGCGCTCTTCATTCTGACTTTTATCATCCAGCCGTTTCGGATTCCCTCGGAGTCAATGGAGCGCACGCTGCTGGTGGGAGACTTTTTGCTGGTGAACAAGGTCGCGTTCGCGCCGGCGGGACCGTGGGGATGGCTGATCCCTTACCACCCCATCGAGCACGGCGACGTCGTGGTTTTTCATTTTCCGCCGGATCCGCCGGAGCATGTGGTGAAGCGAGTGATCGGCGTGCCCGGCGACCATATTCATCTGGAGAATGGACTTGCGTGGGTGAACGGCCGGCCGCTCCCGGAGGGTTACGTGGTTTTTGAGCCAGCGTATCCTGACGATTTTCGCGACAGCTTTCCGACGCAGCTGTACACCGATCCCGGAGTGGACCCGCGCTGGTGGATGGAAATGCGGCGCGAGGTGCGGGGAGGCGATCTGGTGGTGCCTCCGGACGAATATTTCGTGCTCGGGGACAATCGCAATTTCAGCCGCGACAGCCGCTACTGGGGATTCGTGCCGCGCGATCACATCGTGGGACGCCCTTTCGTCATTTATTTCTCGCTGCGCGAGCCGTCGGCTACCGATGTTGCGGAACTGCCGGATGATAGACTCGGACAGAAAACCGATCTCTGGGGGAGAATCGTGGATTTCGCGCGCTGGGACCGCTGTATGCGCGTGGTTCGCTGAGGGAAGCTCCGATTAACCCAGCATCCCTCAGGGGCTAAAGCCCAATGATTTTGCGGGGCGCACGGCACGGCTGAAGCCATGCCCCTTCAAAGCAGAGGGTTAATCAGAGATTTCTGAGGCGATGCGGAGAACCGATGGCTGAGGTCGAAGAAAAGCAGGCAAAACCGAAGCACGACGAAACTCCGCTGGAGGCGTTCGCCTCGATTTGTGGTGTGCTCGCGGTGGGACTCTTCGTCCTGACGTTCGTCTTTCAGAATTTCGCGATTCCTTCGTCTTCGATGGTGAAGGCGCTGCTGGTGGGCGATCATGTGCTGGTCGATCGCATCGCCCTGGCGCCGCCCGCGCCATACGCGCCTTTTACCTACTACCGCGATGTTCGCCACGGCGACATCATCGTCTTCTACAAGCCGACCCTTGAGGCCAACGGGGAGCATCTGTTTCTGGTGAAGCGCGTGATGGGCCTGCCGGGCGATCACATTCATCTTCGCGGCGGCATTGTGTATCGCAACGGGGTGGCTTTGGACGAACCTTATGCCGCCAAGCCGAGCGAGTTCGACTACAGCCCCTATCGCGACGATTTCCCGTCGGTTTCTCCGGCGACCAGCGGCGACGTGACCGCGGAATGGGCCGAGGCGCTACCCACCTATATTCAGGGGCAGGATCTGGTGGTGCCGCCGGGAATGTTGTTCGCCATGGGCGACAACCGCATGGTCAGCCTCGACAGCCGCTTCTGGGGATTCGTGCCCCGCTCCAACATCGTGGGGCGGCCGCTGTTCGTCTACTGGTCGTTCGATACGCCGGAGACGCAGGAGTTCAAAACTTCGCTGGTGGACCGGGTGAGCTGGATCCTGCATGAGACGATTCACTTCTTCGACGGGACACGCTGGAGCCGCACACTTCACCGAGTGAAATAGCCATGGACGCACTGGAGGAGCCCTCCGACGAGCTGTACGAGGCTCGCCGTCCACCGTGGCGCGCACTGATCGTGGTTGCGGGGCTGATCGTGCTGCTGGTGCTGGCGATCTTTCTTCCGCCGCTCATCAATCTGGGAAAGTATCGACGCTCTCTTACGGCGAGCATGTCGGAGGCGCTGGGACGGCCGGTTTACGTCGGCGGCATGCAGCTGCGTCTGGTGCCGATGCCGGGCATCGTGATGAGCGATTTCACCGTCGATGAGGATCCGGCTTTCGGTTACGAGCCGGCGCTGCATGCGGCATCGGTGGTGGCGTCGCTGCGGCTCAGTTCGCTGTGGCGCGGGCGCCTGGAAGTGAGCCGCATCAGTCTCGACGAGGCCAGCCTCAACCTGGTGAGGAACAGCGCGGGGGAGTGGAGCGTGGGCTCGGTGCTGCTGCGTGCTTCGCAGATTTCGAATGCGCCCACCGGCGAGCGGCGCGTGGGCCCGCGCCCGCGCTTTCCTTATATCGAGGCCACCAACTCCCGGATCAACTTCAAAGATGGTCTCGAGAAGAAGCCGTTTTCGCTGATGAACGCGGAGTTTTCGATGTGGCAGGCGAACGCCGACGAATGGCAGGTGCGGCTGCGGGCGCAACCGGTGCGCACCGATCTGCAGCTGCACCTTTCCGACACGGGCGAGCTGAATGTGGAGGGGTCTCTGCGGCGCGCGCCGGTTCTCGATGCGATGCCGGTGGATCTGCGCGCGGAGTGGAGCGGAGCCCAGCTGGGCCAGGTGACGCGGCTGATCGCCGGTATGGACAGCGGCTGGCGCGGCGACCTGGTTGCGACGGTCGCCATTCGCGGTACGGTCGGCGATCTTCAGTTGCAGTCGAGAGTGCGAATCGGCGAATTGCGGCGGCAGGAATTCCAGCCGGCGACGACGCTGGACATCGACGCCAACTGCCGGAGCGAATACCACCGCATCGAGCGCACGCTGGACAACGTCACCTGCTTCTGGCCGATCGGGAGCGGGCACCTGCTGCTGACGGGCAGCGTCCAGTGGCTGACTTCACCGTCTTCCGATTTCCAGCTGGAGATCAACCAGATTCCCGCGTCGTTTCCGGCGGGGATTCTGGGGCTGATCCGGCCGCGCGCGCAAAATGTAACAGCCACAGGTACAATCAACGGCAACTTCCACCTGATGAGCGGCGCGGGAGGAATGCTCACGGGCGATGCAACAGCAGCTGGAGTTTCGCTGCGCTATCCGGGAGGCACGCTGACCCTGCCGGCGATGCATTTCGTGGCGGAGGGGACCGAGCCCGCCTCGGTCCGGGCAAAATCGGCGCTGCATTCTTCGTCGCGCGCTGAGCGAAAACCGGAGCCGACGCCTGGGCCTGCGCAGCAGGCGCTGGTGCTGGAAGCGATGCCCATTGCTATGGGATTGCCGGAGCCGGTGGTCACCGATGCGCGATTTACGCGGGCGGGTTTCGAGCTGAATCTGGCCGGGCAGGCCACGCTGGCGAAGCTGTTGCCGGTGGCAGCCAACTTTGGGCTGCTGGAAAACGCTTCGACGCTGGTGGCGCCCAAGGGGCGCGCCACGCTGAAGACGACGACAACGGGAAACTGGATGCGGCCGCTGGCGGGCTCGGGGTCCGGGATCGGAACCAACGGGACGCTGAAGGTGGAGGGGGCTGAACTGCGGCCGGCGTTTTTGCCCGCACCGGTCGCGGTGGAAGCGGCGGAGATCACACTGACGCCCGAGCGGATCGCCTGGCAAAACGTGGTGCTTGCTTATCAGACGATGGCGCTGCGCGGGTCGATCCAGTTTCCGGTGTTGTGCAACCAGCCGGTTGCGTGCCCCGCGACGTTCACGCTGGCGGCGGATTCACTGGATGCGGCGACGGTCGAGGCCGCTCTGGGCGGGAAATCGAGCGGGTTTCTGGGTTTCTTCTCCAACGCTCTGGGCGGCGGAAACAGCGCGCACTGGCCCGCGCTGCGCGGTCAGATCCAGTGCGCAACGCTGTGGTTGGGGAAGTTGCCGCTGCGCGGCGTGGCGGCTTCCCTCGGCTTAGAGGGGAACAAGCTGACCCTTTCGTCGCTGGATGCGACGGCGCTGGGAGGGTCGCTGCGCGCGAGCGGAGAGATGGCGATCCAGGATGGCGCGCCGCACTGGACGCTGAGTATTCGTGTCGCGGGCGCAAGCGGCGCGGACATTGGGCCGGTGTTTGGCGAACCATGGGGCTCGGGCACGCTGAGCGGAGAGACGCACCTGACGATGAGCGGCTATCGCACCCAGGATCTGGCGTCGTCGGCGAAGGGGGACTTTGCATTTACGTGGCAGAATGGCTCGCTGCCCGCGCCGGAGGGGGCGGTCGATTTTCCGCTGGAGCATTTCGAACGTTGGACGGCGAAGGGCACTATCGCCGATGGCGCGCTGGCGCTGACCGGCGGCGGCATCTCGGGCGCGGCGAGAAGCAACGCGCTCCGCGGGACGATTGGATTCGACCGCGCTCTGGACCTCACGCTGGAGACGCGCCGCGGCCACGTGAAGATTGGCGGGACGCTGGCGCAGCCTGTGGTGGAATAGTCCGGCTCACTGCGCAGGCAGCAGCTTGCGATGGATGCTGGCCTCGACCTCAGGCACCGTTCCGTCGTTGAGGTCCACTTCGGTTGGGTTTTCCTGGAATGTGATCCGCCAGGTGATGCGGCCATGAGCGGGGACGCGCACCTGCTGGGTGACGGCCGCATCCACGCCTTTCACAGTGACGGGAACTTCCGCTTCGGCATAACCGTCATTCGCGATTTCGATGGCGACGAGGATCTGCTGATGCGCCACGCGGCTGGGATAGACTCCGGCGATGGAGAGATCGGGCAGGCCGCGGTCGTGGTCTACCCAGTCGTCGAAGAACCACTTCAGGTCGCGGCCGCTCGACTGCTCGAGAAGATGCTCGAAGTATTCCGGCCTGGTGTCCTGGGCGGGATCGTACGCTTGCAGCGCGCTCTGCAGAGCTTTGTCGCCGGCGGCCGCGCGCAGCATCCAGAGCACGTACATCGCTTTGGTTCGGTAGTGGGCGGGGCTGATGGCGTGCAGGAGGTCTTCGCCCGCGCCTTCGCCTGGCGTGGCAGGTTCTGCCAGGGTGAGAGCCGGGCGGCCCGCGTTCAGGTTTTCGATGGCCGCGGTGCGCCCCTGATTCGCCTCGATCCAGAGCGTGCCGAGAAAGGCGGCCACGCCTTCGTTGAGCCACACGCGCGGCGAGGAAAAAGCACCGTGGGCCAGCGCATGCACGACGACCGGCGTGAGATGGGGCGCATCGTCGGTGGAGAGCGGGGTCGCTAGCAAGCCGCCGGTCTCGGCGGGCGCGTCATCCGGTTCGGGGAGATCGAGAATGGTGAAGGAATCTTTCGGATTGCCGAGCCAGGTTCGCACCAGCGGCCGCGCGAGGCGGGCGGCGTCGATGTAGGTTTGGGCGCTGACTGCATCGGCATCGAGGGCGAGGACCCGCAGACCATTGCCATAGGCTTCGGCGCGCCGAGCCAGAAATAAGGAGGGCGTCTCGAAGCCGAGGCGCGTGGCGGGCACGGATGCGGTGATGACTCCAGGAAAGGAAGCGGTAGGCATCGCTGTGGGTTTGTCCAGGTTGACGTAGTGGCCGTCGAGGATCGCCGCGTTGGGCGGCTCGGAGAGAAACTCCTCGGTGACGCGGAGGCTGGCGGTCGCTTCCTGATCCAGCAGCTTTTGACGGCCGATTTCGGCGAAGAGCATCGCGCCGTCGCCCATCGACACGGGCAGGGAACTGACGGGATACCAGACGACGTTGCCGAATCCGCGCAGGCCGGTGAAGTCTTCCCCGATGCGGTCCCAGTCGGAAGCCTGGGCGGTCGCGTCCGGCGCGCCGATGGCGGTGAGCCGCTGAGCGGCGAGGGGGATCGTGCCTCCGTAATCGACGTCGAGGGTGAGGGAAGCCTGGGGGGCCAGCGGCTCGTCGAGAGGAATGACGGCTTCGCGGAGCTGGCCGGTGTGATCGGCGTCGCTGGGGACGGTGTTCTGTTGGAAGGCGATTTTCTTGCCCCGCAGGCCGATAATCTCGAAGTTGAGGGTCGAGGAGAGCTGCAGGGCGATTTTTTCGAGCGGCGAGGCGGAGCCGTTGCGCAGAGTGACCCGAGCCTGTGCTTCCATGGATTGTTGGCGCGTGTTCAGATGCAGATTCAGGTCCCATGCTGTGATCACGACCGCGGTTCGGTCGGCGTCGGTGATGGTGGCGGGGTGGTCCGTGGCGTTGGGGGCAGGGGATTGCGGCTGGCCGGAGAAGACGACCTGCGGCTTGGGCTCCGGCGGCGGCTCGGTTTGCTGTGAGAAGGAGAGGGAAGCGACGGTGACGGTCGCGGCCAAAACAAAAAGCTTCATGAACCCAGACCCTTTTGCGGTTTTGTCGGGAGCTTGGGGGCCACATCCGGCGCCGGACGTCGCTGCCGCGCCGCTTCAAACAGGACCACCGCGCCTGCTGCCGATACGTTCAGCGACTCCACCTTTCCGGCCATGGGGATGCGCAGCAGATGATCGCAAGTGCGGCGCACCAGATCGTGCAGCCCGGCGCCCTCGCGTCCCAGCACAAGCACAGTATTGGACCGGAAATCGTAGCGGTCGTAATCCGTTGCGCCGCGCTCGTCTAAACCGACGCACCAGAGATTGCGCTCCTTCAGCATTTCAAGGGCGCGGACCAGATTGACCACGCGCGCCAGGCGGAGATGCTCGGCCGCTCCCGCCGAGGCCTTGATGGCGACGGGGCTCAGCGGGGCGGAGCGGCGTTCGGTGAGCAGGACACCATCGACGCCTGCGGCTTCGGCCGTGCGCAGCAGAGCGCCCAGGTTCTGCGGGTCTTCGACGCCGTCCAGAGCCAGTACCAGGCGGGGTTCCGGGCCCTCGAGGAGGTCTTCCACCCCCAAAAACTCGCGCTCCCGGACCACCGCGACCACGCCCTGGTGGGCTGGCGTTCCAGCGATCTGGGTCAGGGCCTCCCGTGGCTCAGTCCGCACAGGGACCGAGGCCGCACGGCAGAGGGCCATAATTTCGGTCAGGCGTCGGGCGTCGCCCTGCGAGAGACGTTCCCGGGCCACACAAACGTGGTCAAAATGCCGGGTTCCGGAGCGCAGCGCCTCCTCCACCGGATGCAGGCCGTAGATGGTTTCCATCCCATCAAGTTTATCCTTGCGGGAGCCGCAAATCCGACTGATAATGGGGAAGTTACGGGTAATCGTGGATTCCGCGGGATGGTCGGCCCCGTGGGGAAGCTGAGTTACGTCTATGGATGTGGCGCAAAAACTCGAAAAACTCGTAACCAGCAGAGTCTTCCGCAGCCCTTCTTCCGTCAGTGAGAGTGCTATGAGCCTAGCGGCGGTCCAGGTTGCGGAGCAGGTGGGGCGCGAAAACGCCCGGGTTGCCGAGGGCCTGAAGCGGCACGACACCCAGCTGCTCGATGAACTGATCCTGCAATACCAGCATCGCCTGCTACGCTACCTGCTGTACCTCACCGGCAATCGCGAACTGGCCGAGGATCTTTTCCAGGAAACCTGGATGCGCGTGTTGATGCGGGGCGCGCAGTTCAACGGCAATTCGCGCTTCGATACCTGGCTGTTTACGATCGCCAGAAACCTGGTGATCGATCTGCGGCGGCGGCGCTCCATGGTGAGCCTCGACGAGATGTGCGACACCGGCGACGAGGAGCGGCCTTTCGAGATTCCGAGCCAGGAGAAGACCCCGTTCGATCACATGGCGACAATGGAAAGCGGTCAGGTGGTCGCCGAAGCGCTGCTGACTCTCGATCCTCTGCATCGTGAAGTGCTGGTGCTGCGCTTCCATGAAGAAATGTCGCTGGAGGAGATTGCGCGGATGACGCGCGCTCCGCTGTCGACCGTCAAATCCCGGCTCTATCGCGGTCTTGCCGCGCTCAAGCCTCACGTCCGGCCGGCAACCCGCTCCGTCACCGACACCTCTGAACGGATGGAAGGGCTATGAGCAGCGATGTGTTCCATCCGCACCGGAACGTGACCGGCCATCCAATTCCCGAAGTCGTGCTCCGTACACGGCGCTCCGTGATGGAAGCCGCGAATGAACTGAAGGCGCAGCGGGTGCGGAAGCGCCGGCATGCGGGTATCGCCCTGCTGGCGCTGGGTACGCTGATCGTCCTGTTCGCGCCCGCGCTCATGACCGTGGCGAACGATCTGAGCGCCGGCGAGCACTTCTTCGACTTGCCGGTCCTGGTGCTTACGTTCTTTCTGGTGATGCTCTCCGCCGTCTTCGCAGTCCTGCTGCTGAAGTGGAGAGAGCGCGACGTGCACGGCGAGCAGCGATAAGCTGGCGGGAATTCTCAAATGAGCAAAAGCACACAGCAGCGCGCGGAAGTGCATCCCGAGGGATTCTCAGGCGAACTGCGGCTGATTCCGCTGTGGTCGGTGGCCGGAGCGGTGGTGGCTTTCACGCTGATGGAGTACCTGATGTGGGTGGTGGTGGCCGCGCATCGTCATCATCCGCCCAACCTGCCTTTCTGGTTTCGCTTTTACGTCAACATTAGTATTGGCGCGCTGGCCGGGCTGTATGTGCTGATGATCGGCTATATCAGCCGAGACTCACCGCGGCGCGGCATGAGCGTTCCGCTCTGGATGGTGATTTGCGTGGTGATTCCCAGCGGCATTGGGGCGGTTTTGTACTTCCTGTTGAGGCTCCCGGTGCTCTCGCTTTGTCCGGCGTGCAATGCTCGCATCGAGAGCGATTACAACTTCTGCCCCCAGTGTGCCTACCAGGTGGCGCCGTGCTGCGGCAATTGCCATCGCACCGCGCGGGTTACGGATCTGCACTGCGTGTACTGCGGGCATCATCTGGCTGCCGACAATCCGCCCGCGCGCCTGCACGCCTTCGCGGAGTAGTTTTTCGCCGCAGGGGCCGCCGCTCCGGCCTTTCGCTGCAGTCTCGTTGACCACCCCCTGCGCGATTCCTATACTCTGAGGTTGCGCGCACACAGGCTATGTCCATCACCGCCCTCATTGTCGATGACGAAGAACTGGCACGCGAAGAGCTGAAGTACCTGCTCGACACCACAGGCAGCGTCGATGTTCTCGCGGAAGGGAAGAACGGCGTCGAAGCCGTCGACCTGATTCGGACCCATCACCCTGACGTGGTTTTTCTCGACGTACAGATGCCGGGCCTCGATGGCTTCGCGGTCCTGAAAAAGCTGCTGGAGCTGAGCAAGGGTGAGCAGCTGCCGCAAATCATCTTTGCGACCGCCTTCGATCAGTACGCGGTGCGCGCCTTCGACGTCAACGCCATCGACTACCTGCTGAAGCCTTTCGATCGCGATCGCGTGCTGCAGGCGGTGGAACGCGCGCGGCTGCGGCTGCAGGAGGCCGGCCCGAGCGGGGAATCGAAGCTGGCCCCGACCGACCTGCGCGTGGATACGCTGCTCCGGCTCATCGAGCAGCATCAGGCGCCCAAACCGCACAGCGGCAAGATCGTGCTGCAGGCCGGCAGCCGGCTTCTGCTCGTCGATCAGAAGGATATTTGTTTTGCGTCCATCGACGACGGGGTCATCTCCGTGGTGACGCCCTCCATCGAAGGGCAGTCGAAGTGCCGGACGCTCGAGGAGCTGTTCGATCTGCTCGATCCGTCGGTCTTCTGGCGCGCGCACCGTTCGTACCTGGTGAACATCAACCACATCCGCGAAGTGGTTCCGTGGTTCAAGTCGAGCTATCAGCTGCGCATGGCGGACAAGAAGCAGACCGAGATTCCGGTGAGCCGCGCGCAGACCCGCCGGCTCAGGGAGCTTTTCAATCTTTAGCGCATTCCTGCTGGCCGCTGCGGGGAGCCCGCTCTGCGGCCTGCCCGCTGACAAGCTGGTGCAGGCGGTTGCGCTGAGCCACTGGCGGACGGGGATTTATTTCCTCGGAACAGCGTGGCTGGTGGTGGCGCTGGTGTTGTTGGTGCGTTTACGGACGGGCGCGGCGATTGCGCGACTGGCGGCGCATGTATCGTCCCGAGCGTGGGTGCAGGGGTTGGTCGCTGCGCCGCTCTGGCTGCTGATCCTCAGCGCGCTGGAAATCCCGGCGTCGCTCGTGGGGCATCGCGTTAGTCTCCGCTTCGGACTTTCTATCGAGGGCTGGTCCGCATGGTGGTTGGACTGGCTGAAATCCACGGTGCTGACGCTGCTTCTCGGCGTTGTGGTCCTCGGCGTTCTCTACGCGCTGATGCGCTGTTCTCCGCGACGCTGGTGGGTTTGGTTCTGGGCCTTTACCGTGCCGGTGGTGGTGCTGCTCACTTTCGCCGCCCCGCTGGTCGTCGATCCTCTCTTCAACCACTTCACGCCGCTTGCTAATACCGACCCGGCTCTGGTCGAGCAGTTGGAGCGCGTGGCCGCCCGCGGCGGTTTGCAGATTCCGCCGGACCGCATTTTTCTGATGGACGCCAGCCGCAGATTCACCGGGGCGAACGCGTACGTCACCGGTCTCGGCGCGTCGAAGCGCATTGTGGTGTGGGACACGACGATCCGGATCGAAACGCCTAACGAGATTCTCTTCACCTACGGCCACGAGCAGGGGCACTACGTCCTGCACCACATCGCGAAGGGCATTGCGTTCTCAGCGGTGGCCATTTTTGTCTTCTACTGGATTGCGTTTCGCCTGGTGCGCTGGCTGGTGCGCGCAGGCGGAGCGGGGTGGGGCATCGACGCGGTGGAAAGCTGGTCGTCTCTGG
>JBEKIN010000084.1:0-14800 GCA_050011735.1 Acidobacteriaceae bacterium | reverse complement strand
GTTGCACCCTGGTCGCGGGCCCATCGGCCCGCGCACAGGATGCGGTTACGGTGCAGCAGAGTTTGCTCGAGGCTGCTTCGTCGACCAGTGTGCCTGCGGCGGCCGGGGCATACGGTCTCAACCATCCGGATACGTTTGCCGCGTTCATCCAGGAGATCGGCTTCGACGATCTCGCCGCGCGCAAAGAGGCCATCACCGGCGAAAAGCAGTTCCGGGTGGACTGGTCTGCGGTGAATCACAACCTCATCGGCCTCAGCGACGATCAGTGGGCAGCCGCGTATTCCGTCCTTCTCGATGGCAGCCAGCGGGTCGGCGACTGGGGCGACCAGATGCAGGAGGCGCTGGGGTGGAAGGATGGCCGATTCCAGGCCGATCCGTCGAAAGGCGCGACGCTGCAACTGGCCAGGGCGGAAACGCTGAGCCGGCAGGGCGATGACATCGTCGGCGACACGATATCCAAACTGCGGAAAAACCTGGGGGACGAAGGGTTCAACCGGCTCGCTTCTTTCATCGATCAGCGCGAAGGTGCGCAGACGGTCGTGAATCGGGGCCGGATTCGCCGCGGGCCGATCCAGACCGCGAAGGCATCGCAGACGGGCATTCCCCCGCAGAAGTAGCTTGCTTGGGGCGGCGGCGCTCCGGCGCGCCAGGGCCCCCTCGCGAAACGGCGACCTCATTGCGGTTCTGAAGTCGAGGGCGGAGTTTCGCTCAGGGATTTCTGCTCGGGAGCTGGCTCTGAGTCTGCCGGCGGCGCGGCGTCGTCCGAAGGCTCGCTGAGGACTGCGGGGCCGGACTGGGACTCCGGTGCCGGCGCGGCCGGTTGCACGGGAAGAATCTGAACCAGCGAAGGCTGCGGCGGCGCGACTTCGCCCATGGCGGCTTCGTGCTGGGCGCGGGAAGCTGCGTCGAGGTCGACAGGGATGCCCCCGGGAACGATTTCCGCGAACCCGTATTTGTGCTTCAGGTCGCCGGTGACGCGGACCATCCAGAAAAGCAGCAGGAATGAAACGAGCACGGCGAAGGCCGAACCTTCCGGACCCTGAAGGCCGCCGGTGATCCACGCGGGACCCTTCGCGTTGGTGACGATGAGGGGCGAGTAGCTCATCGATCCGGAGACGGGCAGGCCGAAAAGCATGCTCATGGTGGCGATCCAGGCGAAATGGAATCCCCAGCTGACCCAGAGCGCGCGCGTGCGCAGAACGGCGATCGCGAGGACCAGCCCCAGGAAGAAAGAAACCAGCACCGAGGCGGTGGTGGTGGGCGCGGCGTGCGTGCGCCAGATGGCATAGACAACGGCCATAAAGAAGGCGCCGAGCCCGGAGCCCATGGCTTCAACGAGCCGCAGGAAAGGGTACCCGCGAAAAGCAATTTCGATGGCGAGGGTTCCGGCGGCGAGCGCGATTAGGTCGAGAACCGCGACGAAGTACTGATGCGCGTTGCTGAAGGCGGTAATGACGAGGCCGCCGATGAGCGCGGCGGGCAGAACGCAGGCGAGGACGCCGGCCCAGCCGAGCGCAGCGCCGAGGGCAAATTCCCCGCCCCAGCCGGGCCGGACGATGAGGGCCGTGGCTTCGCCCGAGTCCATGCGGCGCTGGCCGAGGCGGCTCATCGCCCAGTAGCCAACGATCAGCAAAAAGAGGAGCAGGATACGGTAGAGCGGTTCTTCGAGGTCGCCGGCGTTGAAGCCGCTGGCGGCGCGTGTGGCGGCGAGATCGGAGAAGAGAAACCAGGCGGCGGCCAGAAGAAACCACGCCAGCGCACGGAGACGCTCGAGAAAAGTCACCTGGTTGCTCCGAAAGAAAAGGACGCGCCGTGGATGGAGATCATCAGGGCTATTCGATGCCTGCCAGAGATCAGACGGTGTAGAACTGGGCGATGTTGCGGTACTTGTCGTAGCGGCGTCGGAGCAGATCGTCGAGGGGCAGCGATTGGATCTCGCTGAGATGCCAGCGGAGTTTGTCCGCGAGCAGCGTGGCGGCGCCGGTGGGATCGGCGTGCGCGCCGCCCTCGGGTTCGGGAACGATGTCGTCGACGCAGCCGAGGCCGTGGACGTCGGAGGCGGAAATGCGCATTGCTTCCGCAGCCTGGCTCTTGAAAGCGGCGTCACGCCAGAGAATCGCGGCGCATCCTTCGGGCGGAATAACGGAGTAGATGGCGCTCTCGAGAATGAGCACTCTATCGGCGACGGCCAGACCAAGCGCGCCTCCAGAGCCGCCCTCGCCGGTGATCACAGCGACGGTGGGTACCCGCAGGCGGGACATTTCGCGCATGTTGCGGGCGATCGCCTCCGCCTGGCCGCGCTCCTCAGCGCCCACGCCCGGATAGGCGGCGGGCACATCGATAAGAGCAATAACCGGGCGGCCAAACTTCTCAGCGATTTTCATCGCGCGCAGGGCCTTGCGGTAGCCCTCGGGATTAGGCATGCCGAAGCGGCGGTGGACTTTGTCCTTGGTCGAGCGGCCTTTCAGGTTGGCCAGGAGCATGACCTCCTGGCCATCGAAGCGGGCCATGCCGCAGGCCATCGCGGGATCGTCGCCGAAGGAGCGGTCGCCGTGAATCTCGCTGAAATCGGTGAAAATCCGCTCAATAAAGTCCATGGGATAGGGCCGTTGCGGGTGACGTGCCAGCTCGGTTTTTGCCCACTCCGGCGTTACCGGCGGTGGATTGGTGTCTGGCTGATCGCTCATAGAGAGGGAGGCTGTCCGAGTTTGATTGTATGGGTGGGAGAGGGGAGGGGCAAATGGCGATCAGTCTGCGAAACACGAGGCGCATCCGATGAATCACCGCTCACGGTCGGCGGGGATGACGGCGCTGCTCGCCCTTAATTGTCGCGGCGCTTGCGCATGTAGACTTCGAATTTCTTCGCGGCGCGGCGGCGTTTCCAGCGGTAGTAGCGGTTGCGCAAACCGTAGGCGGTCTCGCTGCCCGCAAGGGCGAAGCCCCGGCGTGGCGAGAACTTGACGTAGAGGAATCCGAACAGCGCGCCTCCGAGCTGCGCGAAGGCAAACGCCTTTTGTGCAGAGAAAAGCATGGCCAGCGCGATCAGCATGTAGACGGCGACGAGGTACTTTGCCTTGATGCTGATGGGAAACGGAAACATCATGAAGGGCGTGTCGGCGTAGAGCACGCCAATGGCGATGAGCAGGCCGAAGATCCCGCCGAAGCAGCCGTAGAGAACGACGCCGGAGCCGGGCATAACGAAGAAAAGCGCGACCGCAGCGAGACCGGCGCCCAAAACAGAGACGAAAAAGAGCTCCGCCAGCCAACGCGAACCGTGGCCGCCTTCGAGGAGGCTGCCCAGGAACCACAGGGAGAGCAACTCGAAGGCGGTGCCGAGAATCGCCGCGCCAGGATGAATGATGAAGTAGGTAAGCGGCTGCCAGATCCATCCATGGTGAACAACCAGAGCGGGGTCGAGGGCGAGGATTCCGCCGATCTCAGACGCCAGTGGCCTCGCGACGACGCCGAGGATCAGCAGCCCGAAGTAGGACCCGAGGTTCCAAAGGATCAAGCTGCGCGTAAACCCGCGAAAGTCCGGGAAGCCGAGGACGCCGCTGGAAAGACGAGGCACAGGGGATATTGTCTCATTCGGGGCGCGCGGGCCGCGGCGCGGGCCAGGGTACGACGGCGGTGCTGCGATGGCCGTGAGCATCGACGGCGCGGACCCCGAAGACGACGTTGTCTTTCGACACGGGGATCTGCACGGAGAAGTGGCCTTCCGCGGTGGAGGCGAATTTTCCGTCGGGCGCGGCGCCGAGGCGTTCGGCGGGAATGGATCGCTGCCAGTCGGGCGCGGCAAGGGTCCGCCAGACGATTTCGTAATGGGTGCCTGCAGGCGCGCCGGGGCCCTGGTCCCACTCGATTGCAGTGTTGTTGATGGCGTTGGTGAACTCCTGCGGCGGGGGCGGATACTGAACGCTGACGGGTGCGGGGGGAGCGTCGGCCAGGACGGCCATAGTAGCCGCGTTGAGACGCGCGACGCGCGCGACGTAGTCGAAATCGACAAATTTGAGCAGGTCGCCGTACTGGACGCCGTCTTCGACGCGGACGTTCTGGTGCTGATGGTTGAAATCCTCGCGCCACTCGGTGAAGCGGACAGCGGCGAACCCATCCTGATTGAAGGAAGTGTGATCGCCGCCGCGGAGGAAGCGGTCGCGGCGGAATTCCAGCACCGGATCGAGGCCGGAGGGGGCCGGGCGCTCGGTGTACGTCCGAGCAACATCGGCGATAGCGCGGGAGAGTTCGCGCGAGGGCGAGTCGCCCTCATAGCCGAGCTGGAGGATACGGCGAATTTCCTCAGGCGGAGCGCTGGCCGGGACGCTCTCAGAGAAGACGCGGACCGCGTGGGCATCCTGGAATTTGTCGCCGGGGGTGCGATTGCCGCCAACGATGTCGTTGTTCAGGACGGCTTCCAGATGCCAGCCTTCCTGTTTCGCGCGGTCGGCGAGGTGCTTGCTGCCGTAGAGGCCCTGCTCCTCGCCTGCCACGGCGACGAAGATCAGGGTTACGGGCAATTTGAGTTTGGTGAGGGCCCGCGCGCATTCGAGGCTGACCGCGACGCCGCTGGCGTCATCGTTGGCGCCCGGAGCTTCGGCGTGCGTATCGGCGTTGGTGCTGTTGCGGGAGTCATAGTGGCCGGTGACGAGGATCATTCTCGCCGCCTCCGCGGGATCGCTGCCGCGCATTACCGCGTAGATGCTGGTTAGGGGTGTGGGCTGGACGACGCGAGCGCCGGGGGTGGTTCCCGGCGGCTGGACGAAGCTGTCGCGGCGGACTTCGAGACAACCGTTGCAGGCGGCGGAGATTTCCTTGAACTGCGACTCGATCCAGTCCGCGGCAGCGGCAGCGCCGGTTCCGGGTGGCAGGTCCTTGTCCAGGCTGGACAGGGTACTCCGGTTATGGAACGAGACGAGGGTGGCAATCGTATGCTGAATCTGCGCAGGGGAGACCTGGGAGAGCGCGTGGGCGATGGCGGGGTCCGCCGGCATGGGGCGGATGGGTGCGCCGACGGCATCCAGATCGCGGTGGGCGGCGCCAACGGGCGGTCGGGACTGAGGTTGGGCGGCCAGAAATGCCGGAAGGAGCAGGGCGCAGGTGGAGAGACGATAAAACTTCATGACTATCGAGTATGCCGCAAATTGGGACAAGAGAGCACGCTTGACGCGGGGGCGATTCTCCTCAAAACTAGCGGAGGCATAGGGATTGAACCGGGCGGCAGCGATTCGGAACCCGATTCTGCGATTGCCGACAACATTTTTCATGCGAGCTGCGTCACTGTGATGGACCCGCGAATTGTTTCTCCTGGTGGAGGGATTCATGATTTGCCCTGAATGCGAGAGCACTCTCGACTTCGATGAAGACGAAGTGGAGGAAGGCGACGTGGTCGTCTGCGATGAGTGCGGGACCGAGTATGAGATAGTAGCGACCGATCCTCTGGAACTCAGCAAAGTCGAAGAAGACTACGAGGACGAGGAAGAGCCCGGAGAAGAGGAAGAAGAATGAAGTTTGGTGCTCAGCTTTCCGTGCGGGGATTTTCTGCGCCGGCGCGGCGCTGGTGGGTGGCGGCTGGCTGCGCGGCGCTGCTGGGTGTGGCGGCCGCGTTGCCGCCGATGGGGCAAGGGCAGGACTTCGGGCTCAGAAATCTGCAGGGCAAAGTGCTGGACGGGAAAGAGGCGCCGATCAACGGGGCGATCGTCTATCTGGAAAACTCGCGCAACAACGACATCAAGACATTTATCTCAGGGGATGACGGAAGCTACCGATTCGCGGCGCTCTCTGACGACACGGATTACACGCTGTGGGCGGCGTACAAAGGCAGGAAGAGCCCGACGAAGACCGTGAGTTCGTTCGACACGCGCAAGCTGGTGATTATGGATCTGCACATCAAGTGATCCGCGCTGCTGGCAAATAGAAACGCCACCCGGTTTGGGTGGCGTTTGCATTTGCGTTCGAAATCAGGCTTACTTTTCGCGCTTCCAGTTGACCAGATCGCCCAACGTGGTGGTTGAGCTGGAAACGGGCTGCTTGTACGCTTCGACGTCGGCGCGGCTGGCTTCGTCGCCGCTGACAGCGCGGATGCTGAGAGCAACCTTCTTCTCTTCCTGGTTCATACGGATGATTTTGAAGTCGTGCTCCTGGCCCTGTTCCAGCTTGACCGGAACGCCATGTCCGTCGGTCGCCTCGGAGACGTGGCAGAGGCCCTCGACTCCCTCAGCAACTTCGACGAAGGCGCCGAACTGCGCCGTCCTGAGCACCTTGCCTTTGACGATATCGCCGACGCGATGCTGCGCGAAGAAGGTCTCCCACACATCGGGCTGCAGCTGCTTGATGCCGAGTGAGAGGCGGCGGTTTTCAGGCTCCACGCCGAGTACTACAGCGCGAACCTTTTCCCCTTTCTTCAGCACTTCGGAGGGATGCTTGACGCGCTTGGTCCAGCTGAGATTGCTGACGTGAACCAGCCCGTCGATGCCGTCTTCGATCTCGATGAACGCGCCGAAGTCGGTCAGGTTGCGAACGCGGCCTTCGACGGTGGCGCCGGTCGGATACTTGTCGGCCAGATGCTCCCAGGGATTCTCGAGAAGCTGCTTCATGCCAAGCGAAATGCGGCGGTCGGCGGGGTTGACGGCAAGAATGACGGTCTCGACGTCGTCACCGGGCTTGACCAGCTTGGAGGGATGCTTCATGCGCTTCGACCAGGTCATTTCCGAGACGTGGACGAGGCCTTCGATGCCCTGCTCCAGCTCGACAAACGCGCCGTAGTCGGTGACGCTCAACACGCGGCCGTGCACGCGCGCGCCGATCGGATAACGCTCCGCGGCATCCAGCCACGGATCGGGCGTGAGCTGCTTGAAGCCGAGAGAAACACGCTGCTTTTCTTTATCGAACTTGAGAACCTTGACCTGAATCTCATCGCCGACGTTGACCAGGTCGCGCGGATGCGTGAGGCGGCCCCAGGACATGTCCGTGATGTGCAGCAGACCGTCGATGCCGCCGAGGTCGACAAAAGCGCCGTAGTCGGTGAGGTTCTTGACGGTGCCGGTGAGGATCGCGCCCTCTTCGAGGTGCTCGAGGGTATGGGAGCGGCGCTCGGACTGCTCTTCCTCGAGGATTTCCTTGCGGGAAACGACCACGTTGCCGCGCTTCTTGTTGAGCTTAATGACGCGGACCTGAATCGGCTGGCCGATGTAGGCGTCGAGATTGCGCACCGGGCGCAGTTCGAGCTGCGAGCCGGGCAGGAACGCCTTGATGCCAATGTCTACCGTGAGCCCGCCCTTCACTCGGCCCACCACCGTCCCCGTCACCGGAGTCTTCTCGTTGTGCGCCTTCTCCACCGTGTCCCACACACGGAGCCGCTGCGCCTTTTCGTAGCCCAGCAGGTAGCCGCCTTCGGGCTCCTCGCGCTCGATCACGACATCGACGGTGTCGCCGGGATGCAGCTTCGGCTGTCCGGTGTGATCGAGGACCTGCTCGAGGGGAATGAGCCCCTCAGACTTCATGCCGACGTCGACGACGACATGCTTGTCAGTGAGCTTGATGACCGTGCCGGTCACAATCGCCGAGTCGTCGAACGCCTGAGCGGCGGCTTCAGCAGCCTGCTCCCGGTCGAAGGACTCGAGGGCGGCGGCAAAGTCTTCCATGCTCAGGTCGGGCTCGTCGTGATGCTCGGGCACGGCATCGGCAGCATGCACTTCGGCGAGCGCGGTATCAGGCGCTGTCTGGAATGAGGCTTCCGGGTTAGAGGTGGTTTCGGCCGACGGCTCTGACTGCTCCGGCGGAGCTTCCAGCGTTGGGGTTTCCAGTTCGGTGTTCAGAGGGTTGCTCTCGATTTGTTCAGGATTGAGGACGTGTGCCATAGACAGCTCCGGGACTCAGGCAGCGGCTCCCGGATTCCGCCCCGCAGCGGGGAAACCTGGCTAAACGACGTGGCCGGATCTCTTCAGCTGCAGCTTTCTTCGCCGTCAGCGGGAGGGCTTGGGACCCAGGCGCGGTTCTCGACGAAGTTCGGGGATCGTCGCACCCATCGGTCCCAGTCCAGGCGGAGCAAACCATCGGAGACGGTGCGCGTGGGATCGCAACATCGATTCCAGGCTGAAGCATCCGGCAAGACAGGGTTGAACAGGAGCGGCGATCAAAGGTCAGCGCAAGAATCCCGAGCGCGCAAAACCCCTATGAAAACTATAGTGCCGCACTATAGGCATGTCAATTGACCGCGCGTCAACAGAACGAGAATAGGACAGTCACTTTCGTCATGCGATTTTGAGCCGGCGTGGTTGACTTTTGGAAAAAAGAAAGGAGCGACTGGCGCCGCTCCCCATAGTCGGTTCAGCCAAGCTTATGGTTCGGACTGTGGTTGCGCAGGCGCCGGACCCTGCTGGGCAGGGGGAGGCGCTGGCGCTGAACCGTCCGGTGGAGGACTCTGGCGGTGCTTCCGCCACATATTCTGAGCGTCCGGCCCGCCGGGACCACCCGGTCCGCCACGAGCACCTGGGCCGCCACGAGCATCTGGGCCGCCGGGACCGCGACGTCCGTCGCGCATCATTTTGCCGGAGCGATGCTCTTCCCGCATCGCCTTCAGCTTCTGCCACTGATCGGGCGTGAGCGTCTTCCGAATATCGAAGAGCATGTGCGCATTGGCCTTTTCGAGGTCGGCGCGGGCCTGTGCGACAGCGTCAATCTGGGCAAGGATCTTCGCCTCATCGGGCTGATCGGATTCGATCATGGGATGGAGCAGCGTCTCCTGCTTTTCGAGGTTGGCATTAAGGTCGATCAGCTTTAGGCGGTGCTGCAGGAAAATGTCGTCCATCTGGTGCTTCTGCTGATCGGTGAGGTTCAGCTGCTGGGCGAGCTCCGGATTGTTCCACCAGCGGCCGAAGTTACCGTCGTGAAAGGCGCGCTGCATGGGAGGCCCGCCAAAGCCGCCCTTGCCGGGCCCCTGTCCTGGTTCTGGTCCGCCCGGCCCAAAGCCGGGTCCATCGAACCCCTGGGCAAAGGCAAGCCCGGATGTGATCAGACAAAACAATGCGGCAGCTAAGAAGCTATTCTTGCGTGACATTTTTCTTCTCCGAAACAGAACTGGCTTTTGTGGTTTGGTTGCCCAAATCGGCCAGTGGCCGCAGAGCGTCGGGAACATCTTCAGAAAGTTCGCTGTCGATCTGATTCATCAGAACCGTATCGTCAACGTTGGCGCGGGTGTCGGCAGGGCCGGCCTGCGAGGTCTTCACCACGACGCCGGGAGCAGAGGTGGGATGGTGAAGGTGGCTGTAGACGGGCACCAGGACGGCGGCAGCGACCACCGCGGTGAGGGCCGGCGCAAGGAGCATGCCAAAACGTATGGACCGCCCCGGACGGGGTTCGGCGACCCGGGAACGGGCGGCTTCCTTCTCCGCAATGTGGCGCATGGCCGAACGATAGAGGCTGAGCGCCTCGGCCATTTCGCGGACTTCTTCCCGCGTGGTGTCGGATTCGGCGCCCGTGTCTCTGCGGAATTTCATTTCGCTCCTCCCATACGCTCGCGGATAATGGCGAGCGCCCGATACAAATGCGACTTCACCGTGCTCAGGTTCATACCGATGGTGCCGGCAATCTCGTCCAGCTCCATCTCCTCCACAAACCGCAGCACAAAGACGGCGCGCTGCTGCGCGGATAAGCTTTCCACCGCTCGCCAGACCGCCGCGACCCGATCCCGGGCGACGGTGAGACTTTCCGGCGAACTGCGTCCATCCGGGACCCAGTCGCTGATGTCCATGACATCGAGCGACGAGCCGCGCGTCTTCTGCCAAAAGCGGAGACTGCGGCTGCGCAGATGATCGCGCATCAGGTTGACGGCGATGCGCGTCAGCCAGGTGCTCAGGCTCGAGTCGCCGCGAAACTGGTGCCGCGCGCTCCAGGCCTTGAGGAAGCATTCCTGGGTAAGCGACTCGGCGGCATCGCGGTCCGTCAGCGACGAGAGCAGAAAGCGCAGAATGCGGGGCCGGTAGACGCGCACGACTTCGTCGAAGTCGGCCAGCTCCAGCATCGCCTGCTCTCGTTTGTCGATGGCGAGCTCGTTGCCTGCGATCTCTTCCATGCGACCAGATAGACGGGATTTCACGGGGCAAGTTTACAGCGGAGGCGCGAAAAGAGCGGGTTTCGCGCCGATAGTACTGCAGGCACGACGAGGGGCCGGGAAGCCCTAACCTGCCTCTGACGGGAGAGACGCCGCGCCGAGCGCCAGCAGAGGCTCCTGGCCGTAGGCGCCGGGAGCCCGCCCACGGACGCAGTTCTTGCCGGCGAGCTTGGCTTCGGCCAGAGCCCGTTCGGCTTCGCGCAGAACGACCAGGGGAGAGCGGCCGCGGCTGATGGCCACGCCGAAGCTCGCATTCAGTGTGGTCGCCTCGTGATCCACAGCGAAGGGACGGGCCAGCACCGACTCGCGGATCCGGTCGGCCAGCAGGACCGCGCTCTCGAGGTCGCAGCCGGGAAGGGCCAGCAGGAACTCGTCCTCTCCGCAACGGCCGATGAGGTCGTAGCTGCGCAGCTGGCGGCGGAAGCGATTGGCCAGTTCAATCAGGACGCGGTCGCCGGTCTCGTATCCGTAGTCGTGGTTGATCCGGGAGAAATCGTCGAGATCGAGGAGCATGAGGCTGAGGGAGGTCTTCATGCGCTGGACGCGGTCGGTTTCCTGAAAGATGAGGCTGAGCAGCGCTTCGCGGTTCCACAGCCCGGTCAGGCCGTCATGGGTGACATGATAACGAAGCTCCGCTGATTGCTTCTGCACGCGGTTCGTGAGGGCCAGAACACGCTCCGCCACGCGGATGCGCAGCTTCAAATCGTTGGAGTCGAAGTCGGTCGCGCCCGCCGTGAAGACGAGGTAGTCGTCCGCACCGCACTGCAGCGCGGCGCGGAGGCGATCCTTGCTGGGCCGGTCGCTGAGCAGGATGTTCCAGGTACGGCGCTGCTCCTGGCGGCGGCGCACTTCCCACACCACTTCCGCGGCGTTGGGCGAAGCCAAATCCATGTCCAGCAGGGCGATGGAGGGAGGACTGACGCTGTCGACGCGGGCCAGCGCGTCGGTTCCGTTGCGCGCGACCTCGATCTGGTAGTGCCAGGATTCCAGGATCGCCGCCAGGTAGTCCGTCATCGTGGTACTGGAGGAACCGATGAGCACAATGGGGCTGGTGCTGACGGTGATTGTGTTTGCGGGCATGCGAGATATCTCCGGGAGCGAAGGTCTCCCTGCAGCGACTATCGGGTGGCCATCGGGAAGCTTTAAGCAGGAGCGCGCGGTTGCCGGGAAACAGGCCATCCGGGGTCCGTAGCGGGCGCGGCTGCGGACATTCCCGTTTTGGATCACGTGTGGATAATTACTTCCCTTAGTAACCTGGGTGCACGCAAATTTTTACGAATGCCCCCGCGCCCTATGGGAGCATTGCGTGAGATAATGACTTTCAGAGCCAAGGCATGTTGTTCAGGGCCCGCACGTCGCGACTCTGTCGAGGAGAGAGCGATGAACCCTTCCGTTAAGACAACGCACGTCATCCCCAGACAGCTCCCTCCGGTGCGCCTGGCGAGTGTTTCCACTCTTCTTGTGTGCCGTTTCTGCATGACCACCATCGGAGCCTACAAAACTCCGGAGGATCGGCTTCGACTGGAAGCGAAACACGTGTGCAGCGACAAGGTAGTTGTCGGTAAGCCTGCGGTGTCAATCCCGTTTAACTAGGCCGGTCTTCTGTACCGGAAGCCGCGCGCCAGTGAACTTGTGTGTTCCGCCTGGTCGCCCCGAGCGAGCTTTGTCGTCTGAGTCTGCCGTCGCTGCTCCGCGTGACAGAATTGGCAGGACTTGAGCCGGGTATCTGCCGTAATCCCTCAAAAGTAGAAGCTGGAATACTCCCAACCAGTGGAGTAGCATTCTGCATCGTACGCGTCAGCCGCCTGCGATGAACCTCTCCGCGGTGAATGCGGCGATTTGAGGTGAAATGTATGAAGAGGAAGGCGGAATGGGCATGGGCCGCGGTTGCGGTGATTTCCGTGGCGGCCGGCGCGCAGACGATGGCGGCAAACGGTGCGGCGAGCGGAGCGGGTTCCGCCCAGAGCAGCGGCGCGCAAACCTCGGCGGCGACCGGCGAATACGGGGCCGCGACAGCGCAGGCGGGGCCTCCCCCGACTATTCAGGCGACCCGCATTTCGGCGGAGCTGGCCAGGAAGATTGACAGCAAGGACGCAAAGGTGGGCGACGAGGTCGTCGCGAAGACCACGACCGAAGCGCAACTGTCCGACGGCACGAAACTGCCCAGGGGATCGAAGCTGGTGGGGCATGTGACGGATGTGCAGGCCAAGTCCCACGACAACCATGACTCGCATCTGACCTTTGCTTTCGACCACGCGGTGCTGAAGGATGGGCATGAGGTGCAGATTCTGGCGATGATGCGGTCGATTGCGGCCCCGGCGCCGATGGTGGCCAGCAGCGGTTCGGATGACATGATGGGGGGCGGCGGCGTGCAGGGCGGCGGGGGCGCTCGCGGCGGTGCAGGTGGAGGCGGCGGCGTGGGTCTTGCCAACAGCGCCTCGGGCACGGTCCGCGGAGCGACCGGCCCGGCGGCGGGGACCACGGCTGCCGCGGCGGGCGGGCTGAACAATGCAACGGCCGGCACCGATAACGCGGCGAACGGGACTTTGGGAGCAGCGGGCGATCTGGGCGCGAACGGTGCGGCGCTCGGCAGTGCGGCGGGCGCGAGCGTGGGATCTTCCGGGCCAGCGATGCCGGTGGGCAATCTTTCCGCCGTGACCTTCAACACCGTCAGCGCGACGGCAGGCGCTTCGCAAGACGGGGTGAACGGCTCCGCTGGAGCCTCCACTGCAACGGTGCTGACCGGGCACGGTAAAAATGTCAGCCTGGACAGCGGTTCGCAAATGACCCTGAGCGTGGCGCCGCGCTAGGCATTACGAGGCAACGAACAGGAGCAGGGGCCCTGCTACGCTGCTGCGTGGCAGGGCTTTTTCCTGCGCGCGATCCCGAATGACAGAGCCCGGCCATAAGCGGAGCGGCGGTAATCACAGGTTCCCGGCGCTGTATCCGATCCTCGACGCGGAGCTGGTGCTGCGGGGGCTGAGCGCGGACCCGCGGGAGCGCCGCAGCATATTGCGCCGGATCGTGCGAGAGCTCGCCGCGGCAGGCGTGGAGATTCTGCAGTACCGCAACAAGCTCGACGAAGACGCGGTGGTCGCCGCGGATGCGCGCGCGATTCGGGAGGCGGCCGGCCCAGCAGGCCTGACCCCGATGCGTCTGATCCTGAATGACCGCGCTGCGCTCGTGCCGGAAGTTGAGTGGGACGGCGTGCACGTGGGCCAGGAGGATTTGCCGCCGCGACAGGCACGTTTGCTTGTCCGGGAGAACGCGCTGGTCGGCCTTTCGACGCACAATGAGGAACAACTCATCGCGGCAAACACCGAGCCTGTGGACTACATCGCGATCGGGCCCGTGTTCGCGACCGCGAGCAAGCGCGACACCTTCCCGGTGATCGGCCTCGACGGTGTGCGGCGTGCCCGCGCTCTCACTGAGAAGCCTCTCGTCGCCATCGGGGGAATCACGCTCGAGACGGGCTCGTCCGTTTACGCGGCCGGAGCCGACTCCCTGGCCGTGATTGCGGCGATTTTTGCGGCGCCCGGCCGCTCGACCGCGCAATCCGCGAAAGACTTTCTCGAAATTTTCATTTAGAACTGTAGGACACGTGAGTTCCCCGTCCACCAGTTCCGCCACAACCGCTCAGAAACCGGCCGCCCAAAAACCGGGGCTCGTCGCGAGCCTTGGGCTGTTCAGCGCCACGGCCATCGTCGTGGGCTCGATGATCGGCTCCGGCATCTTCATTGTCCCCGCCGACATCAGCCGCGGCGTGGGCTCGCCGGCGCTGCTGATCGGCGCCTGGCTGGTGACCGCGGTGATGACCATCATCGGCGCGCTCAGCTATGGCGAGCTGGCCGCGATGATGCCCGGAGCCGGTGGCCAGTACATCTATCTGCGCGAGGCCCTGGGGCGCATCTGGGGCTTTCTGTTCGGCTGGACGCTCTTCCTCGTCATTCAGACCGGCACCATTGCCGCTGTGGCCGTGGCCTTCGGGAAATTCCTGGGCGTCTTCTTCCCTTCTGTCTCCACGACGAACTGGGTCTGGCACATCGGGCACGTTCCCGCGTGGAAAGTGGGCCCCATGGTGCTGGGCAACATGGATATCGGCATCAACACGGCGAATCTGGCCGGCATTGCGATCATCCTGGTGCTCGCGGTCATCAACGTTTTCGGCGTCAGGCTGGGCGCGCTGGTGCAGAACGTCTTTACCACCGCCAAGACGGCGGCGCTGCTGGGACTGGTGATTCTGGGCGTGCTGTTCGGGCGCAATGCAGCGGCGATTCACGCGAACTTTGGCGCGAATTTCTGGCACGGGGCCGGCTGGAGCACACTCCACCCGCTGCAGGTGGGCGTGGGAGGGCCAATGGCGATGGTCGGCGTGCTGACCATCCTTGCGGTCGTGCAGACCGGCTCGCTGTTTTCCGCCGATGCGTGGAACAACGTCACCTACACCGCAGGCGAAGTGCGGAATCCGAAGCGCAATCTGCCGCTCTCGCTGGCGCTGGGAACCTCGGTGGTGCTGGGCCTGTACGTCCTGGCCAACTTCGTTTACCTGCTGGCGCTGCCGCTGCACGGGGATCCGCATGGGACGACCATCGCGGCGCGCGGCATTCAGTATGCCTCTGAAGATCGCGTGGCCACGGCGGCGCTGCAGCTGATTTTCTCGCGCGCCGGAGCATACATGATGGCTGGCGCGATTCT
>JBEKIN010000083.1:0-14809 GCA_050011735.1 Acidobacteriaceae bacterium | reverse complement strand
AGACCCCGGCGACATCCGAGAGCCGAATCGCCGCCCCATTGTGATAACCCACAATCAGCGATTGGTAGTCGTCCGCCTGCGAAATCTGATCGTTGGTGATGATGTCGGCGGTCACCGCGCCATTGGAAAGCTGCCCACGCGGAGAATGCGAATTCTGCAGACTCAGAACGGACTGCACGCTGCCCAGCGTCAGCCCAAAGCTCTCCAGCTTCGTCGGATCGACTTCCACGCGCACTGACGGTGTAGCGCCACCGCCAACACCAACCTGCCCCACCCCGTTAATCTGCGAGAGCTTCTGCTCGAGGATGGTCGACGCCAGATCGTAAATCTTGGTGACGTCGTACTTGTTCGAGGTGAGCCCCAGAATCATGATCGGCGCATCGGACGGATTCACCTTCCGATAAGAAGGATTGGATGGCAGGTTCGCCGGCAGATAGGTGCGCGCGGCGTTGATCGCCGCCTGCACATCGCGCGCGGCGCCGTCGATATTCCGGCTCAGGTCGAACTGCATCGTGACGTTGCTGTTTCCCAGCGAACTCGACGACGTCATTTCCGTGATGCCGGCGATGTGCCCCAGCTGCCTCTCCAGCGGTGTCGCCACCGAGGCAGCCATGATCGCCGCGCTCGCTCCGGGCAGGCTGGCGGAAACGCTGATGGTCGGGAAATCCACCTGCGGCAGCGGCGAGACCGGCAACACCATGAAGGCGATTGCTCCCGCAATGGCCACAGCAATCGTCAGCAGCGTGGTGCCCACCGGCCGCCGGATGAACGCCCAGGAGAAGCTCACAGGCGCGTCTCCTCAGCCCTTGGCGTCGAAGTTCCGGCGTGTTCGGCAGCTTTGGCCGACGGACGGCTCCCCGAGAACCTCTGGGCGATGCGATCGAAGAAGATGTAGATGACCGGGGTGGTGTAGAGAGTAAGAGCCTGGCTGAGCAGCAGGCCGCCGACCATGGCGATGCCCAGAGGACGCCGCAGTTCCGATCCGAGGCCGGTGCCCAGCGCCAGCGGAAGGCCGGCCAGCAACGCCGCCATCGTCGTCATCATGATGGGTCGGAAGCGCAACAGGCAGGCATCGAAAATCGCATCGGTGGAGTTCTTGCCGTGCTCGCGCTCCCCTTCCAGCGCGAAATCGACCATCATGATGCCGTTCTTTTTCACAATGCCGATGAGCAGGATGATGCCGATGATGGCGACCACGCTCAGGTCCTGCCGAAACAGCATGAGCGCCAGCAGCGCCCCCACGCCCGCCGACGGCAGCGTGGAAAGAATCGTGACCGGGTGAATGAAGCTTTCGTACAGGACGCCGAGCACAATGTAGACCGTGACCAGCGCGGCGAGAATCAGCAGCGCTTCATTCGAGAGCGAACCTTTGAAGGCTGCCGCCGTCCCCTGGAATGACGACTGCAGACTCGCGGGAAAATGAAGTTGATCGGCAGCTTTGTCGATATCCTCAATCGCCGTCCCCAGCGAAGTGTTGTCCGCCAGGTTAAAGGACACCGTCACCGACGGGAACTGTCCCTGATGATTGATCGACAGGGCCTCCGTGGTCGTGGTGGCATGCGTAAAGGCACTCAGCGGGATGGCGCTTGCGCCCACGCTGGACGTGGTCGTGTTGGGAGTCGTCCCCGCCGTGGTGCCGCCGCTCGCCGATGACGCTCCCTGCGTGCTTGTGGTCCCGGCCAGCACCCTCGCGGGCGCGGTGACTACTCCGGACGACGGCGTGTACTTGACCGAGCTGGTCAGGGCATTCGATCCTGCCGAGGCCGACGCGGACGACGAGAACGAAGTGACCGCGCCCGCGCCGCTTGCCCCGGAAGACGCGCTGCTCTGGATGTAGAGATCGCGCAGGTTTGCCGGATCCTGCTGCCACTGAGGCGCGGTTTCCAGCACCACGTGGTACTGGTTGAGCTGGGTGTACAGCGTGCTGATCAGGCGCTGGCCATAGGCGTCGTACAGCGTGTTATCGATAGTGGTCGGCGCGATTCCCAAACGTGAAGCCGTCACGCGATCGATGATCAGCGAAACCGCGCGTCCGCCCGTCTGCTGATCCGTAGCCACGTCCTCCAACTCGGGCAACTTCTTCAGTTGCGCAACAAATTTATCGGTCCACTCGTTCAGCTCGTCCGTATCCGGATCTTCCAGCGTGTATTGGTATTGTGTGCGGCTCACGCGATCGTCCACGGTGATGTCCTGCACCGGCTGCATGTACAGGTGCATGCCCGTCACGGAGATGTTGTTCTGCAGCCTGCGGATCACGTCGGACGCGCTGATGCTTTTCGGGGAACGCTGGTTCAGCGGTTTCAGATTGATCGAAATCCGCCCGCTGTTGAGCGTGGTATTGATCCCGTCCGCGCCAATAAACGACGAAACACTCTCGACCGCGCCGTCCTGCAGGATCTCGTTGACCAGCTGTTGCTGGTTCGCCGCCATGGCTTTGAACGAAATGTCCTGCGGCGCCTGGGAGATACCCTGAATCACGCCGGTGTCCTGCACCGGAAAGAAGCCTTTGGGGATCACGATGTACAGAACGATGGTCAGCACCAGGGTGCCAAGCGCCACCAACAGCGTGATTCCCTGATAGCGCAGCACCACCCGCAGGGTGCGCCCGTAGAAGTCGATCATGCTTTTGAAGACGCGCTCCGACGCGCGGTAGAAGCGGGTCTGCTGCTCCTCCGGGTTGTGGCGCAGGATGCGCGCGCACATCATCGGCGTCAGCGTCAGAGAGACCACCGCCGAAATCACGATCGTCACCGCCAGCGTCACGGCAAATTCGCGGAACAGCCGCCCTACCACGTCGCCCATGAAAAGCAGCGGGATCAGCACCGCGATCAGTGACACGGTCAGCGAAATGATGGTGAACCCAATCTGCTCCGCGCCGGTCAGCGCCGCCTCCATCGGCGTCATCCCCTCTTCCAGGTAGCGCGAGATGTTCTCGATCATCACGATGGCGTCGTCCACCACAAAGCCGGTGGAGATAGTCAGCGCCATCAGCGAAAGGTTATCGAGGCTGTAGCCCAGCATGTACATCGCCGCAAACGTGCCTACGAGCGAGAGCGGCACTGCCACGCTGGGAATAATCGTCGCGTACAGACTGCGCAGGAACAGGAAGATGACCAGCACCACCAGACCGATGGTGAGCATCAGTTCGAACTCGACGTCGTCCACCGAGGACTGAATGCTGGTGGTCATATCCGTCAGCGTCGACACCTGGATCGACGCCGGCAGATTCGCTTCCAGCTGCGGCAGAATCTTCTGAATACTCTTGACCACGATGATGGTGTTAGCGCCCGGCTGCCGCTGGATATTAAGAATGATGGCCGGCGTCTTGTTCATCCATGCGGCCTGGAGGTTGTTTTCCACCCCGTTGATCACGTTGGCGACGTCGTGGACGAATACCGGCGCTCCATTCCGGTACGCGACAACTACATCCTGATAGTCGCTGGCCTGGGTGATCTGATCGTTGGAGTCGATCTGGTAGTCCTGGCGCGGTCCGTCGAAGTTTCCCTTCGCGGAGTTCACGCTGGCCGCGGTCAGCGCCGTGCGCAGATCCTCCATGTTCAGTCCATAGGAGGCCAGCTTGACCGGGTTGGCCTGGATGCGCACCGCCGGCTTCTGCCCGCCGCTGATGCTCACCAGCCCCACTCCGGCCAGCTGGGAAATCTTGGGCGCCAGCCGCGTGTCCACCAGATCCTCGACCTGCGACAGCGGGATCATATCCGACGTGATCGCCATGGTCAGGATCGGCGCGTCGGCAGGATTGGTCTTGTTGTAGACCGGGGGCGCCGGCAGATCGGACGGCAGAAAGGATTGCCCGCCGTTGATCGCCGACTGCACTTCTTCCTCAGCCACGTCGATCGACAGCGAAAGATTGAACTGCAGCACGATGACCGATACGCCCCCGGCGCTCGTCGAGGTCATCTGGCTCAGACCCTGCATCTCGCCGAACTGCCGCTCCAGCGGAGCAGTAATCGTCGTCGCCGTCACATCCGGGCTCGCTCCCGGATAAAACGTCAGCACCTGAATCGTCGGATAGTCGACTTCAGGCAGCGCCGACATGGGCAGTTGGTTGTACGCAACAATGCCCACGAGCAGAATCGCGGCCATCAGCAGCGACGTCGCCACCGGCCGCAGAATGAATGGGCGGGACGGACTCACGGAGCGCTGCTCTCACCCGAAATGGTCGTCTGCGTATCTGGTATGCCGACTTTGGAGATGATGATGTCGGATTGGTCCTGCAGTTTGTCGAAGCTGCTGTTGGCCACCATGACGCCGGACTGAATCCCCGTCACCGCAGTCCATCCATTGTCCGTGGCTCCGGTCTTCACGATCTGCATCACGACATGGAACTGAGCTTTTCCGCCGCTCCCATTCGCGCCGCCGCTCCCGTTCCCGTTGCCCTGCTGACCCGTGCCGCTCGCCTGGCTTCCTCCGCTCTTCCGGCTCCCCCCGCCAGGATTCGCACCGCCACCCGGGCTCGGGTTGCCGGCCTGACTCGAACTGCTGCCCTGAGCGGCATTCGGGTTCCCCGGTCCCGGCTTAATCAGATAGACAAACGCCGTATCGCCGTTATGCTGGATCGCTGAGGACGGAACCAGAATCTGGTTCTGCAGCGTATCCACGAGCAGCCGCGTATTGACGAATTCGTTGGGGAACAAGACCCCGTTCGCGTTCTGAAACTCCGCGCGGAGCTTTACCGTACCCGTAGTCGTGTCGATCTGATTGTCGACTGTGGCCAGCCTTCCCGTTGCGATCTGCGTCGTGTCGGTCCGGTCCCAGGCCTCAACGCTCAGTTTTGCGCCCTTGCGCATCTGCGCCAGCACCTGGCCCAGATTGTCTTCAGCGAGCGTGAAAATGACCGTGATGGGCTGCATTTGCGCGACCACGACCAGAGTGGTCGTCGAGTTCGCTGTCACCAGATTGCCGGGGTCCATGAGGCGCAGGCCCACGCGGCCCGTGATCGGCGAAGTGATATGGCAGTAGCCCACCTGCACCTGGTCGTACTGCACCGTGCCTTCGTCGTTCTTCACCGTCCCCTGGTCCTGCAACACCAGCTTTTCCTGGTCTTCCAGCGTTTGCCGCGGGATCGCATTCTTCGCCCATGCCTGCTGATAGCGCTCCAGGTCCATCTGCGCTTCGGCCAGCAGATTTTGATCTCGTTCCAGAGCCCCCTGCGCCTGCGCCAGCTGCGCCTCGTAAGGGCGCGCATCGATATCCACCAGCGGATCGCCCTTTTTGACCATCTGGCCCTCGCGATAATGCACTTCCGCGATGACACCCGTGACCTGAGCGGTGATCGAATCGGTGTACACCGAGGTGACCGTCCCAATGGCTGGCAAATAGATACCGAGGCTGCCCGTTTTCGATGTTGCGGGAACCACCGGAACCGGTCCCGTGATCATCCCGCGACGGCCGCCGGCGCCCGCGGCCGCCGCCTGGCTCTTTTGGTGCTGTGTGATGACCCAGTAAAAGAGCAGGCCGAAGGCGATCAGAATCACCGCCCAGATCCAGCGGTGGCGGCGCTTCCGGGCTGGAGGCGTAGTGGACGGAGGTTGCTGATGATCCGGCGGGGCAATCGAGGCGGAAGGTTGAGAGCTCATCTTCTATTTGTGTCAGTAATTGTGTCGGTCTTATTCGTTCAACGTGGGTCTTCCCGAGGGAGAACATCCTGGTCGCCGGGAACAGGCGACGGATCGAAAATCGCGTCAAATCCGGAGTTTATCACCGCAGCAAACTGCCCTGTCCCGAAACCGGAAATACGAATGTTACGCCCGGAAACGGTTCCGAGGCAGAGGTGCAGAGAGATTGGTTCTGCCGCGGCATTGCAATTAAGGACGAGTGAACCGTTCAAATGGTCGCAAACTGGATCGCCGCTCCGATGCACCCGTAAAGTCATCTCGGATTCGCGATGACCACGCCATCGGGAATTCTCGCCCAGGAACCGTCACTGCAAGGTGTCCGGGGACCCGACGAATCCGGCCCGCCAGGGTACTATCGACTCATCGGTAACAACTTACGCTCGATGCGACCGCATCCAACCCACTACCCCGGCGTGGTTCTGCCGTGATCGTCCTTCTTCCGGCTTCGGCCGGCCAAACTCCTCTTGTGACTGCATGAGCCGCAACGGTAATTCGGGTACCCACCATGCGTGGGGCGATCGCATACGCGCCCTGCGCAACGTGCCCACGGTCCTTAAAATTCTCTGGGAGTCCGGCCCCGCCGTTGTTACATGGGGATTAATCCTGCGCGTGGTCGTCTCCTTCACCCCATGGGCCATCGGGTTCGCGGCCTCGCGCATCATCGGCGGCGTCAAGCAGGCCATTGACCACCAACCTCTGCCCGTGCACTTCTGGTGGATCGTCGTAGCAGAAGTCGCCTTTGCGCTGCTGAACGGCGCTCTTTCCCGCGCCATCGACTACAGCGATTCCCTGCTCTCCGACCGCTATACCCACTACGTCAGCGTCCGCGTTATGCGCCAGGCCGCGCGCCTCGACCTTACCACCTACGAAGACCCGGACTTCTACGACCGCCTCGAACGCGCGCGCGTCCAGGCCACCGACCGCCTCGCCATGATTCAGCAAATGGGTCGGCTCTTCCAGCAAACCCTGACCACGCTGATCTGGTCCATCCAGCTGGTCTGGTACTCGCCCTGGCTCCTGTTGCTGCTCATCGTCGGCGTTGCGCCTTCCTTCGTCGCCGAAACCCACTTCGCCTTCCTCGGCTACGCGAAGAATTTCCGCCAGACCCCCGTCAAGCGCATCATGGACTATCTGCGCATGGTGGGCGGCAGTAAAGAAGCCGCCAAGGAACTCAAGCTCTTCAATCTCAGCGATTACATCACTCGACGCTTTACCAGCCTATCCGAGCAGATTTACAGCGAAAACGTCGCACTCTCCAGCAAAAAGCTGCTCGTAGGCGGCCTGCTCTCGCTAATCGGCACCTGCGGCTACTACGGCGGCTATCTATACGCCATCGTCGAGGCCGTCCACGGCCGCTACTCCATCGCGTCCTTTTCTCTGATCACCATCGCCATCCAGCAGTCCAGCGCCAATCTGCAACAGGTCTTCTCCATCTCTTCCGGCATCGCCGATCAGGCGCTCTTCCTCACCGACCTCATCGCGTTTTTCGAGATGAAGCCGACGGTGCAGTCGAGGCCGAACGCGCTGCCTGCGCCCAAACCCATCCGGCGCGGCTTCGAATTTCGCAACGTCTCCTTCGCCTACCCTGGAAGCGATCGCCGTGTGCTGAAGGATTTCAATTTCACCATCGAGCCCGGCCAGCGCGTCGCCCTGATCGGCGAAAACGGCCAGGGGAAAACCACCGTCGTCAAACTCATCACGCGTCTCTACGATCCCACCGAGGGTCAGATCCTTCTCGACGGCGTCGACCTGCGCGAATACTCGCTCGACGATCTGCATCGTGAGATGGGCGTCATCTTCCAGGATTTCATGCGCTACGAAATGACCGTGCGCGAGAACATTGGCGTCGGTCAGATCGAAATCTTCCATAGTGACGCGGACATCGCCCTCGCGGCACAGAAAAGTCTGGCTGCCGAAGTTGTGAAAAAACTTCCCGGTGGCTACGACCAGATGCTCGGCCGCCGTTTCGTCACCGGCCTCGATCTTTCCGGCGGAGAATGGCAGCGCATCGCCCTTGCCCGCGCCTACCTGCGCGACGCGCAGCTGCTGATCCTCGACGAGCCGACCGCGGCCCTCGATGCAAAAAGCGAGCTGGAAGTCTTTCAACGCTTCGCCGAGCTGACCGCGGGCAAAATGGCTCTGCTCATTTCCCATCGATTCTCAACGGTGCGCATGGCCGACCGCATCGTAGTACTCGCGGGCGGCCGTCTTATCGAAGAAGGCACCCACCAGCAGCTGATGGCGCTGGGCGGCCAGTACGCGGAGATGTTCGAGATGCAGGCGGCCAGCTATCGCTAGCCGAAGGCGTCCCGGAGCGGACGGAGCTGTGTTATGAAGGGTCACGCGACGATGATCAACGAACAGCGCTTGCGGGAAGCGGGCCTGGTGCCGGACAAGCTCCGCGCCGCGGCACGCGACGACGCGCATCGGTGGGGCGCCGTTCATGGCTCCAGGGACCTCGCCGCGTTTAACGCGCGCGTCGAGTCCGCCCGCCTCCATCTCCAGGATCTGTTCCGGGAGCTCGATCAGCTGCCGACCGAAGGCTGGCCCGGACCCGAGCCCCTGCTCGAAATTCGCGAGAATCCGCGCATGATGCACTCGGTCCTGGCCGAACTCCGCACCGTGCGCCGCAAACTGCGTCGCCTGCCCCGCGCTGTCACCAGCGACCATCAGGACGAACCCCGCGCCACCGCGGTCGCCGCCGCCTATCTCGCTGCCAGCGGCTCCATCTGGAACGCGGATGCGTTCCGCATCTACCTCGACGAGCTCCAGCGCGCGGAACCTCTCCTGCTCGAAGAACTGTGGGTGGTGCCCGTCGCGCTGCGCTTCCTCCTGCTCGAGCAGATCCTGGATCAGGCCGCCCCTCGCCTCGTGGCCCTCTCCTTTCCCGATGATGTCCCGAACTTCCAGGGCCCCGCCGCTGACCCCGCTTTTGCCAAACTCCTCACCACCCGCATCCAGTCCCTGCGCGAGATCGCCTACGTCGACTGGTTCTTCGTCATGGAACCGCTCGTCGTCTTCGATGCGATCCTGCGCGAGGACCCGGCCGAAGCTTATGCGCATATGGACTTCGACAGCCGGGAGGTCTATCGCAAACAAGTCTCCCGCATCGCGCGTAATTCCAACTGCACGGAAAATGAGGTTGCCCGCTGGGCCATCCAACTGGCCACGGCGGCGCGGCAACGACCCGCCATCGACGAGCGCGTCCACCTTCGCCGCGCCCACGTGGGGTATTTCCTCATCGATCGCGGATTCGAAGAGCTCAAGTCGCGCATCGGCTACCATCCCCGCTTCATCGATCGCGTCCGCGATGCGCTGCACCGTTATGCCGACGACTTCTACATCGGCGGCATCGAGGTCCTTACCGTCATTCTCATCGGTGCGGTGCTCCTGCCGCTGATTCCGAACCACTCCATCCTCGGCGGGCTGACCCTGGCGTTTCTGCTCCTGCTGATTCCCGCGACCCAGGGAGCGGTGGACCTGGTCAACAACACCATCTCCTCCGTCTTTCGCCCGCTGCCATTGCCGAAGATCGACCTGACCGATGGCATCCCCGCCGACTTCACCACGCTGGTGGCCGTCCCCACCATGCTCCTGAACGAGACCCAGGTTCGCGAGCTGGTGCAGGATCTCGAAGTCCGCTGCCTCGCCAACCCAGATCCCAACCTGCACTTCGCCCTCCTCACTGACTTGCCCGACTCCGTCAGCCGTCCCCTCGATAAAGACAGAGATCCGCTGGTCGACCTCGCCCTCCGTCTCATCGACGACCTGAATGCCCAGTATCAGGGCCAGAGCAAATATGGCCGCTTCCTCCTGCTCCATCGGCATCGCATCTTCAACGCCCGTCAGGGCGTGTGGATGGGCTGGGAGCGCAAACGCGGCAAGCTGCTCGACCTGAACAATTTCCTCATCAGCAATTTCGACGCGTTTCCGGTGAAGGCCGGCGACATCAGCGTGCTGCGGCGCGTGCGCTACATCATCACCCTCGACTCCGACACCCAGCTGCCGCGCGGCACCGCCCTCGCCATGGTCGGCGCTATGATGCACCCGCTCAACCGCGCTGTCATCGACCCGGAGCGCCGCATCGTCACCGAAGGCTACGGCATCCTCCAGCCGCGTGTCGGCGTCAGCGTCCACTCAGCGGCGCAGTCGCGCATGGCCAACATCTACTCCGGTCAAACCGGCTTCGACATTTACACGCGCGCCATTTCCGACGTTTATCAGGACCTCTATTCGGAGGGCAGCTTCACCGGCAAAGGCATCTACGAAGTCGCCACGCTGCACGCTGTACTGGAAAAGCGCTTCCCCCGCAACGCCCTGCTCAGTCATGACCTCATCGAAGGCGCCTACGCCCGTGCCGGCCTGGCTACCGACATCGAGGTCATCGACGACTACCCTTCACACTACAGCGCATACACGCGCCGCCGCCATCGCTGGGTGCGCGGCGACTGGCAGGTCGCCCAGTGGCTTTTCGGTCGCGTCCCCGACGAGTCCGGCAAATTCGTCCGTAATCCCATCTCCACCATCTCTCGCTGGAAGATTCTCGACAATCTCCGCCGCTCGCTGGCCGAACCCGCCACCATGGTCCTGCTCGTCGCAGGATGGCTCGGCCTGCCCGGCGGCGCGCTCTACTGGACCCTGGTCACGCTTTTCCTGCTCTTCGTTCCGGTCTTCATCCAATTGATCTTCGGCCTCGGCCGCTCCCTGTTCATCGAGCAGGAAGGTGCTGCCCAGGATGTGGTCGCGGGATTCCAGCAAGCACTCTTCACCACCCTGCTCACCCTCGCCTTCCTGCCCCACCAGACCATGATGGCCATCGACGCCATCGTGCGCGCGATGGTCCGCCGCATGGTCACTGGGCAGCGCCTGCTCGAGTGGGAAACCGCGGCTGAAGCCGAATCCTCCCAGCGCCGCACCACCGCCGTCGACCGCTATCTCGCCTTCACACCGATTCTCACCGCTCTGCTGGCAATCCTCGTGGGCGTCACCCACCCCACCTCGCTGCTAGCCGCGGCGCCCATCCTCATCCTCTGGGGCTTCGAGCGCGACATCACCCGATGGCTCAACAAACCGCCTCGCGAGCCGCGGCAGCAGCTGCATCCCGAAGACGACCTTTTCCTGCGCGAACACGCCCTGCGCGTGTGGCGCTTCTTCCACGAATTCGGCGGGGCGCGCCACAACTACCTCATCCCCGACAATGTCGAGGAAGAGGGCCTCTTCGAAGCTGCCCGCGTTTCCCCCACCAACCTGGGCCTTCTCTTCAATGCGCGCCAGGCCGCCTGCGAATTCGGCTTCCTCACCGCGCCGGAATTCGCCGAGCTCATGCGCCGCAGCTACGCGACAGTGGCGAAACTGCCTCTGTACCGCGGCCACCTCTACAACTGGTACACGACGGATACCCTGGAGCCGCTGCTGCCCATCACTGTCTCCTCCGTCGACAGCGGCAACTTCGTCGCTTCGCTTTACACGCTGAAAACCGGAACCCTCTCGCTCCTGAAGCGGCCGCTTCTCGAGCCGCGCCTCTTCGAGGGCCTCGAGACGCATCTGCGCCTGCTCCAGTCGGTGAAAGATGTGCCCGAGCCGCTGGCGAAGCTGCACCCTCCCGATGACCCCGATGCCTGGCTCGCGTGGGTTCTCTCCTCCGAAACGCAAGCCGCCTTCGCCAATCTGCCCCCTTACACCGGACCCTCGCTCGACGAACAACTCTGGTGGTCGAACGAAACCCGCGTCCGCCTGCGGGCGATCGCCACGCTGGTCAACGACTATCTGCCCTGGCTCAAGCCCGAATACGCATCGCTCCACAGTCTGCTGTTCGAGAAGCTCCCGGTCGATGCGCCGCTTCGCCCCGCGCCCGCCGCCCCTGCGCCGGGCACCGCCGTTGTCCTCCCCACGCTGGAAGATTCCCCCGGCTACGCAGCCGCGCTCGAACAGCGCCTCAGCCGTCCTCACCTCATGCCCGACTCGGCCGAGACTGCGGCGCTCATGGAATTGCTGCGCATCGATCTCGTCGCCGCCGGCGCCAGTCTCCGAACCCTCATCGAAAGCCTCCGTCTGGTCTCTGCCGAAGCCGGCCGCCTCGCCGACCAGACCGACTTCGCTTTCCTGGTCAACAAAGATCGCCTCCTGCTCTCCATCGGCTACGAGTTTTCGACCGGCAAGATTCACTGGGCCTGCTACGACATGCTTGCCTCGGAAGCGCGCATCGCCACCTACATCGCCGTCGCCCGCGGTGAGCTCTCCCAGCAGGGCTGGTTCAAAATGTCGCGCCTCCATACCCAGGCCTACGGCTGTTCGGTGCTGCTCTCCTGGACCGGCACCATGTTCGAGTACCTCATGCCCGCGCTATGGATGCGCAGCTATCCCGAGACCCTGCTTTCCAACTCACTCCACGGCGCGGTCGAAATTCAGCGCGCCTATGCCCGCGCACACAACCTGCCCGTCTGGGGAATCTCAGAGTCCGGCTTCGCGGCGAAGACCGACCAGGGCCACTACCACTACCAGGCCTACGGCATTCCACAAATCGCGCTCAAGTGGGACGCGACCGCCGGGCCCGTCATCTCGCCCTACTCCACTTTCCTGGCGCTCAACGTTGAACCCACCGCCTCCATCCGCAACCTCCGCCGCATGGCCGGCGAAGGATGGACCGGCGCCTACGGCTTCTACGAGGCCATCGACTTCACCGGCGACAAACCCGAAGCTGTGCGTGAATGGATGGCCCACCACCAGGGCATGTGCATCCTTGGCCTGCTCAATCTGCTCGAGGACAACGCCATGCAGCGCTGGTTCTATGACAACGCGCAGATGCGCTCCGTGGAGCTTCTGCTCCACGAAAAGCCCATGCGCGAAGCCGCTGCAAAATCCGCCAATCCACCCGCACCCAGAAAAGCGAAGCGCCCCGTCGCTCTCAAAAAGGCCGGTTGACCGCCCCGCCTCCTGGCTCTTATATCGCTGACCGCTTTTTCGCCGACCGGACCTTAGCTGACCGGAGTCTAGCCAACCACTGCTTCGCTCACGGCTGCCGCGGGTTCGTAATTCAGGTTCGGTCCCAGCCACCGCTCCACTTCGGCGACGCTCATCCCGTTACGCTCGTGATAATCGACCACCTGGTCGCGATCGATTTTCCCGACGTTGAAATACCGGGACTCCGGATGCGCAAAATAAAACCCGCTCACACTCGACCCCGGCCACATCGCAAACGACTCCGTCAGGCGCATGCCCGTATTCGCCTCAACGTCGAGCAGCCGCCAGATCGTGCCCTTCTCCGTATGGTCAGGACACGCCGGATAGCCCGGGGCCGGCCGAATCCCGCGATACTTCTCCGCGACCAGTTCCGCATGGGTCAAGTGCTCGTTGAAGCCGTAGCCCCACTCCTTGCGCACGTGCTGGTGCAGGCATTCCGCAAACGCTTCGGCCAGCCGATCGGCCAGCGCCTCGGCCATGATGGCGTTGTAGTCGTCGTTGTCCGCCTTGAATCTGTCGACCACTTTCTGCAGACCAATGCCGCTGGTCACCGCGAACGCGCCGATCGTGTCCTCAAGGCCGGTTTCTCTGGGCGCAATGAAATCGGCCAGCGAACGGCAAGGCTCGCTGCCCTCTCGATTAGCCTGTTGCCGCAGAAAATACAGCCGCTCCTGCACAGCAGCGCGTGAGCCATCTTCGTAAAGTTCCACATCGTCGCCCACCGCGTTGGCCGGGAAGAACCCGTGCACACCACGCGCAGTCAGCAGGTTCTGGTCGATAATGCGGTCGAGCAGCGCCTGGGCTTCAGAGAACAGTTGCCGCGCCTGCGCTCCTTGTCTCTCGTCCTCCAGAATCCGCGGATAGACGCCCTTCAGCTCCCAGGTGTGAAAGAACGGGCTCCAGTCGATAAACTCCCGCAGCTCGGCAAGCGAAAAATTGTCGAGGACGCGAACTCCCGTAAACGACGGCACCGCGATGTCTTCCGCTCGCCACACGATCGGCGTTCGCCGGGATCGAGCTTCGGCTAAAGAAACCATCGGCTGCTTTGGTGCGGAATGCGCCTTGCGCACGGCCGCATACTCCAGCCGCAGCTGCGTCACGAACTCCGCCTTGTTCTCTTCGCTCAGCAGGCTGGTGGTCACAGGGACCGCCCGGCTGGCATCGAGCACGTGAACCACAGGTTCGCTGTAGTGCGGAGCGATACGGATCGCGGTGTGCGCGCGGCTGGTCGTCGCCCCGCCAATCAGCAGCGGGACCTTGAACTCGAGCCGCTCCATCTCGCGAGCCATGTGAACCATCTCGTCCAGCGACGGCGTGATCAGGCCGCTCAGGCCAATGATGTCGGCCTTCTCCGCCTTCGCGCGCTCGAGGATCCTCTCCGCGGGGACCATCACGCCCATGTCGATCACTTCGTAGTTGTTGCACGCGAGCACGACGCCCACAATGTTCTTCCCAATGTCGTGCACGTCGCCTTTCACTGTCGCGAGAACGATCTTCCCCTGGGCTTTCACCTCGTGCCCGGCCGCGAGCAGGGCTGCCTTCTCCGCTTCCATAAACGGAGTCAGGTGGGCCACAGCTTTTTTCATCACGCGCGCCGACTTCACCACCTGGGGCAGGAACATCTTGCCGGCTCCGAACAGATCGCCAACCACGCCCATGCCCGCCATCAGCGGCCCTTCGATCACCGCCAGCGGACGCCCCAGCTGGAGCCTGGCTTCTTCCGTGTCCGCATCAATAAATGTGTCGATGCCCCTGACCAGCGCGTGCGTCAGCCGCTCCTCAACCGTGCCGCCCCGCCATTCTTCGGCCTGCTTCTCCGTTATTGCTGGACCGCCTGCCGCCTTCAGCGCCTCGCCATACGTCACCAGACGCTCGGTCGCATCCGGCCGGCGATTGAGCAGCACGTCTTCGACCAGAGTCTTCAGCTCCGGCTCGATCTCCTCGTAGATCTCCAGCTGTCCGGCATTCACGATGCCCATGTCGAGGCCCGCAGTAATGGCGTGATACAGAAACGCCGAATGCATCGCCTCGCGGACCTTATTGTTGCCGCGGAAGCTGAACGAGATGTTCGAGACGCCACCGCTTACCTTCGCGTGCGGCAGGTTCGCTTTGATCCAGCGCGTCGCGTTGATGAAGTCGACCGCGTAGTTGTTGTGCTCCTCCATGCCGGTGGCGACGGTGAGGATGTTGGGGTCGAAGATGATGTCTTCGGG
>JBEKIN010000082.1:0-14832 GCA_050011735.1 Acidobacteriaceae bacterium | reverse complement strand
GCCAATATTGACCGATGCGTAATTTCCGTATTGCTGGTGATCCGACCGGAATCCTTGGCTGCCTCAAAGAGTCACACGGCGATTATGCACTGAGTGAAAATTACGTCAGCACAGGATGCGGGCAATCGTTGAATCGGAGCGCGTTCCTCGGTACTGACGTGTTACCACTTCCACTTGCAAAATGCTCAACCTAATTGCCTGCTTCCTCTTCCAGAAATCGGATCAGATCCTGGCGCTCCTGCACCTTGGGGACATGGAAATCCATGTTGTTGCCGGGGACCAGCGTGTCAGGATCGGCCAGCCACTGGTCCAGCGTCACATCGTTCCACACCATGTGCGCCTTCACCAGAGCCGGCGAGTAGGAGAAGCCGGCGATCTGCCCCGAGGTGCGGCCAAAGACATCCTGCAGTCGCGGCCCTTCTCGATTCTGATCCAGCGCATGGCAGCCGGTGCAACGTTTCTCAAAAACCTCCCTGCCGCGAACCGGATCGCCTCCGGCGGCCGCATGTTCCGCAGTATCCACCTGCAAAGCTTCCGTTCCACGCATCCATCGGGTGAAAGCCAGCACATCGGCATCGCTCACGCGCGCGTTCCAGTGAATCATCCGATATTGCGGCAGCGGCATTTTCCGCTCCTTCGTTTCCTCGACGATCTTCGACAATAGAACCTGCTGCTGATCGGCGGAGTATTTGTCCCAGGCCGACAGATTCATGTTCTTCCGGCCCTCCACGATGTCGCGCTCGATCAGCCACGAAACCGGCGCAAACCGAACCGCAATGCGATCGTAGACTGGCAGCCGCGTCGCCGTAGAATGACAATCCGCGCATTTCGCGGTCAGTGTTGCCCGCACGTCCGCCGGCACGGAGGCGTTTTCCAAAATGGTTTGCGTGGGCCTCGCCGCATCGAGGCCCGCGTCGCCATAAGGATGAACGCGAGCCAGCAGCAGCGAGGCCGTCAGGGCAATCGCGCATCCCACCAATGCGCTGCGAAAATGTCTCATACCTTATCTGCCAGCGAGGAATCGACAACGGCCAAGTGGCTGTGCCTCCCGATGTAGTGGATCTTCGTTACGCCCAGAACGCTCTGCAGCCTGTCGGCGGGAACGACCATCGGCCCGGCGCTCGCGGCCGCGCCTGGCGCGGGTTGAGGAAAAGCCGTCGACATCGCTGTATGGAATGCGACGTTCCCTTCCACCTTTTGCACCACCTGGTGAATATGTCCGTTCAGCACCGTGACCGAGCCAAAACGCTTCAGATAGGAGAGCGCCTCTGCTCCGTCCTGCGTGCCCCAGCCCCAGTTTTGATAAACCATCCAGAGCGGGATGTGAGCGAAGACCACAATGGGCGTCGATGCCGAAAGCGGCGCCAGGTCTGCCTTCAGCCATGCCAACTGCTCAGGACCCAGTTTGCCCAGGGCGTCGATCTGTAAAGAATTATTGAGCGCGACGAAGTGCACGCCCTTGTGGGTGAAGCTGTACCAGCCGCTGCCCAGCGTACCCTTGCCGAACCGTTCGCGATAAAGAACACCGTCGTCGATGGCGGTATCGTGCTCACCGGGCACATAGAAAGTCTGGTCCGCGCGGACGCTGCGGATGATCTGCTGGGCCGTATCGAACTCCGCCGGTTTCGATGACTGGCTGATGTCCCCGGTGTGCAGCATCAGGTCGATCGGGCCCGGCATCGCATTGATCTTGTCGATGGCGATCTTCAGCGTCCCCGCTACATCCTGGTTCGCCGCCTTGTTAAAACCGATGTGGCTGTCGCTGATCTGGGCGAAGCTGAAGTCTGCGCCACGTTCGCCAGGCGCTGCTGCGCCGCCCCCTGGGGTAGCCGCCAACAGCTTCGAGGTGGGCACGCCGCCGGCCATGGTCCAGAGAAGACCGGTGCCGGCCCAGGCCATGCAGCTAAGAAAATTGCGCCGATCGATTCCATCGCTCCCGGCCCCGCCGGGCTGCGTCGCATCAGCCGAATCGTCCGATTGAAGCTGCTGCTGCACGCCTGCAGGGCTATCCGTATCTTTCATGGGTCAAATCCTCCAGGCATGCAAACCGGGGGCCGCACAGTTTATTCCGGAACAACGGGAATAAATCTGTGCACCGGCAGTTCTCATCCGCGGAGAGAGGAAAAGAATCCCATCACCCGATGACGCTGTTGTCCTGGAAGCGTGCGGCGCGTGGGAGTGTTCCCCAAAATTCGGTGTTTGAGGAGCTGGTGCTCCCGTTTCTCCCCGCGCTCTACAACGTCGCCTTCTGGCTCTCCCGCAACCCTGTCGATGCGGAGGACCTTGTGCAGGAAACGATACTGAAGGTTCTGCGCGGCTTTGCCTCATTCGAACCGGGAAGCAACTTCAAGGCGTGTATCTTTCGCATTCTCAGGAACTCGTATCTGACCTCACGCACCTAGCTCGCTGCGAAGCGATGTGTGAGTTAGATGGCGCGGAATTATTACTGGGGAAGACCGACGCGATGTGTCAGGTCCTGAAAACGCGGGTCGGATCGTAAAGGATCAAAGCCGGTACGGAGGAGAACGCCCGGGTTAAACCGTTCTTCATACGCCTGGTTGAGCCATGTCATGGCTTGATCGTTATCGCCGAGCGCAGCATAAATCATGGCGATTTCCGAGGCGGATGAATAGCCATGCCCCGAGCGCTTCCTGAGATCGTTCAGCAGCACAATTGCTTCCCCTCTTTTTCCCGAAGCGGCGTAGGCCCGAGCCAGGCTGGCGATGCATATCGGACTGCCACCGGAAAGGCGGGTCGCCTTTTGTAGTTCTGCGATGGCTTCACCAAACATGTGCTTTTCAAGGTACGCCTGACCCAACTGATTGTGCGCGGGCGCAAAACCAGGGTCCATCTCGATGGTCTTGCGGCTCTGCTCTATTGCTTCATCGGGCAAGTGCACAATGACTAGAAGCTCCGCCAAATCGGAATTGATGATGAGTGAAAGCGGGTCAAGGTTCTGCGCCTTCTTCATTTCGTCAACGGCCTCACTATTTCTTCGCAGCAAGCTCAAGTGCCAGGAATACCAGTGGTGCGCGGTTGCATAGCCCGGGTTCAGATCGATCCCTCGCTGAAATTCCCGGCCCCCGGCTTCCAAATCCCAATCGAAACCATCCAGGCAGAATGCGAGCGAGGTGTGCGCTTCGCTGAGCCGGTCGTCCAGTTCAAGAGCCTTCATAGCCGCGGCTTTTGCTTTGGGAAGCGCCTCCTTAGTGGTCATCACCGCATATTGCCAGTCCCCCAGCAGCGCATAGGTATCGGCCAGTCCGCTATAGGCCGCGGCGTACTCCGGATCCCGGGCGATGGCCTGATCGAAGTAGTCGACAGCTTTCTCTAAACCATCCGCGGTTCGTTTGTTCCAAAAGTAGCGCCCCATGAGATACGCCTCATAAGCGTCGGGGTCCACCGCCTTCACGCTTTTCAATCCCGCACGTTCCTGCGGTGTCACTTCGACCCGGACTTGTTCGGCAATATCTCTGGCGACTTTCTTCTGAAGGGCCAACGTGTCGCTCAGTTCGCCCTCATAGCTATCCGCCCACAAGTGCTTATCGGCTGAAGCCTGGATCAACTGGGCCGTGATTCGAACCTGCTTCCCGGACAGCAACACCGTACCTTCCACCACCGCGTCGACGTTCAATTCCCGCGCAATCTCCGGAAGGGGCTCGCGCGCTCCTTTGTACACCATCACGGAGGTGCGGGAGATCACTCTTAGAGCATGGATCTGTGCCAGATCCGTAATCAGCTCGTCTGTCATGCCGTCGGCGAAATATTCCTGGGAAGAGTCGCCGGACAGGTTATCCAGTGGAAGCACCGCCAGGGATCGGATGGCAGTGCGCGGAGGGGCGACAGGACGAAGTAGCCAGACGGCGAGAATTGACAAACTCAGGAGCAGCGCCGAAACGACGATGATCCGATTCCTCGGCCACCGATGGCCTTTAGAGACCACGATCAGTTGGGCATCCTGGAGTTGATGCCGCAGTTCGGTTCCGTCCGGCCCCCCAGCTGTAGATTCTGCCCTCTTTGCCGGGTCGCTCGTATCAACAACCACGACGTCCGCAATGAAGCGATAGCCACGTTTCGGAAGAGTCTCGATATAACGCGGGCTTTCGGCTGCGTCCCCCAGCGCGCTCCTGAGCTTCGCGATCGCAATGTTGACTGCCTGATCGAAATCGCCAAAGCTTTCGTTGGCCCAGAGCCGGCTGCGCAATTCCTCCCTCGTGACTACGTCTCCGGGACGCTCCAAAAGGATCTCAAGCAGTTTCATCGGTTGCTGCTGCACCCTGACCTTTATGCCCGCCTTGCGCAGCTCACCCGACTGCAGAGATACCTCGAAAGTACCGAATCGCACGACGGACGACAGCGGCAATGGTGCCATCACTTGAGGCCTCGGCCGAAGTCTAGCACTACTCCCCGGAACCCGAGACCAAAAGATAGATGCGGTCATAAACGTCATGTGCTCAATATGTTGAGAGGATATGAAGTGTTTATGCGAAGGAAAGCATGCGTCAATTGACCTTAGCCGCTAATGGCGTCAAATTGTCCCACGAAATGCGCTACTGGCACTTCGAGAACTGCGCAGCCATTCGGGAGGGAGCCAAATGACGTGTCGTGGATTTAGCCCACGAGGGATGATCTGCTTCCGAACCCCGTCCTCAGTGGATGACAAATCGCCGGCCGGATTCGAGGAACTGGCTATGCCCCTGTTCGATTCCGTTTCCAGATTCGCGAGCTGGCTGGTTCAGAATGGCGACGATGCGGAGGATCTGGTTCAGGAAACGTACCTAAAGGCTTTTCGAAGTTTCGGGTCGTTTCAGCACGGCACTAATTTTCGAGCCTGGATATTTCGGATCCTGAAGAACACCTTTCTGAATTCCTGCTCGAAACTCGAACGGCGCATGACCGTCGCGATGGACCCGGAGGAGGATTTCGGTTCGTGGGCCGTAACTCTCGATACTCCCGAGTCCCTGCTGATCGAGAACACCAGAATCGCTGCAGTTCAGTGTGCGATCGAGCAACTGCCGGTCAACTTTCGCGAAGTCATTTTGCTGCGGGAAGTTGAAGATGCCTCATACGGAGAGATTGCGGAGAAATTATCTATTCCGATCGGTACCGTAATGTCGCGTCTGGCCAGAGCCCGAACGGAAGTTAGCAAGTCAGTTCGCAGTGCTCGAGGCGGTTATCTGGCAACCAGCGTAATGACCGGGCAGCATCACTCGAATTCCAGAGCCGCAAAGACGTGCGTGCCGAAGCCGGAAAGAGCCTTTTCTCTATAATCTTCGACCGATCGTAGACGGGACTGGGTCAATGCTGGAGCAAGCTGGGTGTATGAGGCAATCATTGCCGGCCGCGTCCTCGCAGAGCATGCAAGTCAATTTCCCGACCGCGGAAGCGCTTTACCCCATAAACGCGACGGTCACCCTCATTTGTCACGATCTTCGCCTTCCCCTGAGCGCGATCCTGGCAAATGCGGAGTTTCTTACCCGTCCAGACATCAGCGAGAGCGACAGGAATGAGTTATACCAGGAGATTCGTGGGGCCGTGGACCGGATGAACGAACTGGTCTCGTCCTTGTATGAGTGCTCCAGGGATCGTGACGTGCTTCGGCCCGCCGCCCGAAGCGTCGTTGACACCGTTGATCGCGCCATCCGCATGACGACCGCGAGACCGGAGTTCCGGTACATCACGATCAGGCATCATCATAAGGGGCGGGCCGTGGGCTGGTTCGATTCCGGTCGTCTCGAACGTGTGATTGCCAACATCGTCCTCAACGCCTGCGAGGCCGTTTCTGCCGATACCGGACTGATCGTCATAACTACGAGCGGAAATCACACCCATCTGCAGATTCGCATTTGGGATAACGGCCCTGGTATCCCCACGCAGTTACGGGACTCTGTTTTTCAACCATTCGTGAGTTACGGAAAGCCGAAAGGCAGCGGCCTGGGCCTTGCGATAGCCAGGAAGATTGTTGAGGAACACGCGGGAGAGATCCGTCTCGGTGAGACAAATGACTGCGGAACGTTAATCGAGATCGAAATTCCCTTTGCCGCTCCCCGCGGGGCAGTCCCACACATTGTCTCCCAACACGATTCCGCTCCTCCTTCCGCGTTAGCCAGCAGCGTACTGACCGGGTCGATTCGATAGATTTCGCAACGAGGCGAAGCCGGCATTTTGTGTGGGTGAAACAGGGCGCTCAGCAGAGCGTCTGCAAACCTCATGACACCCTGATCCTGCAGTTAATCTCCCAGGCCGTCCCTCCCGGCGGTACACGGCCGTCAGAAGCTCGTTGACACCCTATTGTCGCGATTCAGAGAATACCCCGGTACGTCCCCTGTTTGCTCTATGGAATACCCGTGACGATTCGATCTGCCCTAGGGTGCGAAGTAACTCGAGAGGTCAAAGATCAGCTGGGTCAAGTTGGTGGAATAGGCTTCGATGGATCCGTTGGTGGTGGGCACAATGGCCATGTTGGACGCGATCGCGCCGTCGTAGGAGTTCAGCGTTGAGACGAGGGGTTGTGTTCCTCCATCCGGCCACAGCGTCAGATAACCCAGAATGCCGGGGGGCACAACCGTCGCGTTCAGGACGTAAGCCCGAGCGGTAGCCGGTGGCGCGCAGGTGCTGCCCTCCACCGGTACGACCAGCGTTCCCTCGAAAGCCCCTGCCCCGTTGCGGGTATCGAGAACCCGGCATGGAGGCACCGTGTAAAGCAACAATCCCCCGGTCTCCGGGGGCGCGAAGTAGCCGTTCACATCGAGGACCACATCGGTCGAGTTCGTGACATAGATCGAGACATCTCCGCTGCCACCCGCAGGCACGATGGCCGCGTTGGCGGTGACCGTGCCGGTGTAAGAATTAAGGGTGGAAACCAACGGCTGCGTCTGCCCCGAGGGCCACGCAGTCAGATAGCCCAGTGTGCCCTGTGGCACCGCGGTGATGTTGAGCGAGTATGCCTGGGCTGTCGCGGGAATGCCGCAGGAACTTGACTGAACGGGGAAGCTGCGGGCCGCACCGCCGATCAGCGAAGGCCCTCCCAGCGGCCCGGCAGCATTGCGCGTATCGGCGACGCGGCAGGGGGTAAGCGGGAAGAACGCGAGGCCCGAAGAGTCCGTTCCGTCCGGTACAAAATAGCCGTCGATATCGAGGATGAACTGGGTTGCGTTGGTGACGTAGACGCTGACTCCGCCGTCGGTTCCGGCGGGCGTGATGGCGGCGTTAGCCTTGACTCGTCCATCGTAGGAATTCAGCGTCGACACAAGAGGCTGTGTCTGACCGGCAGGCCATATCGTCAGGTAGCCCAACGTTTGGATCGGCACCACCGTCACATTCAGCGAATAAGCCACCGCCGTCGAAGGAATCCCGCACGCGCTCTCTGGAATATTGAAGGTGCGAGTTGATTCTGCCGCGAGTTCCGGTCCGCCAAACGATCCGGTCGCGTTCCTCGTGTCAGCCACTCGGCACGGAGTCACGCTGACAAACTGGAGACCGCCTGGCGGGGGAGGTACCTGATATCCGACTGCGGTGAGAATGTTGATCTCTGAACCGCCGTCATTCAGAATGGTCAGGCCCCCATCCGCGCCTGGACAGCCTGTCGCATCCTGAATCGCCTCGTTCGTCGCGCAATTTGGAGAACTGGCGACATAGTCGGCGTAGTCGTCGCCATTGTCCAGCGTGTTGTAGTACTTCGGAGCTGCCCCGGTCCCGACTGACCCGTCTGTGGAGCCTCCGTTGTAAGAGAAATACGCGCCGGGAGTGGTGCTCAGGGAGCTATCGAGGACAAGATTTCCCGCACTGGAATAACGGAACAGGTCGACCGCCGAGGGGGTGCCGGTTTCATCGGTGTCGGTACCGCAAGGATCGCTGAGCGGATCAGTTTGTGTGGTGACGCACGACGTAGTCCCGAGCGCTTCGTCCGTCTCGTGTTCCACTACCGCATAGAAATCGTACGCGTCTGCCGGCTCTGTTCCGCCCAGATTGTCGTAGTAGAGTGGCGTCTCCGGATCGTTGGTAACCGTGATGAGAACGTTGTAGCAACCAGAGGTGCCGATGCTGCAGGCGGCCTCGCTCGTCGTAATGCCGGTCGCTCCTGTGAAGCCGAGAGCTGTGCCCAGGGCGCTGGTGACCATAACGTAGTCCCCGCCGTAAGGCGTAGCGTCGTAGGTAGAAAGCGCGGACTGGGCCGAGATCTGGATGGCGCTCTTGTTGGGGATGCTCCCGTAAGCGGTCACGTATTGGTCGTAGGTAAGAAAATTCAGGTATTGCACACTCTCGCCGAGACTCGTCGTGCCGTACTGAATGTAGACGTTGGCGTTCGCATTGGTGAACGTGTCGTTGTAATAGCCGGCCACCGTCGTATTCAGATAGTTGCATGTGGCAGCCGCCACATTGGGGGCGCACGTGTATACCATTCCGGAGCCCGTGTTCACCGGCGTCCCATTAGGCTGCGCCATCGTCCGCCATGGGAACGGCCCCTGTGCCTCGCTTGAATCTGGCGGAGCACTCGACGGGCGCATGATACTGATGTGCGGGGCCGGGGCGGCCCGCTGCGCGACAGCCGAACTGCCGCTGAAAGCCATAAGGATGGACGCCAGGATCGCGAAGGAAACTCCACGGGAAGGGTGGGACGAGAGGCGAGAGACGATCATGGAAGACTCCGGTCGCTACGGTGTTGATCCGGTGATGAGCCGCAGACCGTCCCCGTTCTATGCCAAGCACAGATCCAGCGATGGTCAAACGGCCCGATTCCATCGTTTCTGAGTTCTGCAGCCGGGATCGCAACGGTTTGGGGACTGAAAGACGGCCCAATAATAGCACGCGGATTCAGGCGCGCGCCGCCCCCCCCGACCGAGGAGTGAATCAGTCCGCCGTGCGGATCGTTGGGGAAGAAGCGATGGATCCGTGAGCAGGCCGATCTGTTTGAGCACTGACGCCTGGTCCCAGTAGATGCGCTCGTGCGCCAGCTTGCCGTCGCGAAAGCCCACCACTACTACCAACGGAATGTCGACATGGCGATGAGTCGGAGAAATTCCAGGGAGCATCCAGGGCATCTCTTCCGTGTGGGTGAAGGAAAAGATCATCTCGTCGACCAATTGGGCTTCGCCCTGTTGGCTGTGGCCGAGAGTGCGAGAGATCAAATGGATTGATGTGTCCGCCGGCATCAACGAGATGAAATCTTCCGCATAGAACTTGCGCAGAGCCTCATGGCCGTATCCGCCGGTCATCACCGGCACGTGGTTGACATACGCGTCCTCCACCATGGTCGCAATGGTCGAAGAGACGTCGCGAGTCGAAAACTCATAGCTGATGTGCTCGTCCCACTTGGCGATCATCTCTGCATCATTCATCGCTCCAGGTTCCTCTGGGGAGATGTTAATCGAATCGAGATTCGGGCCTCCCACCCTGTCGCCTCGAACGACGCGAGGCGGACTAGGATGGAACACCCTTGGGGAATGAGCGGCGGTCTGGTATAAGTGCCCGATGCCCGTCCAACAGCACGCCGATGAGGAGAAGGGGCTCCTCCACCAGCTGAGCGCCCCTCAGATGGCGATGTTGGGCGTGGGCGGGTCCATGAACTTTCCCTCGGTCATGTGCTTCTGGAAGGCACACCGTGCTTACGGTGCACGGGTCCACATGGTCAGGACTGAGGACGGAGTCACGGTTCCGACCGAACGACTGGTCGACGCGATTGACGAGACAACCTTATTGGTCCCGATTTCGCATGTAATTTTCCGGAGCTCGTACATCCAGGACTCGAAGGCCATCATTGAAAAGGCGCATCGCGTCGGCGCGCATGTCGTGCTGGATATCTTCCAGTCTTTGGGAAGTGTTCCCGTGGACGTGCAGGCCCTCAATGTCGATTTTGCCTGCGGTGGAGTTCTGAAATGGCTTTGCGGCGGTCCCGGCGTGGGTTATTTGTATGTGCGTCCCGACCTCGGCAGAAAGCTGGAACCGAAATTTACCGGCTGGTTTGCCCATCAGAATTCGATGGCTTTCGAGATTGGGCCGATCCGGTACACCGATCCACCCTTCCGCTTCATGAACGGCACTTCCAATATTCCAGCGCTGGAGGCGGCGCGGCCGGGGCTCAAGATCATCGCAGGGGTCGGCATCCAGCGGATTCGCGAGAAGTCACAAAAGCAGACGGCGCGGCTGATTGAACTGGCCGACCAACACGGCTGGACGGTGAACTCGCCTCGTGATCCGGAGGAGCGCGGTGGGACGGTTTCCCTCGATATGCCGAATTCGCAGGAAGTCTGCCGGGAGTTGCTGAAGCGCGAGATTCTGGTGGATTGGCGGCCCAAAGCTGGCGTACGCGTGTCGCCGCACTTCTACAACACCGACCGCGAGCTGGAGGTAGCGATTGGTGCCGTGGAGGAGATATTGAGGGACCGGGCGGCGGTCGGGCGATAGGGAGAATATCAGAGCTCCGCGCGATGGTCAGCCAACCGGCGTCCGGCAACAGATCTTCTCGACGCGGTTGTCAGCAACATTGAAACGACGATCATGGCAACAGTGCGCCACGATGTTTACTGATACGTTATTTCCGTATTGCCGGTCACTCGGCAATAATCCGGCTCGGTGAGCGCATAAGCGATTTTGCGCTCATCGAACGTTGGCGAGGCTCCGCTCTTACGACAACTGCGTTGTGCCGGAATGTGCCTTTCGCTCTGTCCCCAAAAGAGTAAGTTTTGAGAGGGCTGTGTCCTACCTTCTGCATCGGCGCTGTGACGAGTTCACTCCAGCGGAGTTAGCCCACTCGGAGACTCAGCATAAAGCCTCTCCGTCTCTCGCTGTACCCGGGCGAGCGAGTCTGCCGGACCGGGCCGGGACGGTCCCGGTTGAAACCGTGAAAGTTATACGACCCAATCACGTTTCGGGTCTTTCACGTATAAACGTTTTACAGTGCCGCAAGAGGTGCACAGGTCAGCAAAAAGGGTCTCCCGTTTCTCCCTTTCGGACCATTTGAAAAAGCCTTTCTCTTTCTCTTTGCAGAGGAGGCCGGGACGTACGTCACCACCACCACCAGAAGCAGAAACAGTGAGACCGCTGATGAGTTGGGAACCGCCGCAGTGTTCACATGTATTGTTGGGCATGGACAACTATAGTCCATGAGTAATTCATGATCCCCGTACCGTCCTGCAAAGGATAAGTTCTGGGACAAATCGAAGACCCGCTAGAGACTCGGGCTCGCGTGGCCCGAAAGCCTGTCCCACAACGTTGCCCGGAAGCGTACCAATGGACGCTCGGAGACTGCCTTAGTGCCAGTCCCGAAACGCTGTACCAATACTCACCCGATCTTGCGTGTCAGTTTCGGCCTCTGCGATCGGAGAATCACACTGCGTGATTTGTCGACAATTCGGACGGTGACCCGCCCAGTCATTTGGCGGGAACAGGCCAATGCGCTCATTGACGGGTTCTGGGCGTGTCGTCGGCAATACGGACATTTCAAACTTTTATACCCCTATAAAAAATCGATATGGACGTATTGCCGGTCACTCGTTCACTACGGATTCGAGCGTGGAGGCGAGCCCCTCTTGGTGGGCCTTTGAGTGGGACATGACGGGAGATGGCAAGAACCATTGGAACAGGAGCGTTGCACAGAAAGCGCCTGCCACTTCCGCCGCAATGAACGCCGGTGCATCGACGAGTCGTATTCCGGCGAACGTGTTCGAGAAAGATCGCGCAAGAGTGACTGCAGGGTTGGCGAACGAAGTTGACGCCGTAAACCAATAGGCCCCGGAAATGTACGCTCCCACGGCGAACGGCAAGATGGCAGGACGTGAACGTACGCATCCCCAAATGACCGCCAGGAGGCCAAAAGTGGCGACGAACTCGCTGAACGTCTGAGCTGGACCGCTCCTGGTGTGAACCGATACCGAGAACACGGGCATGCCGAACATCAGGTGAGCTACGGCCACCCCGGCAAACGCGCCGGATGCCTGTGCGGCGACATAGGCGAGAGTCTCGATCCAGCGAAAATCACCCATCCAGGCACTTGCAATCGTCACAGCGGGATTTAGATGCGCCCCGGAAATCGGACCGAACGTCAGAATGATTGCGGTCAGCGCCGCGCCCGTTGCAAGCGTGTTGGCAAGAAGCGCCAACGCGACATTCCCCGCCGCAAGATGCTCGCCCATGATGCCCGAGCCGACAACTGCTGCAAGCAGGAACAGGGTTCCAAGAAACTCGGCTGCCGTCCGACGCAAAAGAGTAGGCTTCATGAGTTGCCGATCTTTTCGATCTCTGTCTGAATGGCCATCCGTTGAAGGCTCGCAAGGGGCAATGACAGGAATAGTCCAATTCGGCGATCCAGCAATACGAAAGCATCTCGAAATGCCCGGACGATTTCCTCCGGTGTCCCTTTAACTGGCGCAGGATCGGGAACACCCCAATGGGCCGTCATCGGCTGGCCGGGCCAGAACGGGCATTGCTCGTTGGCCGCGTTGTCGCAGACGGTGAAAACGAAGTTCATCGCGGGCGCACCCGGTTTGGCGAACTCATCCCATGACTTGCTATAGAGACCGTCCGCGGGCAAGCCAGCGGACTCAATCTGCCGCAGAGCTTCTGGACGCACCGTACCGGAAGGGTGGCTCCCCGCGCTGAATGCGGTGAAGTTGGGCGCTCCCTTTCGGTTCAAAATGGCTTCCGCCATGATCGAGCGGGCAGAGTTGCCGGTGCAGAGAAACAGGACGTTATATTGCGACATGGAATCTCCTTACGCGCAGCAGCCCGGCTCACAGCAAGGAGTGGCTGTCGGATTGGTGACTATGTCCCTGGGCTTGATAGCGAATACCTTCACACTTGCCGCTGCCGAGTTCACGTCGAACTGGGCCAACAGGTCTGATAGCTCTGCGTGAAAAGTGCTTCCATCCGATGCGGGAGAGCAGCACGAACCATTCGCCATCGCCGGGGAGCAGCAACCGGACTGATTCTCGACCTTGGAGTATGCGTTCAGGTCTGCCCCACTGTCCACGATTTCGACGTGCTCGAAGCCAGCAGCGAGCAGCCCAGCGCGATAGTCCTCAATCCTGATAGCGCCAGCCACGCAGCCCACGTACGCGGCCATGCTTTTGGCAATCGCTTCCGGTAAATCACCCTTGAGCGCAATGTCACTCACAGCCAGGCGACCGCCCGGCTTGAGCACACGGGCCATCTCACGGAAGACGGCTGCCTTATCCGGGGCGAGGTTCAGGACGCAGTTCGAGATGACGCAATCGACCGACGAGTCGGACAGCGGAATGCTGTCGATGGTGGACTGGTAGAACTCCACGTTGGTGTATCCGCCAGAGGAGGCATTCGCTCGCGCTCGTTCGATCATGGCCGGGGTCATGTCGATTCCAATGGCGCGGCCCTGCGGCCCCACCATCTTTGCGGCCAGGAACACATCCAGGCCGCCGCCCGAGCCGAGGTCAACCACGACTTCGCCGGGCCGAAGGTGAGCGGTCGCAGTGGGATTGCCGCACGATAACCCCATGTTGGCCTCTGCCGGGATCGACGTTAGTTCCTCTGCGGAATAGCCGAAGGCTTCGGCCACCGCCTTTACGCCGGGATCGTTGCTGGAAAGTGTGCTCTCTGCCGCCGCGCCGTACTTCGACCGGACCGAATCGAGAACGTCTGCCATGGTTCACCTCTGACATATTCGTTAAGGTGAATATATGTTGTTGTCATCACATTCGTCAAGGCGTATATCTTATGTATGGTCCGCAAGGCTCAGTTCGACATGCAGCAGTTCTTTCAGGCGCTCGGCGACAACACGCGCCTCCGGCTGCTCAATCTGATGGGGGAGCAGGAGGTCTGCGTCTGCTACTTTGTGGAGATTCTGGGTGAACCGCAGCCCAAGATTTCGCGTCACCTCGCGTACCTGCGGAACGCGGGCATTGTGTCAGCACGGCGCGAGGGAAAATGGATACACTACCGCATCGTCATGCCGCCGCACACCGGGGCGTTCCGGATTCTCCAGCAGACGCTCGGCTGGTTAAAAGAAGACACGGCAATGCGCGCAGACCGGGCACATCTCGCAAAGGCGTGCTGCTCTCCCGCGAAGTACGCCCTTGACGGTGCTCCGCTACCGTCTGCTGTTTCTGAGCAGTGCTGCGAGGCTTGTTGAGGACAACGGTTGAACCCTTCAGATGCGGCCCGGACAGTGGGCCGGATTGTCGGCTACCCGGAGATTACGAACGTGACAACGGTGGCCCTCTGTGTTTACCGAAGCGTTATTTCCGTATTGCCGGTAATACAGCCAGAACGCGTCTGAGCACCGGGTATCATTCCACGATGAACTTTCACGACGCGTACAACGCGATCAAGAGAGGCGACGTTATCCGAGTCCGCAGCCGTCTCGAAGCCGGGCTGGACCCTAATCTGTCGAATCAGTTTGGATGTAATCTCCTGATGGCGGCAGCGATGGGAGGCAACACGACGGTCGCCACTGAACTGATTCGCCATGGGGCGTCGTTGGATGCACGCGACGATCACCGGTGGACCGCTCTGTCAACCGCCGCTCATACGGGACATCCTAGCTTCGTTGAGGTGCTCCTCAAGGCCGGAGCGTCACTCGATGGGCATCCATTCGGCGCATCATTCGAGGATTTTCTTGCTTGGACCGCAAAATACGGTCAGGGGTCTGTCGAGGCGAAGAGAAGGATACGGCTTCTGATTGAATCCGCACGTGCTGGCCGGAGCAGCGATGAAAGCAAAGATGGGGTCTCCGCCTGAAGCGAAACTAATTGGTATGGTCCGCCGCTTCTTGCCCTTCGGGGCTATAAGAAGTGAGCACAGGAGGCGGTCCATGGAAATCGACACAATCGGCATCGATCTGGGGAAGACGGTCTTTCACCT
>JBEKIN010000081.1:0-14840 GCA_050011735.1 Acidobacteriaceae bacterium | reverse complement strand
CCCGCGCAGACCAGTGCCGTTCCCAGGTCGGGCTCTTTCAGGATGAGCGCAATGAAAATCAGGCTGGGCAGCACCGCGGGGATCAGCGTGCCGCGCCAGTCTTCCATCAGGTGCATGCGGTTCTGGAGGAACCACGCCAGAAACAGGACCAGCGCCGGCTTGGCGATCTCCGACGGCTGGAACGAGAGCATGCCGACCCGAAACCAGCGATGGGTGTTGTGGGAGTCGTGCATCAAAAAGGCTCCCAGCAGCAGAATGATGGTGACTCCGACCACCGGAAAGACGACCGTGGGACGGTTGTAGGTGCTGACCGGCACCTTCATCAGCAGCGTCATGGCCAGCAGGCCGAGCACCGCCCAAATAGCCTGGCGAGCGACAAAGTAGTAGGGCGAGCCAAAGCGCGGCTCTCCGGCCATCACGGCCGAGGCGCTGAAAACCATCGCCAGCCCGATGACCACCAGCACCAGCGCGGCGAAGTACAGCCACTTGTCGACGCCTACTCGTTTCGCCATAAGACTCGCTTCTCTTCGTTAGGTTGCCGTGAGTGCGGCCAGACCGCGCCGCGCCAAAACTGTTTCCTTGAAGACCCGTCCCCGGTGTTCGTAGCTCTCAAACTGATCGAAACTGGAACACGCCGGCGCGAGCAACACAATCTCGCCCGGCTGTGCCGCCGCACCCGCCCTGGCAATCGCTTCCTCCAGGGTGCCCGCGCTCACGATGGGGGCGGCGCCCTCAATATGCGTGTGAATCTTCTCCGCCGCCGCGCCGATCGTGTAAACCGCCTTCACGCGCTCCTGCAGCAACGCGCGCATCTGCCGGTAATCGGAATTCTTGTCCTTGCCGCCCAGGATCAGATGAATCCCGCCGGGAAACGCGGCAATCGCCTTCATCGAGGCATCGACATTGGTTGCTTTGGAGTCGTTGTAGTAGTCGACGCCGTTGATCTTCGCGACGAACTCCAGGCGATGCTCGACCGCGTGAAATTCCGTTACCGCTTTGCGAATCGCTGCCGCATCGACGCCCGCGAGACGAGCCGCGCACACCGCAGCCAACACATTCTCCACGTTGTGCGCGCCCTTCAGCGGAATATCCGCGACCTTCAGCACCGGTTCCGGCGCCGCCTGCTCCGAGGCGCGGTACGCAATCACGCCCTCATGCACAAAGGCGCCCTGCCGCACCACACGCGTCCTGCTGAACCAGAAGACTCGCGACCTGGCCCTCGCCGCTGCGCGCGACGCGGCATCGTCGTCGGCATTCAGCACCAGCGCATCGTCGGCTGTTTGCTGCGCGAAAATCTTCTCCTTCGCCGCGACATAATTCTCAAAGGTTCCGTGCCGGTCCAGATGATCGGGCGTAATGTTCAGGATCACCGCGATCTCCGGGTGAAATTCGTAGGTCGTTTCAAGCTGGAAGCTCGAAACTTCCAGCACCGACCATCCATCGTCGCGCGAAGCTTCCACCAGGGCGATGACCGGCACGCCGATGTTGCCGCCCACCTGCACCGGCAGCTTGCCTGCCTCGAGAATCTCCCCGCATAACGAGGTCGTTGTGGTCTTGCCGTTCGATCCGGTAATCGCGAGCACCTTGCCGCGCAGATAATGCGCCGCCAACTCCAGTTCGCCGATGATCGGCAGCCCGAATTTCCGCACCTGCGTCAGCTCCGGCGTGTCGACGGGAACCCCCGGGCTCACGACGATCAGGTCCTGGCGCCGGAAGGTCAGCAGCCCATGGCCGCCCGCCTCGACGGCGATGCCTTCTTCGATGAGCGCCGGGATCTCCTTCGCCAGGGCTTCGGCGCTGCGGACGTCAGAAACCGTCACCTGCGCACCGTGGTGCCGCAAAAACAGCGCCGCCGCCAGCCCCGACTTGCCCAGACCGACGACCAGTACTTTTTTTCCTTTGATTTCCATGCAAACTCGCGAGCGCCGGCATGCTCATTGTGTCACGCCGGCCCTACCCCTTATCGCAGCTTCAGGGTGGTGAGTGCAAAGAGTGCAAACACCAGCGCCAGGATCCAGAAGCGCGCGATCACCTTCGACTCCGACCACCCCATCAGTTCGAAGTGGTGATGGAGCGGCGCCATGCGGAAAATGCGCTTGCCTCCGCGCAACTTGTAGCTGCCCACCTGCAGGATCACCGAGATGCCCTCGATGACGAAGACGCCGCCGATGAACGGCAGCAGCAGCTCCTGCTTGATGACCACCGCGACCGTGGCGATGGCTCCGCCCAGCGCCAGCGAACCCACGTCTCCCATGAAAATCTCAGCGGGGTGGGCGTTGTACCAAAGGAAACCGATGCTGGCCCCGGTCATGGCCCCGCAGAAGACGGTCACCTCGCTGACCATGGGCATGCGCTGCAGCTCCAGGTAGTCCGCGAAAATGACGTGACCGCTCACATAGGTCAGCACGGTGAGGGCGCCGGCGGCGATGATGGTGCAACCAATGGCCAGGCCATCCAGCCCGTCCGTCAGGTTGACCGCGTTGCTCGAAAAGACGATCACCAGCATCACGAAGACGATGAACGGCAGAAACGCCAGTACGCCGAGATGGGGAACGTGCAGGAGGGCGGGAATCGAAAGCCGAGGCCGCAGGACTTTGACGAAGGGCACCATCAGCCGCGTCGAGTAGCTGCCCTCGAGGTCCATGAGCACCAGCACAATGGCGATCGCCGCCGCCACCAGGAACTGATACGTCATCTTGGCCCGCGCCGTCAGGCCCAGGTTCCGGCGATGAATCACCTTAATATAGTCATCGGCAAATCCGATGGCGCCGAAGGCCGCCGTCGAAAACATCACCACCCATATAAAAGGATTGGACAGATCCGCCCAGAGAAATGTCGGCAGCAGGATGGCGATGCAGATGAGGACTCCGCCCATGGTGGGCGTGCCGGCTTTTTTCTGGTGCGCCTTGGGGCCTTCTTCGCGGATGTACTGGCCGATCTGGAACTCTCGCAGCTTCTCGATGACGAACGGGCCGATGATGAGCGTGATCAGCAGCGCCGTGAGCGAGGCGAAGGCGGTGCGAAACGTCAGATACCGGAATATTCGAAAGGGACTGAAATAGAGGTAAAGCTTTCGATAGAGCAGCCAATAAAGCAAACTTCCTCCGGCAAATCTGGTGGGACTTCCCGCTTATCTTATCGCGCTCCGCCCTGCGCACCGCCGTCTTTTTCCTGCGCCTGCAGCCCCTTGAGCGCGCGCTCCAGCCGCACGCCACGCGAACCCTTCATCAGCACTGCGTCTCCGGGCTCCAGATTGGCTCGCAACCACTCGCCGGCTGCTTCCGGCGTTTCCACGAACAGAGCCTCTGCCCCGCACTGCTGCGCCGCATCGACGATATGCCACGCGTTTCCCCGCACGCCGACCACGATGTTGATGCCCGCTTGCGCGGCAGCCTTGCCGCACGCCGCGTGCAGCGCCACCGCTTCGGGTCCCAGTTCCAGCATCTCGCCCGCGACCAGAATGCGCCGCCGCGCCGGCACGCCGGCCAGCGTCCTGATCATCGACTTGAGCGCTTCGGGGTTTGAATTGTAGGAGTCATTGATGAGGGTTGCGCCGCGGATGGTGAGCACCTGACCCCGCTTTTCGTCGGGACGCAGTCGCTCCAGCGCCGCGCAACACTCCGCCAGCGGGACCCCCGCCTCCACGCCGACGGCAATTGCCGCCATCGCATTGGACGCATTGTGCTCCCCAGGCAGATGCAGTTGCAGCTCGCTGTGCTGTTCCCCGGCCCGCACCTGAATCGTGAGCCCTCCTGCACCCTGCGCTTGCACGCTCTCGATATGCGGGTCGCCGCATGGCCCGCGGCCGTAATAGACGACCTTGCCCCGAAAGTCCCGCCCGAATTGCGACACATAGCTATCGTCGCAATTCAGGAAAGCCACGCCGTTCCGCGGTAACGCCGCCACCAGCTCATACTTGGCGCGCGCAACGCCGGCGATCCCGTCGGCAAAACCCTCGGTGTGCGCATGACCGACGTTGGTCACCACGCCCCAATCGGGCGCGGCGATGTGGCACAGAGCGGTGATCTCGCCCGCTGCCGACATGCCCATCTCGATCACGGCGACATCGTGCTCCGGTTCCAGGCGCAGCAGCTGCAATGGCAGGCCGTATCCATTATTCAGGTTGCCCAGCGACTTCAGCACAGCAAATCGCTTTGCCAGCACCGCCGCGACGGCCTCCTTGGTCGTGGTCTTACCGGCCGATCCGGTAATGGCGACCACGCGCTTGCCCCAGTGGCGACGCACCGCGGCCGCGAGGCGCTGCAGCGCCGCCAGAGGATCATCGGTGCTCAGCAGGGGATACTTTGTCGTCGCGTCGGGCACCGAGCGGATCCGATCACGCGCAATCACTGCCGCACACGCGCCCCGCTCCAGCGCCGCCGCAACGAAATCGTGCCCGTCGAAACGCTCTCCGCGAATCGCGAAGAACAAATCGCCGGGTTGCAGCGTGCGCGAATCGATGGAGTACCCGGTTGCCGTCATCGAATCGGCGCCCGCGACGATTTCCGCCGCCGACCAGCGCGCAATCTGTTCGAGAGTCAGCTTCATGCCCGCGCTCCCGCCAGGTCGCGGATCGCGACCGCGGCCACTTCCGCATCGTCGAAGGGGATCGTGCCGTTGCGCAGAACCTGCTCCTTCTCGTGCCCCTTGCCTGCGATGAGGACGATGTCTCCCGGCCGCGCCGCTTCGATTGCAAGGCGAATCGCCTGGGCCCGGTCTGCTTCCACCGCAAATTTTGTTCCCGTTGCGATCAGGCCGGGCAAAGCATCCTGCAGAATCGCGTCCGGGTCCTCGCTGCGCGGATTGTCGGAAGTGAGCACGACGAAATCGCTGCCCTCGCCGGCTGCGCGCCCCATCTTCGGCCTCTTGGCCCGGTCCCGATCGCCTCCGCAGCCGAACAGGGTGATCACCCGGCCCTTGCCAGCCACACTGGGGTCCCCGGCACGCCTCTGTTGCGTGCCGGGGTGGCCGACGAACTCCCGCGCCAGCGCTGTCAAATTGCGCAGCGCGTCGTCGGTGTGGGCGTAATCCACCACCACTGTGAACGGCTGCCCCGCGTCGACGGTCTGGAAGCGCCCCGGCACGTACGCCAGCGAGGCCGCGGGGGCGGCAATCTGGTCGAGGGTCAATCCGCGCGCGGAGGCTGCTCCCGACGACGCCAGCAAGTTGTAGAGGTTGACCTTCCCGGTCAGCCGCGTGCGCACCTCAACTGCGCCCATCGGCGCGACGAGGCGAAAGCTCATGCCAGAAGAACTCATCCTCGCGTCCTCGGCGCGAAAATCCCCGGCGCTCAGCCCATAGGAATCAACCTGCGCGCCCGCCTGCTGCGCAATCCCCGCCAGCTTGGCGCCATGCGGGTCATCCATATTAATGACCGCGACCCGCGGCGGCGCGCCCAGCTCTCCGTCGAACAGCGCGCGCTTCGCCGCGAAGTAGTTCTCCATGGTGCCGTGGTAGTCGAGGTGGTCCTGGGTCAGGTTCGTGAAAATCGCGACATCGTACGCCAGCCCGTAGACGCGTCCCTGAGCCAGCGCATGCGACGAAACCTCCATCACCGCCTCCGTCGCTCCTGCGTCCACACCTTCGCGCAGGAGCGCCAGCAAATCCCGTGACTCGGGCGTGGTATGCGGCGCCGGCCGCACCGCTCCCGCAACATGATTCTCAATCGTCCCCACCAGCACCGTCTTGCGGCCGGCAGAATTGAGCATCGCATCCAGCAGAAACGCTGTCGTTGTTTTGCCGTTGGTCCCGGTCACGCCGGTCAGTGTGATGTGCTTTTCCGGGCGCCCGAAGAAATTGGTTGCGATCGCCACCATCGCCCGACGTCCGCCACCGGCCGGAACTTCGGCGACTCCGACATCCGCGTAGCGCTTCGCTGTATCGGCAAACGCAGCGGCGGAATCGGTGACCACCGCGGCCGCGCCCTGCGCGATGGCTTTGCCAATGTAGCGATTGCCGTCCGTCGTTTCGCCCTGCATCGCCAGAAACAACGAGCCGGGAGCGACGCGTCGTGAGTCGTACTCGATCGCTCCGATTTGTGGATCGGGACCGGCACGCCGCACGAGTTCGGCCCTGCTCAGCAGCTCTTCAAAGCGCATGACAAGCTGATTGTAAGCGCGGATTCCCCGGCGACGATGACAGTGAGCGACCCCGGCCAGTTCGGGTTACTGTGCGAAGCGCACGACGATCTCGGTTCCTGCCGGAACCATAGTCCCAGCCGCGGGCGCCTGGTCGCGGGCGATGCCCGATCCGACGACCTGCACGCCCAGGCCTACGCCGCTCGCCTGCACCACCACTTCGCGCAACGATTTCCCCGTAAACGACGGCACCGTCACGCGTTGATTCGGAACGGCGACAGAACCGGTGCGGCCTTTTGGCGTTGGCGTGGGCGCCGATGCATCGGGAGGCGCAGGCGGTTCCGACTTTGCCAGCGTGGTTGTACTGGCCTTCGGCACCGGATGTTCCGCGGCGGGATTGTCCGCAGCTTGCTGTGAAGCTCCCGTTCCAGGCTCTGGTCCGCTGCGCTCTGAGCTCTGTGCTCTGAGCTCTGCGGAATCCGGCGACGGATTCCGTAATGGATCGTCCGCGGGCAGATGGTTCACTTCCGCAAACAGCGATTCCAGACCGTCCGCATTTTCCTGTGGAGGGGCCTCCTGCTGCTCGGGCTTGCTGTTCCTCGCCAGGGACTCTTCCGGCTTCAAATCCTGATCGTGCGGCACACCCCAATACTCGAGAATTTGCTGCGCCAGGTCGTGAAAGACCGGCGCGCTCGCCGCCGTGCCAAAATGCGAACCCTTCGACGGCGAATCCATAATCACCGCAATGGTCACCGCAGGATTGTTGACCGGAGCAAAACCCACAAACGAGGCCACGTACTTCGTCTTCGAATAGGTGTGGGTTTTCGGGTCGATCTTCTGCGCGGTCCCGGTTTTGCCACCCGCGCTGTAGCCATCCAGCTGCGCAGGCCGCCCGGTGCCGAACAGCACCACGCCCTCCATCATTTTGCGCATCTCCGCCGAGGTCATCTCGGAAATCACCCGATGCGCCCCCGCCGGCAACGGATTGGGCAGCTCATCTTCCGGACGAAACGCCGTCGCCTTGAGAGTCGCGCTGCCCTTCATCTCCGGCGTGCTCTCGAGCACGATGTGCGGCGGCAGATATACCCCGCCATTCGCGATCGACGATGCCATGGTCACCAGCTGGATCGGCGTGACCGCGATCTCCTGCCCCATGGGAATCGACCCAATCGTCGTCGGCTGCCACCGCGCCGGCGGCTTCACCAGACCCCGCGTCTCGCCCGGCAGCTCGATTCCCGAACGCATCCCGAATCCGTAACCGTGAATGTACTGATAGAAGCGATCCGGCCCCATCCTTTGCGCCAGCTCAATCGCCGCCACGTCGCTCGACTCCTCCAGCGCCTGCGTCGTTGTCACCACGTTGCCATGTTGAGCCTCGTAGAGAATCGCGTCGCGATCGTCGTGCACAATGCGCCCCGCCACGTTGATCTGCCCGCCCAGCGTGCCAATCGGGGCTTCAGGCGTCGTTACATGCTCTTCGAGCGCCGCCGAATACGTCACCAGCTTGAACGTCGACCCTGGCTCATACACATCGCTCACGGCGTGATCCTTGAGGAGCAAGGGATCGGTGTGCCGGAATTCGTTCGGGTCGAAGGTCGGCCGGATGGCCAGCGCCAGAATCTGTCCCGTATGCGGATCCTGCACCACCACCGTGCCATTCAGCGCGCCGGTCCGCTCCATGTTGCGATCGAGGGCCTGCTCGGCCATGAACTGAATGTTCGCGTCGATGGTGAGCACCAGGTTTTCCCCGGGCTCAGGATCGCGCTCCTCGCTGTCCAGCACATGCCGCCGCGCGTCGATCGCCGTCAGCATCCGCCCTGGCGTTCCGTGCAGTTCGCTGTCGCGATCCTCTTCCACGCCGGCCAAGCCGTCGTCATCCATACCCACGTAGCCGAGCACCTGCGCCGCCAGCTGCCGATCCGGATAGAAACGCTTGAACTCTTTCTGTACGTAGATGCCCTTCAACTTCATCGCCTGCGCGCGTTCAATGACCGAAGGAGGCTGCTTGCGCGCCACCCACGCGAAATTGCGTGAGTCCATCAGCCGCGCCAGAATCTGTTTCTCCGACGTGAACCGGTCTTCGGGATCGGTGTGGACGATCTTTGCCAGCTCCGCCGCCGTTTTCTGCTTGTTTGCGCCGATCTCGGAAGGAACCGCGTAGATGGAGTCCGCAACCACCGTCATCGCCAGCTCATGCAGATTGCGGTCGTACAAAACGCCGCGCCGCGGAGCCACATTGAAGGTACGTTCCTGCTGGCGTTCCGCGCGCTCCGCCCATTTCGCATGCTGGATGACCTGAAGCCACACCAGCCGCCCCCCGATCAGCACGGTCCAGCCAAGAAAAATCCCCAGCACCGCCAGGATGCGCGTCTGCCGCATCGGCGTTACCAGGAAGGGTTTGCTTTTGAAGCGAAAAGGAGAGTCCCCATCACGTCGTTCGTCGCCGTGATGGGGAGTTGTGGGCGTTGGATCCCATTCGCGTTCGCTGCCGGCGCGGTGGGGTGACGGTGAGGAGAACGCACGAAGATTCACAGCGAGAACCCTCTCCTCCCTGGGGGAAACTCAGGGCCTGTTAGCGGGCCCTAGTGAACGGCCGGGACGGCGGGACGATTCTCCGCCATCGCCGGAGTGCTGGCGTCGCCCGTCGCATTCGGATGCACCACTTGCCCGGGGTGCGGCGCCGACAGTCCCAAATTGCGCGCCATCGTGTCGATGCGCTGGGGATCGGCCAGCTGCGCTTTCGTCAGCCGCAGTTGCCGGTTCTGCTCATCCAGTTGCTGCATCTGCTGCTTCTCCGTCTCGATCCGATAACCGCATTCGATGGCGCTGAAGTGCTGCCATCCATAAACCATCACCAGCGACAGCAAAAAGGCCATGGCGTAAGCGAAGCTGCGCATCTCGCGGCCGCGGGCCGCGTCAATGGCCTTCACCAGGCGCGAATTGTCGATGCGCTTTGGGAACAGCGCCTCCGGGGTTGGACCGCGCCGGCCGCGCCGCTGCGCCGCCAGCAACATCGCGTTATGCTCCGCGACCCGCTCCGTGTCGCGACGCAATCCACCGATCACCGGTGCCGCCATCGCCTGTGTCGCCATCGTTCGTCTCCCCTCACCCCAGCCTCAAAATTTCGCCCTGCCTGTCCCTGGCCCGATCCTCACCTGAGGCTCAGCGCGTACGGCGTAAGGCGCGGCGGACCCGAATCACTCACCAACGCATTGGCCACACCCTACCCCCTGCGCGCTTCCTCTGCCCTTCTCTCCGCGGCCCGCAGCTTCGCGCTGCGCGCCCTCGGATTGCGATCCGTCTCCTCCGCTTCCGCCGTCAACGGCTTCCGCGTGAGCACCTCATAAATCCCCTGCCGCGCTCCCTCGCGCAGCGCATCCTTCACCCGCCGGTCTTCGAGAGAATGAAAACTGATCGCCACCAGCCTTCCTCCCGGCTTCAACACTTCCGGCGCCAGCCGCAACAGAGCGTCAATCTCGCTCAGCTCGGCGTTCACATAAATTCGAAGAGCCTGAAAGGTTCGGGTCGCCGGATGGATTCGCTCCCCTTTCATTGCTCCGAGCGCGCCTGCAACAACTCGGGCCAACTGCACCGTCGTCGTTACCGGCCGCGCCCGGACAATGGCTCTGGCGATTCTCCGCGACCTCCTTTCCTCTCCGAATTCGTAAATCAGATCGGCGAGTTCGTTTTCCCCGGCCTGATTTACCACTTGTTCGGCGGTCACACCCTCGCGCGGATTCATCCGCATATCCAGGTTGCCTTCCGCCTGAAAACTAAACCCTCGGTGCGCCTGATCGAACTGCATCGAGCTGACTCCGAAATCCGCCAGCAGCCCGTCGACCTTGTCGCCCGCCAGCATTTCGCCGGCCTGCGAAAACTCCACATCGTGCAGAACCACCCGCGGCATCTCGGCCCCCAGTTCCTCGCGCAGCGCATCGAGCCTCTGTTTCGCCAGCTCCATCGCCTGCGGGTCCCGGTCGAAGCCGATCAGCTTTCCCTCCGGCCCCAGCCGCCGAGCAATCTCGCTCGCATGGCCTGCATTGCCAAGGGTCGCGTCCACCACGACGCTGCCCCGGCGCACATTCAGCATTCGGATCGCAATTTGTAAAAGAACCGGCACATGCCGCATTGGGTCCGTCATGTGCTCCCCCTGAGGGGTCTTCCCTGCTTACAACCCGTACTTCGAAATCTCAATCTGGTCTTCCGCGGTCATGGGATTGCTGGCCAGATCCTGCTCGTATTCCTCGTGGTTCGAAACATCCAGGTGGTGTTCGCTGCCGTGCACCACCACTTCAGCGATCAGGTTTGCCTTCTCCCTCAGTACCTGCGGCAACAGCACTCGTCCCTGCCCGTCCAGTTCCGTCTCCTGCCCGAAATAGTTGATCCGCTTCAGCAGCTTCTGCTTCGCCGGGTTGGAGCTGGGCATTGCTGCCAGCTTCTTCTCGTATTCCTCCCACTCGCGCATCGGGAAGATCTCGGCCGTCTTACCATCCCGGCTGGTGATGTAGAACGGGTCGGCCCCGTACTCCGCTTCGATCTGCCGCTTGAACTCGGCTGGGAGTTTGAGTCGCCCTTTCTCATCGACCCGCGTAATGTGGCTGCCACGAAACATCGAACCCCGTGCCTAAAGCGGAACCCCCGCAAATTCGCAGGCTCCCGGCTGCCCAAAAGGTGTTAATGTTGGGCGCTGGGACGCCAAAAAGGAGGGTGTAGTGCTAAGCGGCTTTGGACCACCGTTTACCACTTCCTCCCACCGGACGAATGTAACCGACATGGTTCTCCCTGCATAGTGGAAAATCGCAGCAGTCGCGAATAAGTCGTAGCCCTAAATCCCACGGGCAGCGCAAGTTACAACAAAAAACCTCACGACTTGGGTGTTTTTCAGGCTCCGACCACAAGATGTAGTGGTTATCCTGAGAGATTCCCCTGTTCAAAAGTTCTGCGCCGAGCTCTTGCAACGAAGCGAAACTCACGCTAGGAGTTTCGCCGAACTTTCGCCCCCTGTAGTTCCCTGTTTTCCCCACTGCGATGAGGAGCCCTTCGTTCCATCTGAGGCATACTCCACCGCTACGATAGAAAAATGATCGGCGTCCGTCTCGACAAATGGCTTTGGGCCGCGCGGTTCTTCAAGACGCGCACGCTCTCCGCGAAGGCGTGTGAACTGGGCCGGATCGAAGCCAACCATCAGCTCGCCCGCTCTGCGCGCGAAGTACGGATCGGCGATCTTCTCGGGATCAAAACAGAGGGCGGAGACTTCGAGGTCGAGGTTCTGGCTCTGAGCGACATTCGTGGGCCGGCGTCCGTTGCGCAGCAGCTCTATCGGGAAACCGATGCCAGCCGCGAAGCGCGCAAACGATTGGCAGAGGAGCGCAGGGCGGGACTGCACTTTGCGCCCGCTCCCGCTGGCCGGCCCTCGAAACGCGATCGCCGCCGCATCATTCGCTTTCGTGACGGTGGCTGACCACGCCGAGTCGAACTCGGACGACAAAATGGTCTGTCCTCTGCCTGGCGTTCTCTTGCCGCCTGGCGAAAACTTGCCGCTCGTCTTGGCGTGGAGAAAAAATCAGGGCGGAGCACGAAGCCCAAAACTGCGCTTCATGCCCCGCCCTGGCTGACCGCCCTGCAACGTCTGGCCAGTCCGCAGGATTCGTATCTGCAGCGACTCGTCGGCGTGTTCGAGTCGTTACGGAATCGTCGCGGTATACACATTCGAGGGTGCGCTTTCCACCCCCGACGCATCCACACTCCTCACCTCGTAGTTGTAGTTCGCCCCGGCCTGCACAGTCGTATCTGTGTAAGTCGTTGGTGTGTTGAGAGACGACGTCAGCAACGCATACGACCCGCTGCTCGTCGCCCGGTAAACGTGGTAGCCCGCCACAGGATCGCTGGAGCCCACCGGCGCATCCCAGTTGAGCTCGACCTGATAGGTGGCCGCAGCCGCTTCGCCGGTACCGCTCAACGCGACGGTCATGGTCCCGCCCATCGAGCAGTTGCTGCTCAGCGCCACCGTGCCCGTCGCAGCGCCCGCTGCCGCTGGTTCGAACTGCACTTCCAGGGTCGACGACTGCCCCGGGGTCAGGGTGATCGGGAATTTGGCTCCGGGGATCGCGAATCCCGCGCCACTTACGGATCCGCCGCTGATCGTCACAGCACCCGTGCCCGTCGACGTCATCGTCACCGATTGCGTCGCCGGCGTATTTACCGTGACCGTCCCGAAAGCCACGCTGCTGGTCCCGAAGGTCAGGGTTGGCGATGTCGTGCTCAGCGCCAGCGCGAAGGTCTTCGAGACCCCGCCCGCCGTCGCCGTCAAGGTCGCGGCCTGATTCGAGGTGACGGCAGTCGCCGTCGCCATGAAGCTGGCGCTGGACGCCCCGGCCGCAATCGTCACCGAAGCCGGTACGGTCACCGCGCTGCTGCTGCTCGATAAGCTCACCGCGGTTGCGCTCGTCGTCGCAGAAGTCAGCGTCACGGTGCAGGAATCCGTCCCCGCGCCCATCAGCGAACCGCTGCTGCAGGAAATGGCGCTGAGCACAGCCGGCGCCTGCCCGGTCCCGCTCAGGCTGATGGTCGCGCTGCCGGTCGAAGCGTTGCTGCCGATCGTCACCGATCCGCTTGCCGCTCCCGCCGTGGCTGGATCGAAGCTGATGGTCAGCGTGGCCGTCTGTTTCGGATTCAGCGTGATCGGCGCGCTGATGCCGGACTCAGAGAAGCCTGTCCCCGTGATCGACACGCCGTTGATCGTCAGCGCAGCCGCTCCCGACGAGGTCAGCGTAACGGTCTTCGTGCTGGTCGTATTCAGCGGGTCGGTTCCGAAGGCCACGCTGGTAGAGCTAAGACTCAGGGCCGCTGTCGTCGCATTCAGCGTCAGAGAGAAGCTCTTCGAGACACCGCCCGAAGTTGCGGTCAGGGTTACGGCCTGATTCGCACTGACCGCGGTCGCCGTCGCCCCAAAGGTGGCGCTCGACGCCCCGGCTGCAATCGTCAGTGAAGCTGGTACGGTCACCGCGCTGCTGCTGCTCGACAAGCTCACCGTGGCTGCGGTGGTCGCCGCCGCGCTCATTGTCACAGTGCAGGAGTCGGTCCCCGCTCCCGCCAGAGAACCGCTGCTGCACGAAACTGCACTCAGCGCCGGCGGCGCTGCCGACGACGACGATGGATTCAACTGCAGGGTGGTCGTCTCTGAGACGCCGTTCGAGGTCGCGGTGAGCGTTACCGTTTGCGTTGAGCTGACGGCGGACACCGTGGCCGTGAACGGATCGTTGGTGTCCTGGGTCCACACATACATCGCCGAGGGCACCTGAACCGACGCGCTGCTGCTGCTCAGCGTGACCTTCCGGATGCCGGACGTTTTACGGTTCATCGTGACCGTGCAGGTGGTCGCGCCGGCCTTGCTGAAGGCGCCTGGGCTGCACGACACACCCGAGAGGACCGCCGAAGAACCGAACGAGGCCAGCGGGACACAGGCAAACAGCAGACACAGCAGACCGGCCCGGGGCCATCGGCGGAGGCCACGTTGACGGCCAGCCAGGTCAAAGCTGCCGGAAAAGGACTCGTCTTCCGCGCGATCGCGGCCGAAGGGGGGAGGAACAACGTGGTTAAGCATCAGCGGCACCTCGGAAAGCGTCTTCGCACACGCCACCTGTGCACGCTCGCACGTACTTTGCGAGCACGCTGGGCCTAAGTCAGATAGAAGGTGGTCGAACGAAGTATCTTGAGGCGATCATGATCGAACGTGCGGAGGTACTCTGTGAGAGCGATCACAATAGTGTTTTGCATAGGTTACTAATGGGATAGAACAAACGAATTCCCGCTCATAGGTTCCATTTTGGAACACGGGACCGCTGTTTGATAACTTAACCACACGACGCACATAACATACAGGTTGACCCGACGGATAGCAGCGCGCCGCGCGAAGTGGAGGGCCTGTGATTACTATCGAGCCATTCCGACAGGGGAGCCCGTATGCGCCGCGCAGAATCGCATCGCGCTTCGAACCATGGTTACTACCGGATGGAACGCGAGACGGAAAGCTCGGGATCCTTCCATCGCCCCATTCCTGGTGCAATGATCCTGAGCTATCCGCACGCGCGCGAAGCGAACCATGCACCATCGTCACCGCATAGCCCGCTCCGCACTTGAGATTCCCTCAGTTACCGGCTCAGGGAATCGTCGCAGCGTAGACGCTGGACGGGGAGCTTTCCACGCCCGAGGAATCCACACTGGTGACCTCGTAGTTATAAGTCAAACCCGCCTGCACCGCGGTATCGGTATACGTGGTCGGTTGGGTGACCGACGAATTCAGCAACGTGTACGAACCGCTGCCGCTGGGCGCCCGATAGATGTGGTACCCCGACACCGTAACACCCGAACTGCCTGGCGCGTCCCAGTTCAGCTCCACCTGATAGGGGGTTGTGCTCGTGCCCGTGCCGCTCAGCGCGATCGTGGAGGCCCCTCCGCTGGAAGCGTTGCTGGTAATGGTGACGGTCCCGGTATCCGCGCCCGCCGCCGTGGGGTCGAATTGCAGATCCAGCGTCGCGGTCTGGCCTGCGCTCAGCGTAAGCGGCGTCGTCATCCCGGTCATGGAGAAGCCAGTCCCCTTGACCGCCGCTGCGCTGATGGTCACCGAGCCCGTGCCGCTGGAGGTCAGCTTCACCGGCTGCGTCGCGGGCGAGTTGAGGTTGACGTTTCCGAAGGCCACACTGCTCGATCCCAGCGTTAGCCCATCCGTGGTCCCGGTGGTCGCGGTCGACGCGGCCTTCAGCT
>JBEKIN010000080.1:0-15082 GCA_050011735.1 Acidobacteriaceae bacterium | reverse complement strand
CCGACGATACTCGGATCGCCGCCGTACCGGCGTCGGAAGTACTCGTAGCTCAGGATCGCCATCTGCGGCAGCGGAGGAGACGCCGCCGCTCCCGCCTGCCCCGCCTGCCCGGGCTGCGGCTGGGGCGCTTGGGGAATACCGTCACTCTGGTTGAAGTCGCGGCCGTACAAAAGTTTCGCGCTCATCAGTTGGAAGAAATTCGTCGTCACCTGCGCGAGCACGATCTGTTCCGGGGTCCCGTCGGCTCGCTGCGCGAGGATCGGGAAGGAGAAGACTCCGGCCATATCGGAAAACTGCCCGCGAGTGCCGTTCTTCAGGTCGATGTAATCGGCATTCGAAAAGGGCAGCCCGTGCACGTTGCGTTTGCGCAGATCCATGCCCCCCACCACCAGGCGGGTCGGATCCTTGTAAGGCAGCGGCCGTAACAACACCGCATTGGTCACGCTGAAGATCGCCGTGCTCGCGCCCACCCCCAGCGCGATCGTCACCACAGCAATGATCGTAAAAGCCGGATTCTTCCTGAGGATGCGACCGGCGAGCAGCACAGTCTTGAGCATGATCACCTCGTTCCCGGCGCACGCGAGCGCCGGACTAGTCTGCCAAAGTTTTTCAGTCAGTCTTTCAGAGCCGGGGAAAAGGAGAACCGCGGCCCCACACGCCAAGCCGGCAGTTCCTGCGCACCATTATGACCTGGCAAACAGCAAAAAGGGAGCAGCCGCTCCCTCCCTCTCTGGTTTGCTTTTGGTTTTGCGCGAAGCGCGATCGCCTGGCAGTTAGCTTGCCCTGAGCAAGGTCGCGTTAGCGACCGCGTCGAACGGGGCCAGTCCTTACCACCGCCCCCACGCCCGGCTGATGTAATCCGTCATCGTCATCGTGATCAGCACAACGAACGTCAGGAACCCTGCCGCCACCGTCAGCTTCGTCAGTTTCGAGCTGTACTTCACGTGCATGAAGAACAACACCACCAGCGTCATTTTGATGCACGCAATCGCCAGCGCCACCACCGCGTTCAGGTCGCCCGGAAGGTCAATCAACGAGGCCCCCACCGTAATCCCGGTGAAAATCAGCAGTGTCCCGCCAATCGCCAGGTAAACCATCGGGCTGACGATGTGCTCCTCGTGATGTGTCGGTTCATCGTGATGCTTCGGTTCCGCCATGCGTTTCTTCCCTAACTCCTCTGCAGTGCCCTAAGTCGACTCCTGCATTTTTCTGAGCCCTGTACCCTGTGCCCTGTGCCCTGTTTATTGATGTCGACTGATCAAATACAACAGCGGGAACAGAAAAATCCACACAATGTCGACAAAGTGCCAGTACAAACCGAAATTCTCCACGGGCGCCACATGGCCGCTGGTATAGGCCCCACCCCAACCCCGGATGATCAGGATCGTCAGCAGAGAAACCCCGATCACCATGTGCAACGCGTGCATCCCCGTCATCGCGAAGTACAGCGAGAAGTACACCACTGTCTTCTCCGCCATATCCGGTTGCAACTTGTCGTCCGGGTAGGCCTTCGTCCCGTGCAGGAAACCCTGCGGGCTGAAGTTCAGCCCCGGCACGTGGTGCTCTACCCATTCGTCGTGCCACTCATAAGCCTTCACGCACAAAAAGCCGCAACCCAGAATCAGCGTCGCGATGCACCAGCCAACCAGCGCCTTGCGCATCCGCGTTTCCGACGCATGCACAGCCATCGCCATCGTGAAGCTGGAAATAATCAGCAGCGTCGTATTCAGCGTGCCCGCCCAGAGGTGCAGCGAATGGCTGCCCGCCACGAACGCCGGGTAGTACCAGTTCCGATAGATCAGATACGCGCAGAACAAGCCGCCGAAGAACATGATCTCCGTCAGCAGGAACAGCCACATGCCAAAGGTGGCGGTCTCCCGCTGCTGCTCCACGCTCTCGAAGTGGTGGCGCAAAAACGGCGGATGCTCGTGCTCGGCGTGACCTGTTTCCGCGGTCCGAGCCGCAACGGTGTGGCTATCCAACGGTAGGCACCTCGCTCCCCTTTTTGCTTTCCAGCCATTCGTAGTCGTAAGCCTCGTGCGTTACGATCGGCGTCTCGACGAAATTCTCCGTCAGCGGCGGCGACTGAATCTGCCACTCCAGCCCCGTCGCCTGCCACGGGTTCGCCCCCGCGATCTTTCCATATTTCAGCGACCAGGTCAGATAGAGCAGCGGCAACAAATATCCCACGCCCAACACGCTCGCGCCAGCGCTCGAAAACACGTTCAGCACCTGGAACTCCGGCGGATACGCCGCATAGCGCCGCGGCATTCCCAGATAGCCAAGGATGAACTGCGGGAAGAACGTCAGCACGAATCCCACAAACGTGATCACCGCCGCCAGCTTCGATACCCCTTCCGGATACATTCGCCCTGTGATCTTCGGCCACCAGAAATGCACACCCGACAGATAGGCCATCAGCATGCCGCCCACCATCACAAAGTGGAAATGCGCCACGATGAAGTACGTCTCCGTCAGGTGGATATCCATGCCCATGGACCCGAGAAAGACGCCTGTCAATCCGCCGATAGTAAACAGCCCGATAAACCCGAACGCGTACAGCATCGGCGTCTCAAAGGTGATCGACCCCTTGTACAGCGTCGCCGACCAGTTGAAAATCTTGATCGCCGAAGGCACAGCCACCAGCATCGTCAGCAGCGAGAACACCAGGGCCGAGTAGTTCGAGATACCCATGATGAACATGTGGTGCGCCCAGACGAAGAACCCGAACACCGCGATCGCCACCGACGAAAATGCGACCGCCGTGTATCCGAAGACCCGTTTCCGCGAGAACGTGCTGATCACCTCGGAGATCACGCCCATTCCGGGCAAAATCATGATGTACACCGCCGGGTGCGAATAGAACCAGAACAAATGCTGGAACAGCAGCGGGTCCCCGCCTTTTGTCGGATCGAATACCCCAATCCCGATCGTTCGCTCCAGGACCACCAGCACCAGCGTGATGGCCAGAACCGGCGTGCCCAGCACCATCAGGATGGACGCCGCATAGTGCGACCAAACGAACAGGGGCGGCCGGAACCACGTCATCCCCGGCGCGCGCATCCGGTGAATGGTCACAATGAAGTTCAGCCCGGTAAAGATCGAACTGAATCCGGCCACAAAAACGGCCATTCCGGCTGTGATCACATGTGTGTTCAGGTAATGCGTGCTCAGCGGCGTGGTGAAGGTCCACCCTGTGTCGACGCCGCCGAAGATCAGCGCGCTAAGGAGCAGGATCCCGGCGACAACATACAGATACCAGCTCAGCAGATTGATCTTCGGAAACGCCAGGTCCTTCGCGCCCACCATAATAGGTATGCAGAAATTCCCGATCGTCGCCGGCACCGATGGCACCAGGAACAGGAAGACCATGATGATGCCGTGCGCCGTGAATACCTTGTTGTAAGTGTCCGCGGCCAGCAGATCGCTCGGCGGCGTCAGCAATTCCAGACGAATCAGCCCTGCCATCGCCCCACCGATAAAGAAGAAGAACGTGATCGAGATGAAATACAGCATCGCGATCCGCTTGTGGTCGCCCGTCAGCAGCCAGCTCTTCAGTCCGTACTCTTTGTTCAGATACGAAACCTTCGGCAGCCTGGCTGTCGCCTGGTCCGGCAATGTGAGGATTGTGCTCATGGCTTCACCGCTCCTGGGGCAAGCGCCGGGGCCGAAGTCCCTGGCGGCGTCGCGCCGGTCTGTATCGACTGCGCTGCGCTGTTGTCGATCGTCTGGTCGATCCGGTATTGCGAATTGAGTTGCCGCATGTATTCCACCAGGTCGATCAGGCCCTCTTCGCTTACCTGTCCCTGGTAGGTCGGCATGATCGGCGCGTAGCCCGCCACCTCGTGCATGGTCGGGTTCAGGATCGTGTCCCGCAAAAACGCATCGTCGACAGTTACAAATGATCCGTTTTTCAGCTGCAGGTGCGATCCGTATACGTTAGCCAGATTTGGACCATGCGCATTCGGCCCGCTGTTATGGCAGGAATTGCATCCCAGGCTGGCGAACAGCCGCTCTCCGTTCTGCGCCAGCGAATTACCGCTCGTCGATGCCGCCGCCCACGCCTCATAATCCTCCGGCGTCATCGCCACCACCTCGCCGATCATCTGCGAGTGCAGCGTCCCGCAGTACTGCGTGCAGAACAGGTGATACGTCCCCACCTGGGTCGCTTCGAACCACTCCGTGTTGTACCGCCCGGGAATCGCCTCACGTTTCACCCGAAATGCCGGAATCGAAAAACTATGGAAGACGTCCTGCGAAATCAGCGTGACCTGGATCGGCCGGTTGATGGGAATGTGCAGCGCGTTAATCTCATGCTGCCCGCCCGGATGCTCCACTTTCCACATCCACTGTTTGCCGACCACATAAATGTTCATCGCGTTCGTCGGCGGGCTGTAGATTCTGAAGTACAGCAGCGCGCCCCATACGAAACAGATCATAAAAAGGATCAGCGGAATGATCGTCCAGGTGGCCTCCAGCAGCGTCGATCCCTCAATCGGCGTAGCTGTCGGGTTCGCTTCCTTCCGGTACCGGATCGAGAATGTCACCACCAGGAGAGCGACGGCTCCCAGGCCCACCACCGAAATAGCTATCAGAAAAAAGTAAAGCGCGTCCGCATACGGCGCGATGCTCGACGCCTCCGGCGGGAAGATCGCGAAGTACGTAAGCCACTTAATCAAAAATTGCCAAAGTACCGGACTGATGAAATGCATCGTCGCCTTTTATCCGTTCACCAAGCGTGTCTTTTGCTCCCGCGCTTCCCGTATGTCGCGCCGGAAATTCACCACCATGTAAGTACCTAGAATCAGAACCGTCAGCAGGCACCCGGCCTGCACGATCCGCGCTATCAGCAAACTGTGCCGGTTCAGCTGCGGATCGTACCGGTAGCAGTAAGTCAGAATGTTATCCACCGGCGACCCAATCGTCCCGTGCGAAGCCTCTACCAGCCCCAGCTGCAGATCCTTCGGCGAAAACTCCACCCCCAGGTAGTACTGCGCCAGCCGTCCCTCCGGAGTCACCAGTTCGATCGCGCTCGCGTGCGCAAACTGCGTCAGCTTTCCGTCTGGCCCCTGCACCCGCACAAAACCAAACCCCACCGCGGAAGCCAGCGTATTGATCGCCGGCTGCTCGCCGGTCAGAAAATGCCATCCATTCGCCGCCTGCGGCCGTCCGTACCGCCTCAGATAAAACGCCTTCTCCCGCGCGGCGATCTCCGGCGTCTCGCTCGGGTCGATGCTCACCAGCACCACATCGAAATCCCGCCCCGGATTGAACTTCACCATCTCCAGCGCCCCCACCAGCCCGTCGATCTCTTCCGGGCAGAGAATCTTGCACTGGTAGTACACCAGCGACAGAATCACCGGCCGCTTCCCGAAGTAGTCTCCCAGCCGCACCGGTTTCCCCATCTCATCGCGAAATTCCAGATTAAGCGGCAGCTGCGCATTCAGCCGCTGTGCGATGCCAACCTTCTTCAGTACCGGCGGCTGCTGCTCCGCGGGATCTCCCATCTGCTTCTGCCCGTACCAGGATTCCTGGGCCTGCGCGGCCGATCCGAAGTCCAGGCACACCAGCGCGCACGCCAGCACCAACCCCGCCGCCCTGGCCCATCTCCGTTCTGTCTCGCCACGCTGCATAACTGTAACTCGCTCCCGCTAACTCGCTAACCCAACTAATTCCTGCCCTGCTCGCTACCGGCTACCCGCTACCGGCTGCCTTACTGGTTATTCGCCTTGCTCGTCGGTGGCTCCGCCGTCTCCTCCGCCGCGGCGCGCAATCCCTGCTCGTATGCCGTTCGCGCGAATCCATCGGTCAGCGGCATCTGCACAACAGGCTGCTTGTCTCCCATCATCGGTGCCTGATGCTGCGGCGTCGGCGCTACCGGCAGTCCGCGCTCCGCGATCAGTTCCATCGCCCGCTCAATCGGAATCCTCACCGTGCCTTTGCTCCGATCGATCCAACTGTAGTAGTTCAGCAATAAGTCCTCGCGGCCGTGCAGCTCCGTCAGGTCCTGATTGCCGTCGTCGGTCTCCAGCCGCGGCGTCGGGAACTGCTGCGTCAGCTTGGCTAGCTGCTCCTGCTCCAGCACCGGATTCGACTGGATTGCCTTCCGCGGCGCAATCTGGTTCGGCGCGTTCCACTTGTTAGCCGGACCATCCGCGCGGTCCAGGCCGTTGTTGATCACCTTACCCATCCCGAAGCAGAACACGAAGAAAATCCCCACGGAGATGAACAGCCCCACCAGAAACACCATGATGCCGCCGGTGTTCGCGTCCGTAACTTCGTAGCCTTCCCTCAGCGACGCATCGTCGGCCGTCTTCGCGTCCAGCTTCGGGTCGTGCGGATCAGGCGTGGGCATAGTCATGCTCCAGAATCTCCGCAAGATGCGGATCGTTGGTCGCGATCAGCGGACGGCGCTTCAGTTCGCTGAAGTAATAAACCAGCCAGAAGCTGAACAGCGCTCCTGGCACTGCGATGTATTCAAGAATTCCCCAGCTGAAATGCAGATTCCGCGCCGCATCCCTGAAGTTTGGCTCGATCAGCCAGAACTGGTCCCAGAAGCGCGCGAAGATCATGATGCAGCACACCGTCGCCAGCCGGCTCTGGATGCGTTTCAGGTCCCGCGAAAGCAGCAGGCTGAACGGAATCAGCCAGTGGAAGATCACATCCAGGGTCGCAATCACGCCCCAGTTCCCGCGGATCCTGTCCAGGTACCACGGGATCTCTTCCGGCGAATTCCCCGACCAGATAATCAGGAATGACGCGAACGCCAGATAGATATTCAGCATCACGAACGCGAAGCACAGCTTGCCCAGATCGTGCTGCTCCACGACCCGGAACGTGCTCTTGATCGGCTCCGCCTTCGATAGCGCAATCAGCGTCAAAATCGACAGCGCCAGCACTCCATACGCCTGCCCTACCAGGTATTGGAAGCCGTACACCGTCGAATACCATGTCGGATCGAGCGACATCACGAAATAGATGGCCAGCACGAACAGCAGCGCCGCGTATAGCACCACCCCGAATCCGCTCAGGTTCTCGAACTTCACCCGCCAGTACGCCACGTTCGGCTCAGGATCGGCGTCCCGCCTTACAGACCAGCGATTCAGCAGCGTGATGTACAGCGCGAAAATCGCGAAGCAGACCAGCGAAACCACATAGAAGCTCGTTACGTTCAGCATCGGCTGCTTCCAGTGAATCGCATGCGCCTGATCGCTGGTGATCAGCCCCTGCTTCAGCGCCGGCGCCCAGTTGTCGTACCTCGCCCAGATATACAGTTTGCCGAATGACGCTCCCAGAAGCGCTACAGGGAACCACATCAAAACCACCAGCGGCCAGGTCCGCGTCATCGCCTCCAGCGGCCGCCGGATGATCAGTCCCCACTTGCCGCCCGACAGATACTGCGTCATCAGCAGCGCCATGCCGCCAAAGCAGAAGCCGAAGCACAGCATGAAGCCTTCCAGCCATCCCCGCATCACATGGTCCCAGCCCAGATGGTCCTGCCTCTGACCCAGGAGCGCAAGGATCACAGCCAGGATCGAGAAGACCAGTCCCGCTCGCAGCGCACGCCTCCGCCATAAATCGACGAAAGCCGGCGCTCCCACCGTGGACGGCAATCCTTTGCTGAATGATTCGTTCGCCATTATGGCTGCGCTCCTGTGCGCCGGCCTGGCGGCGTCGACGATGGTGGATTCGGCGTTTGCGCCGGCGCTCCCGCCACAATTTCCGTTCGCGGCTTCGCGTTGATCGCCGTCGACGGCAGCGGCCACGGCCCCGCATAACTTGCCGGCTCACCCAGCCGCTCCGTGATGTCGCTCAGGTTCTCCACCTGCGCTCCCGCGGGCACATCCGATGCCGCCGCGTTCTGGCTGAGCTGCAGCGCGCGAATATACGCTGCAATTGCCCACCGATCTTCCGGCGTCACCTGTGCCTTGTAATCCGGCATCGCCCCGTATCCGTTCGTCATGACGTAGAAATAGTGGCTCAGCGGTTCGCTCAGCCGCTTCGCATCGTGAAAATTTCCCGCCGGCTTGAAGCCGCGATCCACGATCATCCCCGCTCCATTGCCCACCCGCGAGTGACACGGCGTGCAGTACACGTTGAACCGCTCTTGTCCCCGCGCCAGCACCTGCATCGTCACGGGAAACGGCGCCATGTCCGCTTCCTTCCCGTTCATCAGGCCCGTGTAGAAGTACTCGTTCTCGTAGAGCTGCCCCCGCGCCACGGTGTGCGCCACCTGCGGACGCACCGACCGCCCGTCGGCGAACAACGTCGTCCCCCGCTGCGGAAACATTCTCGGCTGGTCCTGCATATCCTGGCGGCAGCCTGCCGCCAACAGCAGCACACCCACCCCACCCAGCACGCCGGCAGACCGCAGCAGGCCCCGCCGCGTCAAGCCGTGAAGCCCGGCAAAGGCCGCCGCGGGACCGTCTTTTCTGAGCTCTGTGCTCTGAGCTCTGTGCTCTGCCCTGGCGCTAATACTCCACCTCCACCACCGAAATGGGCGCCTGCGCTTCCAGAAAACTCCGCGTCTCCCCAGCTTCGAATTTCGGATCCGTCGATTCCAGACACAAGAAAAATTTGTCCGTGGACGCCCCGCTGCGGAAATTCGGCGCGTTGAACACCGGATGGTACGGCTTCGGCAGTCCGCACAGCGCCAGCATCCCGAACGCCGCCGAAAGCCCCGCCCACAAAATCGTCCACTCATACGCCGGAACCACGAACGCCGGCCACGAAAAATACGGCCGCCCCGCAATGTTCAGCGGATAAGCCCACACCGCAATCCAGGTCTCCAGCCCGAACATCGCCGCCAGCCCCAGCAATCCTCCGATCAGGCATACCAGCGACACCTCGTCGCGATGAAACCCGATCGCCGCCGCCGCTTCCTCCACCGGATAAGGCGTGTAGCAATCCATCCGCCTGTATCCCGCGCTGTGCGCCGCCCTGGCCGCATGCACCAGCTGCGTCGGTGAATCGAATTCGGCCATCAGGCCGTACACCCCTTCAGGTAAAGGCATCAGTCACCTGCCTCCGTTAAAGGCTCCGCCTTCTCTCTCACCTTCGCCTGCGGCAGCATCATCCGCAGCTCCGACATCGGGATCATGGGCAGCAGCCGCACGAACAGGAAGAACAGAAACGTGAACAATCCCAGCGTTCCCAGAAACGTCGCATAGTCCCACTTCGTCGCGCGATACGTGCCCCACGACGACGGCAGATAATCGCGCGTCAGGCTGGTCGCCACGATCACGAACCGCTCAAACCACATGCCCGTATTCACGACGATCGACATCAGGAACATCAGCCCCACGTTTACCCTGAACCTGCGCAGCCACATCAGCTGCGGCAGCGCGATGTTGCAGGTGATCAGCACCCAATATGACCACCCCATCGGCCCGAACATCCGGTTCCACATCATGAAGTATTCCCAGTGGCTCGCCGAATACCACGACATGAAAATTTCCGTCGAGTACCCGTACGCCACAATCAGCCCCGTCGCCAGCATCACCTTGGCCATGTTGTCGATGTGCCGGATCGTAATCAGATCCTCCAGGTGATAGAACCTCCTGATCGGAATCGCCAGCGTCAGCACCATCGCGAATCCCGAATAAATCGCGCCGGCCACGAAATACGGCGGGAAAATCGTCGTGTGCCACCCCGGCATCAGCGCCACCGAGAAATCAAGGCTGATCACGCTGTGCACCGAAAGCACCAGAGGTGTCGCAAGTCCCGCCAGCAGCAGCGATGCCGTCTCGTACCGTACCCAGTGCCGCACCGACCCGCGCCAGCCCACCGCCAGCAGCCCGTAAGTAAACTGCCCCAGCCTGCTGGTTGAGCGATCTCGCAGTGTTCCCAGGTCCGGAATCATGCCGATGTACCAGAACACCACCGAGATCGTCGCGTACGTCGAGACCGCGAACACGTCCCACACCAGCGGCGAGCGGAACTGCGGCCAGTAATTCATGCTGCTGGGATAAGGGAACAGCCAGTACCCCAGCCACGGACGCCCCACGTGAATCAGCGGGAACATGCCGGCGCAGACCACGGCGAAAATCGTCATCGCCTCAGCAAACCGGTTGATGGAGTTCCGCCAGCCCTGCTTGAACAGCAGTAGAATCGCCGAGATCAGCGTCCCCGCGTGCCCGATGCCGATCCACCACACAAAATTGATGATCGCGAAGCCCCACGCCACCGGGACCGTGATGGCCCAGATGCCCACGCCCTTGAGGAATAGCCACGTCAGCGCGGTCAGCAGAATGCCCACGATCGAGCCGGCCAGCACAAACCCGAACCACCACCCCAGCGGCGTGTGGCTCGTCAGCACGATCCGGGAAACCTCCTCGGTCACTGACTTAAACGTGTGTCCCGGCGCGATAACCCGGTACTCTCCGGTCGCCGGATCCACCATCGGATTGTTGACGGGTGCGTCTTTCGTCGCCATCGTCTCTTTTCGCCTTCGCCCTCAGAATCCTCTTCAACTCTTGTTTCTTGCTGGCCGTTCGCTCGTCTTCCGCTCGCAGTTCGCTCGCTTTATGCTGTCTTACGTCGTGTATTCCCCCAGCGCCTTTGCCAGCTCTTCGTTGATATTCAGCACGCCCGCCACATACGTCGTGCGCGGCCGCGTGTTGATGTCCGCCAGCACTCCATAGGTGCGCTCCTGCGTCTTCAACTGCGCCACCCGGCTCTCCCGGTCGTTGATGTTGCCGAACACGATCGCGTCCGTCGGGCACGACTGCTGGCATGCCGTCCGGATTTCCCCATCGCGAATCTCGCGGTTCTCTTTGTCAGCCGCGATCTTCACTTCCTGGATGCGCTGGTTGCAGTAGCTGCACTTCTCCATCACGCCGCGGCTCCGCACCGAAACATCCGGGTTGCGCATCAGCTTCAGGCTCTCCGTCTCGTAATCGGAGTAGAGCAGGAAGTTGAACCGCCGCACTTTATAAGGACAGTTGTTCGAGCAGTACCTCGTCCCCACGCAGCGGTTGTAGATCATCAGGTTCAGCCCCTCGGGCGAATGCACCGTCGCACCCACCGGACACACCTGTTCGCAGGGTGCGTTCTCGCAGTGGTGGCAGGTCATCGGCTGGAAGTGCGCCCGCGGCGCAGCCAGATCGCCTTCGAAATACGTATCGATGCGGATCCACTGCATCATGCGCCCGATCTTCACCTGCTGCCGTCCCACCACCGGTATATTGTTTTCCGCATAGCACGCGGCCACGCATGCGTTACAGCCCACGCACGAATTCAGGTCGATCGACATCCCCCACGCGTTCTTGTCGTATCGATACGCCGGGAACATCGTCTCGTCCGGCTCCGGCACGTCGCGCCCCTCGCCCTCGTGCGCGAACTCCGGATTGCTCTTGAACTCCTCGAGCGTCGCGTAGCGAATAATCCCGCGATCCAGCGACTCATTTCCCTCGATCGAGTGCGTCCCGCTCCCGTCGCCGCCCGCCTTCACCGATCGCTGATCGATGTGGTGGCTCTTCGTCACGCAGATGTCGTAAATGTCGCCTGTCTTCCTCAGGCTTGCCCCCGTCTGCGCCCACGGCGCCGCCGATTGCTGGATCAGATATGCGTTGTATCCAACCCCGCCCGCTACGCGTCCGCTCCTGCGTCCCTGCCCCAGCGTCACCACGACTACGCCTTCGGCCTGTCCCGGAATCGCCAGCGCTCCGGCAATGATCTTCTTCCCGCCCACCGTGATCTCGACCGCATCGTTTTCCGCCAGCCCAAATTTCTCCAGCGTCGCGTAACTCATCTGCGCTGCGTTATCCCACGACAGGTTCGTCACCGGCCGCGGAATCTCCTGCATCCAGCCCACGTTCGCGTAGCGTCCGTCATAAACGTTGCTGTCGGGCCGGAACGCCACTTCGATCGCATCGCCGCCCGCAGGCGCGCTCGCCCCACCCGCTCCGGCCTTCGCCGCCACCGTTTTCGGAGCGAACGCCGTCCCGTCGATCCATCCATCGTGCAGCGCCTTGCGCCAGTTGAACTCCGCATCGCCCTTCGAAAGCGGCCCGCCATTCGTCATCCACGTCCCGCGCACCGCGTCATACGCCGAAACATCCGGCTCATCCAGCAGCGACTGCACAATCTCATGCGCCGAGTGCCCGCCATACATCGGATCGATCATCGGTTGCACGATGCTCACCGCGCCGTCGTACGCGCGCGCATCCGACCACATCTCGAGGTAGTGCGCATTGTTGATGTGCCAGTGCGCTTGCTCGCCGGTCTCGTCCACATGCGAGCCCAGATGCACAACCGTCCCCACCTTGTTCAGCGCGCTTTCGAAATCCAGATCCACCGGCGTCGCGTACACCGGGTTCGAATTCAGAATCACCAGCCAGTCCACTTTGCCGGCGTTCATGTCGCTTACCAGCGCCTGCAAATCCGCCGTTTGCAACGACGGCATTGGATTCACCGGATCGGTGTACACCACCGTTTTGCCCACATTGCCCAGCGCCTGGTTGATCGCGAACGCCGCCAAATGCACATCCGGCCCCGCAAACTCCCCAGGAATCACCACGCACTTGCCTGCGCTCGCCTTCAGATCGGCGGCCACGCCCTGCAAATATTTCGTCTCATGAGCGGACCAACTGCCACCCTGCGCTCCGCCCGCCGCCACCGTCCCTGCCAGCGCCGCAGCAAACGCCGCCACCTCGCTCGGCTTCACCGCCAGCCGATGCTCCGCCTTGAACCCCGTCGTCGTGGCCACGCTCTCCACCACGTACAGCCGGTTCATCTCCTGCGTGCCCTGGAGCTTCCGTTTCTGCGCGTAATCCCGCGCCAGCTTGTGGAACCCCGGGAACGTCGCGCCGCCCAGAAAATCCGCATCCAGCGACACAATCACATCCGCCTGGTCCAGCCGGTACTGCGCGTCCACGAAGCTCCCAAACGCCTGCTTCGCCGCCGTGTAATGGTTATCCCGATTCACCGGCTCGTACTGCACAAACTTCGCCTGCGGATAATTCTTCTGCGCCTGCTGCCACTGCGCAGCCAGCGTCGGCGACGTCACTGTCGTGCTCAGGAAATACAATCCCTGCCCGCCCACCGGCTTCTTGTCCGCCAGCATCGAGCGGAACGCCGCCAAAAACGCTGGCCACGACCGCGTGTCGCCGCGATACAGCACGTGCTGCGACCGGTCCGGATCGTACAAATCCAGCAGCGTCGCCTGCGTCAGCGGATCCGACGCGCCTTTCACATACGGGTGCTCCGGATTCCCATCCACCTTAATAGGCCGGTAAGAATCGCTCTTCACCAGAACCGGTACCGCGCCGGATGCAAACGGAAACGCCGACGCGAAATAAACCGGCTTGCCCAGAATCAAATCTTCCGGCGCGCTCACGTACGGCATAATCGGCTCGTCCGGCTGCTTCGTGCAGCCGGCCAGCCCTGCCAGCGCCATCGACGCGCCCATCACCTTCAGAAAACTCCGCCGCGAGACCGGGTCGATCCACTCCGATGCCTGCGAAGGAAATTCCTTCGCCACCATCTCCGCGAACTCCGGCGTATCCGCCAGCTCATCCACCGACCGCCAGAACTTTTTGCCCTTCTGATTCGCCAACTTCGCCCGCACCTCGGCAAGGCTCAGCGGCTTCTTCGCTTCGATCTGCACCAGCCCGTTCGGGCTCGCGCTCAAAGTGATTGCCGGCTCCCCTGTGCCCTGTGCCCTGTGCCCTGTACCCTGGCTTTTGTTCATCGGTGACAAACCTCGCAGCTGGTCAGCTCCCGCGGGTTGCGAATGTCGTAGTGCTGCACCAGAAACTGCCCCAGCGCCGCCTGGCTCGTGAACTTCGTGTAGTGCAACCCCGCCGGCAATTGCACCGGCATCGTTTCCTCGCTGCCAATCCCCGTTCCCGCCACCTGCGCATGGACTCCCGTCACCGGTGCGCTTACAGCCGCCATCTGCACCTCGCCCCCCGGAGCCGTCTCCGTGCACGTCACCCCGCCCGCTGTCGGCGATCCGGCTGCCACATCTTCGGCCGCGCACCATACCGGCTTCAGCTCTGAAGCTCCCGTCCACGCCATGTTGTATATCTCGCTGGTCGGCCGCAGGTTCTTCCCCGGATTCCGATGACAGTTCAGGCACCACTCCATCTGCAGCGTGTTCTGCATATACATGATGGGCATCTCGTCCACCCTCCCGTGACAGCTGGAGCAGCCGATTCCCTTATTCACATGAATTTCATGATTGAAGAACACGTAGTCCGGCAGATCGTGCACCCGCGTCCACGCGATCGATTCGCCCGTCGCCCAGCTGTGCCGCACCGGCTCCAGCAACTGCGCGTCCGTCCAGATCTGCGCGTGGCAGTTCATGCACGTCTTGGTCGGCGGAATCCCCGCGTAGCTCGACTTCTCCACCGTCGTGTGACAGTACTGGCACTGCAGCCCCAGTCCCTCCACGTGATGCTTGTGGCTGAACGGTACCGGCTGATCCGCCCGCTGCCCCTGGCGCGTTACCCACGGCGACCGCTGCAGTTCATCGGCTGTCAGCCCCAGGGCGATCACGATCAGCCCCGTCAATATCAGGCTCATCCGGGCCAGCGCGTTCGAACTGCGGTCAAAAATCTGCGCCATGAATGCGTCCTGCGTCTCCTCGGTCAGTGAATCGCTGAATCGCTGCGGTAGATGGCTGGAGGATCAAACCGGAGATTGCAGTCCTGTCGCCGCGATCGGCTGCCAGCGGCGGACGTTCAACAGCATTCCCCGAAATTGCCACACTGCGTTCCCGTGCCTGAAACTCGCCTTGCCGGCCGGGCCTTTTGCTCTGGGTTCGTTCTGACTGTGTTGTGGATCACAATCGATTGTGACCTGCATCACAAATTGCGTAAACAAAACTATAGCGGCAGTCCGCCGCCCACTGCAAGCCGCGCACCCATTGTGAAGAAAAAATATTGACCCCAGTCACCCGCGCGGCAACGCGTCATCTTTGTGGTAGGAGGACCTGGCGCCCTCATCCCGCCCGCCTCCGTCGTTCAGCGCCACGCCGACAGTGGAAATCGCACGCCATCCTTGCTGTGCGCAGCCGTCATCTGTAACCGTGCCAGTAGCAATCTCCGGCTCCCTGTACCCTGTCCCTTGTACCCTG
>JBEKIN010000079.1:0-15143 GCA_050011735.1 Acidobacteriaceae bacterium | reverse complement strand
GCCGGCAGAACAATTATGGAATAGGGGCCGTGGCATATTTGCGCCGCGTCGTCGACGACAACACCGACAATCTCATCGACGTGATGGTGGAGCTATCACGTACGTACGATGTATCAGAGGAAGCGATCGCGAAGCTCATAGCGGCGAAAAGCGAAACTCAATACAGGGAAAAGCTCCGGATTGCGTCAGATCTCGTGCCGAAAGCTCTGCGGCCAGGCGGCGTCAATCCCCTCGGCCAGCTCTATAAGTGGACCAGCATCGGTCTCCACAATAAGACGGACGACGAATGTATACAGATCTTCGACGACCTGCGCTCAGATTTTGAATACGTCTTCAAGAATCTGTACCTTCAGGCCGAGGAGCGCCTGCAATTTGCTCAGCGCATTCAGAATCGAGCCGGACGATCCCAGGAATGACATTCGTCGGGAATGAGGATTGTTCTCGCTCTGGCGGAGTTTGCGAGAGCGCGATCCGCGAACTAAGAAGCCCGGCTGGCGCCGGGCTTTTCTGTTGATGATGAAATCGCCGAGAAGCAGGTCCCTCCGCTGCGCGCTCCCTTGCGGGAGCGCTTTGGTCGGGATGACAAGCCTTACTCGGAGGCGGCCATTTCTTCGGCTTCGCCTTCCTGGCGCATCATTTCCAGTTCGCGTTCGGCTTCTTCCCAGGCGGTTTGGACTTCCTGCTGGATCTTCGCTGCCGCTTCTTCGAGCTCCGGTGAGAGCTGGACGTTGCGGTAGTATTCCATGCCGGTTCCGGCGGGGATGAGTCGGCCGACGATCACGTTTTCCTTGAGGCCGCGCAGGTTGTCGACAGCGCCGTTGATGGACGCTTCGGTGAGCACGCGCGTGGTCTCCTGGAAGGACGCCGCGGAGATGAAGGATTCGGTGGAGAGCGAGGCCTTGGTGATGCCGAGGAGCAGCGGGCGTCCGACTGCCGGACGGCCACCGTTGGCGATCACGCGGTCTTTCTCTTCGCGGAAGCGGAACTTGTCGACCTGCTGTTCGAGCAGGAAGCTGGAGTCGCCGACTTCCTCGATCTTCACCCAGCGGAGCATCTGGCGGACGATGGTTTCGATGTGCTTGTCAGAGATGGCCACGCCCTGGAGACGGTAGACTTCCTGGATTTCGTTGACCAGGTAAGCCTGCAGCTCTTTTTCGCCCAGCACGGCAAGAATGTCGTGGGGGTTGAGAGGACCATCCATGAGCGGCTCGCCGGCGCGGACGCGCTCGCCTTCCTGGACGTTGATGTGGACGCCGCGGGGCACGGAGTATTCCTTCTCCTCGCCGTTGTCGGCGGTGACGTAGACGCGGCGCTGACCCTTGCTGACTTCGCCGAAGCGAACGACGCCATCGATTTCAGAGATGATGGCGGTTTCGCGGGGCTTGCGGGCTTCGAAGAGCTCGACGACGCGAGGCAGTCCGCCGGTGATGTCCTTGGTGCGCGTGGTTTCGCGCGGGATCTTGGCAAGGATGTCGCCGGGGAAGACTTCGTCGCCGTCCTGGAGCATGAGGTGAGCGCGGCTGGGCATGAGGTAACGCTTGTTGCCCTTGGCGCCCTTGATGACGATGGCGGGCTGGCGCTTCTCGTCGGGGGCCTCAGCGACCACGAGACGGGAGAGGCCGGTGACCTCGTCGACTTCTTCGTGGAGGGTGATGCCTTCCTGCAGGTCCTTGAACTGGACGGTGCCGCCGATTTCGGTGAGGATGGCGAAGGTGTAGGGATCCCACTCGGCCATGACCTGGCCGAGCTGGACCTTCTGACCCTCTTCGACCTTGAGGCGCGCGCCGTAGACGACCTGGTAGCGCTCCTTCTCGCGGCCGCGATCGTCGACCACGGCGACGGAGCCGGAGCGGTTCATGGCGACGAGATCGCCCTGACGGCTGCGGACCGAAGCGAGGTTGATGAAACGGACGGAACCGTTGTTCTTGGCTTCGAGGCGGGACTGCTCATTGACACGCGATGCGGTTCCACCGATGTGGAAGGTGCGCATGGTGAGCTGGGTGCCGGGCTCGCCGATGGACTGCGCGGCGATGACACCGACAGCCTCGCCGAGTTCGACCATGCGGCCGGAGCCGAGGTTGCGGCCATAGCAGAGGACGCAGACGCCGCGGCGGGATTCGCAGGTGAGGACGGAGCGAATCTTGACGCGCTCGATGCCGGCGGCCTGGATGGCGGAGGCCAGGTCTTCAGTGATTTCCTGGTTGACGTCGACGATGACGGAGCCTTCGTAGTCCTTGATCTTCTCGAGGGAGACGCGGCCGACGATGCGGTCGCGGAGCGGCTCGATGATCTCGCCGGACTCAACGATGGGGGTGACGTAGATGCCTTCGACGGTTTTGCAGTCGCGCTCGCTGACGATGACGTCCTGAGCCACGTCGACGAGACGGCGGGTGAGGTAGCCGGAGTCAGCGGTTTTGAGGGCGGTATCAGCGAGGCCCTTGCGCGCGCCGTGCGTGGAGATGAAGTACTCGAGCACGGTGAGGCCTTCACGGAAGTTGGCGGTGATGGGGGTCTCGATGATTTCGCCGGAAGGCTTGGCCATGAGGCCGCGCATGCCGGAGAGCTGGCGGATCTGCTGTTTGGATCCACGAGCGCCGGAGTCGGCCATGATGTAGATGGGGTTCATGACGCCTTCTTTGTCGGCGCGCTTCATGTTGTCGAACATTTCGTCGGCGACACGCTCGGTGACGGCGGACCAGATCTGAATGACTTTGTTGTTGCGCTCGCCGTTGGTGATGGCGCCGTCGAGGTACTGCTGCTGGACGCCGATGGCCTGCTTTTCCGCATCGCGCACGGTGGCGTACTTGGCCTCGGGGATGACCATGTCATCGAGGCCGACGGAGAGGCCGCTGATGGTGGCGTAGTGGAAGCCGAGGTCCTTGATGCGGTCGAGCATGGTGACGGTGAGCTCGAGGCCGTGGTTGAGGTAGCAGTAGTTGACGAGCTGGCCGATGCCCTTTTTCTTGAGCAGGCCGTTGACGTAGGGCATCTCCTGCGGGAGCGCGTCGTTGAGGATGGCGCGGCCGACGGTGGTGGTGATGAACTGGCGGTCGTACTGGACCGGCTCAGTGTGGGTGAGGTCCTGGTCGTCGTAGGCGGTGCCCATTTCGAGCACGGGGCCGGTATAGCGGAGACGAATGGGCGAGAGGGTCTCGACCTCTTTGGCTTCGAGGGCCATGAGGACTTCTTCGATGTTGGCGAAGACGCGGCCTTCGCCGCGGGCGCCCTTCTTGGCCTTGGTGAGGTAGTAGAGGCCGAGCACCATGTCCTGGGTGGGGACGGTGATGGGGTGTCCGGACGCCGGCGAGAGGATGTTGTGCGAAGACAGCATGAGCACGCTGGCCTCGACCTGAGCCTCAGGCGAGAGCGGAATGTGCACGGCCATCTGGTCGCCATCGAAGTCGGCGTTGAAGGCGGTGCAGACCAGGGGGTGAATCTTGATGGCCTTGCCTTCGACGAGGACGGGCTCGAACGCCTGGATGCCGAGGCGGTGAAGCGTGGGGGCGCGGTTGAGAAGCACCGGGTGATCGCGGATGACTTCCTCGAGGATGTCCCACACGATGGGCTCCTGCATCTCGACCATTTCCTTGGCCTGCTTGATGGTGGTGCAGTGGCCGGTCTGCTCGAGGCGGTGGTAGATGAAGGGCTTGAAGAGCTCGAGGGCCATCTTTTTGGGAAGGCCGCACTGGTGGAGCTTGAGCTCGGGGCCGACGACGATGACGGAGCGGCCTGAGTAGTCGACGCGCTTGCCGAGGAGGTTCTGGCGGAAGCGGCCCTGCTTGCCCTTCAGGGTGTCGGAGAGCGACTTGAGCGGGCGGTTGTTGGCGCCGCGCAGGACGCGACCGCGACGGCCGTTATCGAAGAGGGCGTCGACAGCTTCCTGGAGCATGCGCTTTTCGTTGCGCACGATGACTTCGGGGGCATGGAGGTCCATGAGCTTCTTCAACCGGTTGTTGCGGTTGATGACGCGGCGATAGAGGTCGTTCAAGTCGGAGGTGGCGAAGCGGCCGCCGTCGAGTGGCACGAGGGGGCGCAGTTCCGGCGGAATGACCGGGATGACGTCGAGGATCATCCACTGCGGCTTGTTGCCGGACTTGCGGAAAGCTTCAACGACCTTGAGGCGCTTGGCGAACTTGAGGCGCTTCTGGAGCGAGGTTTCGGCCTTCATGCGCTCGCGGAGCTCGATGGAGAGCTCGTCGACGTTGACGCGCTTGAGGAGTTCCTTGATGGCCTCGGCGCCCATCATGCCTTTGAAGCCAGTGGGGCGGTACTGCTGGTCCATCTCACGGAACTTGGTTTCGTCCTTGATGATCTCGCGCTCGCGGACGGGCGCATCGCCGGGATCGACGACGACGTAGCTCTCGAAGTAGAGAACGGACTCGAGATCGCGGAGGGAGATGTCGAGCAGGTGGCCGATGCGCGAGGGGAGCCCTTTGAAGAACCAGACGTGGGAGCAGGGTGAGGCGAGCTCGATGTGGCCGAGGCGCTCACGGCGGACCTTGGAAACGGTGACTTCGACGCCGCATTTGTCGCAGATGACTCCGCGGTGCTTCATGCGCTTGTACTTGCCGCAGAGGCACTCCCAGTCAGTGACCGGGCCGAAGATGCGGGCGCAGAAGAGCCCGTCGCGCTCCGGCTTGAAGGTGCGGTAGTTGATGGTCTCCGGCTTGGTGACTTCACCATGCGACCAGCTGCGAATCTTTTCCGGCGAGGCGAGCGAGATGCGGATCGCGTCAAAGTCGGTGATGGGGCTGGTCATTTCGAACGGGCTGGAACGGTACAAGGTCAACCTCCCTTGCAGAAGCAGCCGGTAGCCGGTAGCCGGTAGCCGGTAGCACTGCGGTTCAGCGTATGTTGCTTGCAACGCGATGGTTTGCGCTGCGAAAACTCTCAGTTTGGCGGGATGGCCGGGGCTAAAGCCCCCGATTTTCCCGCCCTTTTCACCGGCCTAAAGGCTGGTGCTTTTACCACGCCGAGGGCTAAAGCCCTCGGTTACTAATCAGCCGCGGCGAGTTCGGGGACGGGTTGCTTCTTGGCGTCCTTGGGGCCTTCGCCGGGGGCCAGTTTGATGAGCTCAACGTCGAGGCAGAGCGACTGCAGCTCGCGGATGAGCACGTTGAAGGATTCGGGCACGCCGGGCTCGATGGCTGCCTCGCCCTTGACGATGGCTTCGTAGATCCGGGTGCGGCCGAAGACGTCGTCGGACTTGGCGGTGAGCAGCTCCTGGAGGATGTAAGCGGCGCCGTAGGCTTCGAGCGCCCAGACTTCCATTTCTCCGAAGCGCTGCCCGCCGAACTGCGCTTTGCCGCCCAGCGGCTGCTGGGTGATGAGCGAGTAGGGGCCGATGGAGCGCGCGTGAATTTTGTCGTCGACCAGGTGGGAGAGCTTCAACATATAGATGTAGCCCACGGTGGCCGGCTGCTCGAAGGCTTCGCCGGTCATGCCGTCGAAGAGTTCGGTTTTACCGGAGGTCGGGAGTCCGGCGGCACTGAGCAGGGCTTTGATTTCGCTCTCGCGAGCGCCATCGAAGACCGCGGTGCCGAACCAGATACCGTTCTTCATGCCGGCGGCGACGCGCATCAGCTGATCGTCGTCGAGCTCAGTGAGCTGGCGCAGCGCCGCCGTGTTGGCAAACTTCTGCGTGATGACCTTGCGGACTTCGTTGGCATCCTGATTCTTCTTCACCAGCGCGGCGATCTGCTGGCCGAGATCGTGCGCGGCCCAGCCGAGGTGGGTTTCGAGAATCTGACCGACGTTCATACGACTGGGAACGCCGAGGGGATTGAGGACGATCTCCACCGGAGTTCCGTTGGGAAGATACGGCATGTCCTCTTCCGGAAGGATCCGAGCGATGACCCCCTTGTTGCCGTGACGGCCTGCCATCTTGTCGCCGACGGAGAGCTTGCGCTTCATGGCGATGTAGCACTTGACCAGCTTGATGACGCCGGGGGCCAGCTCGTCGCCCTTCTGCAGCTTGCCGATTTTCTCGTTGGTGATCTTGCGCAGCACGTCGATCTGCCGCGAGGTCATCTCCTCGATCTCGTCGATCTGCTCATTCACTCGCGGATCTTTGTCGTTGTAGCGAATGCGCTTGAGGTTACGGGTGGAGATGCGCTCGATGGCGTCGCGATCGAGGATCGCGCCCTTCGCGAGGAGACGCTTGTTGGTGCGCTCGTCGTGCAGGTCGGCGAGGACTTCCTTTGCGCCGAGGATGCCTTCGAGGCGCTTGAGGCGCTCGTCGGTGAGAATGCGGATTTCGTCCGACAGGTTCTTCTCGAGCTGAGCGATCTGCTCGGCTTCGATCTGGCGGGCGCGCTCGTCCTTCTCCTGACCCTTGCGGGAGAAGATGCGGACGTCGACCACGGTGCCTTCGATGCCGGGAGGGCAGGTGAGGGAAGCGTCGCGAACGTCGCCGGCCTTTTCGCCGAAGATGGCGCGGAGCAGTTTCTCTTCCGGCGTGAGCTGGGTTTCGCCTTTGGGCGTGACCTTGCCGACCAGGATGTCGTTGTGGTGGACCTTGGCGCCGATGCGGATGATGCCGCTCTCATCCAGATCGCGCAGCGAGTGCTCGCTGACGTTGGGGATGTCGCGGGTGATTTCTTCCGGACCGAGCTTGGTGTCGCGAGCCTCGATCTCGAATTCCTCGATGTGCACGGAGGTGTAGTAGTCCTCGCGCACGAGTTTTTCGGAGATGAGGATGGCGTCCTCGAAGTTGTAACCGCGCCAGGGCATGAAGGCCACGAGCACGTTGCGGCCGAGGCCGAGCTCGCCCTGCTCGGTGCAGGGACCGTCGGCGATTACCTGGCCTTTGATGACGCGGTCGCCCTGATGGACGATCGGTTTCTGGTTGATGCAGGTGTTCTGGTTGGACCGCTTGAACTTGATGAGCTGATAAATGTCGGAGCCCACCTCGCGCGACAGCTGCGTGGGGTGATGCTCACCTTCGACGCGGACGATGATGCGCTCGGAGTCGACCGAGTCGACGAGGCCATTGCGCTTGGCGAGGATGACGGCGCCGGAGTCGCGGGCGGTGACGCCTTCCATGCCGGTGCCGACCAGCGGCGCTTCCGAGACGAGCAGAGGCACGGACTGGCGCTGCATGTTCGCGCCCATCAGCGCGCGGTTGGCGTCGTCGTGCTCGAGGAAGGGCACCAGCGAGGCGGCGACAGAGACGAGCTGCTTGGGGCTGACGTCGATGTAGTCGACTTCCTTACGATTGACGAGGACGAAGTTGCCCTGACGGCGCGCGTTGACCAGCTCTTCAACGATGTTGCCGTTCTGGTCGAGCTCGACGTTGGCCTGGGCGATGGTGTGCTTATCCTCTTCCCATGCCGAGAGGTAGAAGGAGTAGGGCTCGTACTCGATCTGGCGCTGCTTTTCTTTGCGCAGCTTCTCGTTGAGCTTGAGGGCTTCGGTCTTCTCGAGGTGGTCGCCGACGCGCATGCCGCTTTCGCCGGCGTTGGTGACCTGGACGAAGTCGAGCATGCGGCTCTCGCGCACTTTGCGATACGGCGACTCGATGAAGCCGTACTCGTTGATGCGGGCGAAGCACGACAGCGAGCTGATGAGGCCGATGTTCGGACCTTCCGGCGTCTCAATGGGACAGATACGGCCGTAGTGGGTGGGGTGCACGTCGCGGACTTCGAATCCGGCGCGCTCGCGCGACAGGCCGCCCGGCCCAAGAGCCGAGAGGCGGCGCTTGTGCGTGATCTCGGAGAGCGGGTTGGTCTGATCCATGAACTGCGAGAGCTGCGAGGAGCCGAAGAACTCACGGATGGCCGCCATGACCGGCTTGGCGTTGATCAGGTCGTGGGGCATGGCCGTGGACATTTCCTGATACACGGACATTTTTTCTTTAATGGCGCGTTCCATGCGGACCAGGCCGATGCGGAACTGGTTTTCCATGAGCTCGCCGACAGCGCGCACGCGGCGGTTGCCAAGGTGATCGATGTCGTCGACATTGCCGATGTTGCGGCGCAGTTTGAGCAGGTAGCGGATGGTGGCGTAGAAGTCTTCCGGAGTCAGGGTGCGATGGTCGAGCGAGGTCGTGTCCTGATTCTCGTAGAGCTTGATGTTGAACTTGAGGCGGCCGACGCGGGAGAAGTCGTACTTACGTGGATCGAAGAACATGCCTTCGAAGAGCGCGGTCGCGGTATCGAGGGTGGGCGGATCGCCGGGGCGGAGCTTGCGGTAAATCTCGATGAGGGCTTCTTCCGGCTTGCGGACGGAGTCGCGGCGCAGGGTGTTGGTGATGACGTTGCCCATGTCGTCGCGCTCGGGGAAGAAGACTTCGATGGAGGGAATGCCGGCTTCGACAATCTTGTGCAGCTTGTCGGAGGTGAGCTCCTGATTGGCTTCGAGGAAGACTTCGCCGGTGGAGGTGTCGACCACGTCGGCAGCGGTCATGGCGCCGTCGAGCTCGGCCGTTTCGACTTCGACCTGGGCGACCTTCGCGGCGCGCAGGGCCTTCATGATGGAGGGCGTGATCTTGCGGCCGGAGTGGGCAATCTCTTCGCCCCTGGCGACGATGGCGTGGGCGGGCTTGGCGCCGAGCAGGTGGGTCGGCTTTTCAGCGTTGGGATCGATGGTCCAGAAGAGCTTGCCGTCTCTCACCACGATTTTGTCGACGGTGTAGAAGGTGCGGAGAATCTCTTCGTCACTCTTGAGGCCGAGCGCGCGCAGGAAGATGGTGCCGAGGAACTTGCGCTTGCGGTCGATGCGGACGTAGAGGGTGTTCTTCTGGTCGTACTCGAACTCGACCCACGAACCGCGGTAGGGAATGATCTTGCCGAGGAAGTAGGTGCGGTTGCTCGCCGTCTCAAAGAAGACGCCGGGCGAGCGGTGCAGCTGGGAGACGATGACGCGCTCGGTGCCGTTGACGATGAAGGTGCCGTTCTGGGTCATGAGCGGAATGTCGCCGAAGAAGACTTCCTGCTCCTTGATGTCGCGGATGGATTTCGCGCCGGTCTCGGGATCCTTGTCGTAGATGGTGAGGCGAACGGTGACCTTGAGCGGCGCGGAGTAAGTCATGCCGCGCTCTTCGCACTCCGCCTGGTCGTATTTGAGCTGCAGGCCGACGGGGTCGCCGCACTTGTTGCAGAAGTCGGGCGTGTTCTTGTTATAGGTGCCGCACTTCTGGCAGAGCACGTCGCCGGGGTGGAAGGGATCGGTGATGACCATGGCGCCGCAATGGACGCAGGTGGTGCGCAGGTGATGGAGACCCTTGAGGTGCCCGCACTTGCATTCCCAGTTGCCGATAGCGAAGTCGACGAAGTCGAGCTGGGAGATGTTGCGAAAATCGGTGATGGGAAAGACCGAGGTAAAAACCGACTGCAGGCCGGAGTCGTCGCGCTCCGATGGCAGCTTGTCCATCTGGAGGAAGCGCTCGTAAGAACGGCGCTGGACTTCGATCAAATTGGGAATGCGAATAGCGGTTGGGATCTTCGAAAAGTCGAGACGGCTGCGGACCGCGCGGTTCTCGTTAGGCATTCGTTACTCCTCAGGACCCGTAAAGCGAGGAAGATGCGAGCGGCCGGCCGGGTCGTGCGGGGCTCGTTGATCGGATTTGCCGCGCACGGTGCATCCCGCCTCGTTCGGAACGCGTCGTACGTATTTGGTTACGGCAGCACAAAAAGTGGAGTGCAGTGCCGTTTTTCTCTTGCGCGGAAGGGCGTAAGGGGGTTACGCTTCCGCTTTCCGCCCCAGCGAACAAGTTCGCCGGGGACCCCAGTTTGCCTGGGCAGCTGTGGGGGCAATGTGGACCGCCCACGCAACTGCCGGTTTGCCTGCCGGTGCCCGTCACACAAAGGACGGGGCGGGGCATCGATGACGCGGCGGAGGAGAAGAGGAAGCGAGACGAGAGGAAAGCGCCGGGGAAAGCGGAACACGCTCGCGGAGACAACAAGTCCCACGAGCGCCACAACCGAATTGTGCACTGTACAGTGACAGAATGTTCGATTCCCGCCGCTTGAAAACCTTCGCCCGCGCCGCCTGACAACTCATTTCATACGTAAGGGCAGGTCCGCCGCCTGGCCTGCAATTACGCCCGGCAAAATCTCTGCCGGAGATATCCTCCATCGATCCAAACTTTCATGCGCACAAGCTGCCGTGCCCGTCGACGACGGGCGTTACTGCGGTTTGTGGGTGATCAGGAAGACGGAAATACGCCCCGGGACCGACAAGATGGAATGCAGCCGAGCGGAACGCACAAAAACTATGATAGCGCGTTCCGCTTTGGCACGCAAGTTGCTTGCCGAGCCCTTGAAGGCTACTTGACTTCGACGGTTGCGACGCCATCGAACTTCTTTTTGATGGCCTCGGCGTCGTCCTTGCTGATGTTCTCCTTGAGGGTCTTGGGAGCACCGTCGACAAGGTCCTTGGCTTCCTTGAGGCCGAGCGAGGTGACCTCGCGTACAGCTTTGATTGTATTGATCTTATTGGCTCCGGCATCCTTGAGGGTGACGGTGAATTCGGTCTGCTCGACGGCCGCCGGGGCTGCCGCGCCGGCTGCTGCTCCGCCGGCAACGGCCACCGGAGCGGCCGCTGCGGCTGAAACGCCGAGGCGCTCTTCGAGTTTTTTGACGAGGGCTGCCGCGTCCAGCAGGGTCAGCCCGACAATCTGTTCTTCCAACTGCTGCAGATCTGCCATTTTGTTCTCCACGTGATTCTGAATTTTGTACTGCGCCACCTCGCTTACGCTCGGTGGTTGCCGTTCTGACTACCTCGAGGGTTCCGATGTGCCCCAGACCAGGCACCCCTTGGGGCCGCGCGATCGGCTGATCTTTTGTTCTTCGCCAGCCCGTAGCCTGTAGCCCGTAGCCGGTAGCAAAAACCAAATCTCAGGCCGAAGCCTGTTCCGTAACTTCAACTGCGGCCGCTTCGCCAACTGCGGGAAGTGGGCCGCCAGCAAACTTGTTTTCCTTCACACCCTGGTCGATGACGACTGCGAGGTCGCGTCCCGCGGCGTTGAGCACAGTGACCAAACGCTGCGCCGGAGAGTTAATAAGGAAGAGCAGCTTCGCGAAAATCTCTTCCTTGGCCGGCATGGTGGCCAGAGCTTTGACTTCTTCAACGTTGATGACCTTGCCGTCGACGATGCCGAGCTTGAAGGTGAACTCCGCGTTGTCCTGCACCCAGGCGGAGAGCGCCTTCGCGAGCGCGACGGGATCGCCGCTGGTGTAGGCGACGGAGGAAACGCCCTTCAGCCCCTGCAGCGCCGCTTCGATCTTCGTGCCCATAGCGGCACGTCCGGCCAGCTTGTTTTTGAGGACACGATAGCGGCCGCCGGCTTTACGAACGGTTTTGCGCAGCTCGAAATCCTGGGCCACGGTCAGTTTGGTGAACGTGCCGACGATGGCGCTGGTCGATTGCTCGAGTTCTTTGGCGAGCTCGCCGACCTTCTCCGCCTTTTTTTGCCTGCTCAGTGCCATAACGTTTGCCTTTAGCTGCTAGCTTCCAGCCGCTAGCCGAATCTCTTGTGGGCCCGCGAGGGCCAGCGCTTCAATTACCTTGCCAGCCGCCAGAGGCTGGCTGGCTTAGAGTGATCTCTCTGCTTTACCGGCTGATTCCGCAACGGCGCCGTCGAGCGAGATGCCGGGGCCCATGGTCGAGCTGATGGTGATGCCCTTGATGTACTTTCCCTTGGCCGCCGAGGGTTTGGCCTTGACGACGCTGGTGATGACAGTGATAGCGTTTTCGACCAGCTTTTGCGCGGGGAAGGAAATTTTGCCGACGGGGACGTGGACGAGAGCGGTCTTGTCGGTGCGGAACTCGACCTTGCCGGCTTTGATTTCGCGAATGGCGGCGGCGACGTCGTTGGTCACGGTGCCGGTCTTCGGGTTGGGCATGAGGCCGCGGGGTCCGAGAACTTTGCCGAGACGGCCGACGGACTTCATCATGTCGGGTGTGGCGATGAGGGCGTCGAAGTCGGTCCAGGATTCTTTCTGAATTTTCTCGACGAGCTCGTCGCCGCCGACGATGTCGGCGCCTGCGGCTTCGGCTTCGCGCTGCTTGTCGCCGGTAGTGATGACGGCGACCTTTTTGGTCTTGCCGAGGCCGTGGGGCAGGACGACGGTGCCGCGAACCATCTGGTCGGCGTGACGCGGGTCGACGCCCAGACGGAGGGTCAGGTCGACGGTCTCGTCAAACTTGGCGAACTTGATCTTTTGGAGAAGCGGAACGGCTTCCTGCAGGGGGTACGGGCGCTTTTCGACCTGGGCGCGCGCCTTCTCTATGTTCTTGCCTTCTTTTGCCATACTTCCTCGTCTCCCACCGCGCGGCGATGTTGCCCGCCGGCCGTGGTGCTGGTGACACTGCGCCCCCTGGGGCGCAGATATTGATTATCAGGGAAAATGGCGGGGAAGGCAAGAAAGACGGCTCATTTTGGCAGGTCGAAGCAGACGGTGGTGTGAAGGTAGTCGAAGGTGACGGAGCCGGTTTGCCAAAGGGGGACGCCGAGGGTGCCGTCCGCGACGCCCTTCTCGAGAATGCCGACGTGGTGGGTCAGGGCTGTGGCGACGTTGGCAAAGTGGTGGTTCCCGACGGTGAGGCCCGCCATGGAAGCGAAGGTTCCCATGACTGCGCCGCCCGTGCCGGCGCCTAGCTGAGCGGCGTGCCCCGCGGCTTGCAGCGTCTGGCCATCGGCGGTTTCGAGGAATGGGCCGCCCAGCAGCACAGCGGCGTGCCGGGTGCCGAGATCAACGATGAGATGGAGGGCCCTAGGGGCGCCACCGGCCGTGGCCACAACGGTTGCCGCAACGAGGGGAGTTCCGCCATAGAGGGTGAAGGGGATGGGATCGGCGCAGGGTGCCGGTGCGGCGAGGAAGGTCAGCGTGCGAGCAGGGTAGTCGACGCGAAGAATGTTCTGCCGGAAAACGGGAAGGCCGAGCAGAAGGTGAACGGGGAATCCGGCAGAGGCGGTGAGATGGCTGAGATCGACGGCGATGGCGGGAGTGAAGGAGAGATGTTCAGGGCCGAAGTCGAGGTGGTCGAGGATGACCGGGTACATGGGCTCGGGCTGGCCGCCGCCGGGGACCATGCCGATGGAGGCGCCGATGTCGAGATGCAGAGATTGGGCGAAGGCGTAGTCAATGCCGAGGCCGCCAGTGCCGCTGTCGAGGACGGCGTCGAGGGTCTGGCCGTTGAGGGTGACGGGGACGCGAACGAGGTTGTCCTGGAATTGAAAGGGGACTGTGGTTTGCTGGCCGAGAGCGGCCGCGGAGCAGATCAACGTTAGAAATGTGAAGAGCGAACAGGGAAGCGCGCGCGGCATGATGGGATTCTATGGTGAAAGCAAGTGGGTTCACGTTGGCATCCAGTATTCCGCGAACGAGGTGTGCTTCATAAGTATGATAAAGTATGCATAATGGGACGAGGAGAGGCCTATGGCAGCTGTGGAACGGCTGACGATTACGCTTCCTGCGGAGATGGCGGGGATGGTGAAGGGCGTGGTGAATGAGGGTGATTATGCTTCCACCAGCGAGGTGATCCGCGAAGCGCTGCGCGACTGGAAGATGAAGCGCGAACTGCAGCGGCGCAGGTTCGCCGAGTTGAAGGCAGAGATTGACCGCGGAATGGCCGATGTGACCAAAGGCAGGCTGACGGAGTTCGATCCCGAGAGCATCATTGCGCTGGGGAGGAAGCTATCCGCCGACCGCGCAAAATCCGCCTCACGGAAAAAGCAAAAATAGACCTGGCTCTGATCTGGAGTTATGTGACGGACGAGGCTTCCGAGGCCGTTGCGACGAAACTCCTCCATCGATTCGAGAGTCGATTCGATCAGCTATTGAGATTTCCGCTGTCCGGCGCTCCACGTCCGGAGCTCGCAGACGATCTACGGGTGACGTTTTGCGAGCGGTATGCGATCTATTACCTTCCACGGGCGGATGAGGTTGTCCTGGTGCGGATCCTTCATGGGTCACGTGACGTTGACGCGATCGCCGACGAGGGTGGGTTTGACGTCTGAAACAGGCCTCAGCAGGCATTTATTGGCTCGACGGTGAGGCTGGGCTTGCGCAGGGCTGCTTTTCGAAGAGTTCCAGGTTCTCGCTTTTCCAGAGCATCGCGGAGTGAATGCGGTTGTAGCCGCTGGGGTGGTCGAAGAAGATAAATTCCTCCAGTTTGCCGGGGCGCATCTTGCGGTACTCGCCGAGATGGATGGCTGCCTGTGCGAAGCCGTCGGGCTGGCGGCTGGCGTTCAGGCCGAACATGTCCGCTTCTTTTTCCTCGACGCGGGTCTGTGTGTTCATGATCGGCGTGAGCACGAAGAACAGGACGCCGGCCAGCAGCATGACCAGGGGCAGGACGGCCGGATCGCCGACGTCGTGAATCTGCCAGCGGTCGCCCCAGCGCCGCAGCGCCCACTGCAATCCGAAGAACAGGTAGACGAACGACAGCACATCGACGATGGCGATGAACAGAATGTCTTTGGGGATGTGGTTGAGGACGTAGTGACCCATTTCGTGGCCCATGACGGCCTGAATTTCCTCGGGTGAGCCGCGGCGCAGCAGATTGTCATTGAGGGTGATGCGCATGGTGTTGCCGAAGCCGCTTACGTTGGCGCTCATGCGGGTGGTCTGGCGGCTCGCGTCGATTTCATAGACATCGTTGGTCGAGATGCCGTTGGCGTGGGCCATGCGCAGAATGGGCCCCGTCACCTTCGGGTCGTTGAGGCGCTGGACCTTATTGAAGATGGGAACGATGTAGACCGGAGCGATGGCGACGGAGATGATGGTGAGCGCGAGGGTGGCGGCGGCTCCCCAGATCCACCAGGTGCGCGCGAGGCGGCGCACGATAGCGAACAAAATGACGACGGCGATAGCGCCGAGCACCAAGCCGACCAGGAAGGCTTTGAATTCATCGCCCATCCACGGGCCGAAGGTCTGGGTGGCGAGGCCGTATTTGTGCTCGCGCACGTAGCTCTCATAGAACTCGAGCGGGAAGCCGAGCAGGGTGGTGACGACCAGGTACTGCACCCAATAGAGCAGCGTTTGCAGCCAGCGGAAGCGCGTGATGCGCGCGGCCAGGTCGCGCATTTTTGCGGACCAGCGCAGATTGAGGAGCAGGAGCATGATGGCCGAGGCGTAGAGGAAATCCCAGAGGATGAGCCAGTAGCCGCCTTCGAAGTAGGCGTCGGAGCGGGCCTT
>JBEKIN010000078.1:0-15469 GCA_050011735.1 Acidobacteriaceae bacterium | reverse complement strand
AAGCTGCGGGATCCGGGCGATGCAGAGGTAATTGGAAGACTGAAACCGGGCGTGACACAGCAACAGGCGATCGCCGACCTGAGCGCGATTCAGAGGGCGCTGGAACAGAGCTACCCGGAAATCCGCTATCAGAACGCCGTTGGCGTGCGCTCGCAGCTGGAGGACGTGGCAGGGTCCATGCGGCCCCTTTTCTATTTGCTGCTGGCGGCGGTGCTTGCGGTGCTGCTGATCGTCTGCACGAACGTGGGGGGGCTGATGCTAACCCGGGCGATGCGGCGGAGAGGCGAAATGGCGCTGAGAACGGCGCTGGGGGCATCACCCTGGCGGGTGTGGCGGCAGTTGCTGATGGAGTCGCTGATGCTGGGCACATGCGGCGGCGTATTGGGAGCGGGGCTGGGATGGGGGCTACTGCGATGGACGTTTTCCCTGATTCCCCGGGATATTCCGCGCATTCATGAGGTGGGACTGAGCTGGCGGGTGCTGTGTTTCACGGCGGGGATCGCGTTGCTGAGTGCGCTGGTGAGTGGCGTTCTGCCCGCGTGGAGGCTGACGCGGATGTCTCCGATCGCCGCGCTGCGCGAGCAGGGACAGCACGCGACGGCGGGACGGCGAACGCGGTGGCTGCAGAACACGCTGGTGGTGGTGCAGACGACGCTGGGCGTGGCGCTGCTGATCGGGTCGGGGTTTCTGATTCGCGGATTCGTGAACGTGCGCGATGCGAAGGTGGGGTTTGAAGCCGATCACCTGCTTGAATTCAATCTTCCGCTGACGCAGGCGCGTTATCCGGATGCGAGGAAGCCGGCTTTTTATCACACGCTGATTCCGAAGCTGGCGGCGATCCCAGGAGTGCGCAGCGCTTCGGCGGGATATCCGCTGCCGCTGCTGGGATACGCGGGCTGGGCGGCGACGGAGATTGACGGACGAGTGAATCCGCCGGAGGGCGTGGTGGGAACCGAGGTGGGCGAAGCGGAGCCCGGCTTCCTGGAGACCTTAGGCGTGCCGCTGATGCGGGGGCGGTTGTTCACGAACGCGGACGATAATCCCAACGCGCGGCTGGTGGCGATGGTGAACCAGGCGTTTGTGAAGCGGTTCTTCCCAGACAGAGATCCCATCGGGAGGCACATCCGTCCGGATATGCGCGAGTTGCGGAATCAGGCGAAGTATATCGACCCGCAGGGAGATGCGGACCGGGAAATTGTGGGTGTTATTGCGGACTGGCAGCAGGATTCGCTGATCGATCCGCCGGAGCCGTACGCTGTGTTCCCGTATGCACAGGCTTCGGCGCTGATGCGGCCGTTTCTGGTCATGCGTGTCAGCGGCGATCCGCTGGAGTACGTGAAGGCCAGCGCCGCGGCGGTGACGTCGATCGATCCAGCGCTGTTCCTGCTGAGCCCGCGGAGCATGGAGATGCATTTGGGCGAAGCGACGGGGACGCAACGGTTCGAGACGTGGCTGATAGCGGGGTTCTCGGGGATAGCGCTGTTTTTGACGGGGGTCGGGTTGTATTCGATGCTGGCGACGATGGTGACGGCGCGGACGCGGGAGATAGGCGTGCGCATGGCGATTGGCGCGGCGCGGGGCGATGTGGCATGGCTGGTGCTGGTGCGGGCCGCGATGCTGGTTGCGGCTGGCGTGGCGGCTGGGGCGGTCGTCGTAGCTGTCGCACTGCGGGTTGTGAACAGCAGCGACTGGGCGCATGAGCTTTTGTTTGGCGTGTCGTGGAGCGATCCGCGAATGTTGTTGCCGATGGCCGCGGTGTTGGGCGCGGTTGCGCTGTGCGGATGCTTGCTGCCGACGTGGCGTGCGATGCGGATCGATCCAGCTCGGGCGCTTCGCGATGAGTAGCTGGGGCGGAGGCTGGGAGTGTCGCTGGACAGGACAGCTGCGTGGACGGCTCTCCTCAAAAGTGTGATCGCGAGCCTCGCGGTGAGCTGCATATACTGATCGCAATGAAGTGGCGACTGCACGTTTATTCACTGCTGATGGGGGCTTCTTTGTCATTGTTGGGGCAGTTGCCCGCGGGGATGCCGCAGCCGGTATTTCTGTGGCCGCATGGCGCGCCGGACGCGCTGGGCGAGAGCGAGGCCGATAAGCCGCGGCTGTATCCGTTCCTGCCGGCGACGCGCTCGACGAGCACGGCGGTGCTGGTGATTCCGGGCGGGGGCTATCAGCACGTGGCGATCGGGCATGAGGGCGTGCAGATTGCGGCATGGCTGAACGCGCAGGGAATTCCGGCGTTCGTGCTGGATTACCGGGTCGCGCCGTATCACTCCCCTGTGCCTATAGAGGACGGACAGCGAGCGATGCGGTTGATTCGCGCGCACGCGGCTGAGTACGGCATCGATCCGCACCGGCTGGGGGTTTGGGGATTTTCGGCGGGTGGGCATCTGGCGTCGACGCTGGGGACGCATTGCGACGGGGATGCGGTTGCGGTGAAGACGCCGGATGCTGTGGATGCGCAGAGCTGCCGTCCGGATTTCATGGTGTTGTCGTATCCGGTGATCAGCATGGAGCTGCCCGAGGCGCACGCGGGGTCGCGGATGAATTTGCTCGGGCCGGTGGTGGATCCGGCGCTCGAAAAGCGGTACTCGAATCAATTTGCGGTGACAGCGGAGACGCCGGGGACTTTTTTGTTTGCGACGACGAATGACCCGACGGTTCCGGCAGCGAACAGTGCGGATTTCTATCGGGCTCTGCAACAGGCACATGTGCCGGCAGAGCTGCACATCTTCGACTTTGCCAATCATGGATGCGGATTGTGCGGGTCGTATGGGCCGCTCTCGACGTGGCCCACGTTGTTACGGGACTGGCTGGTGCAGCGGGGATGGGTTCCCTCGACGGCGCCGGCTCCGCCTGCACCGTCGCCGAATCTGCCTTCCTGGATTCCGGGGCTAACGGGTCCGGGCAAGCCCACGGGTCAATCGTAACCATGACGATTACCTATACGGTTCCTGAAGAAGCAGCGAAGCAGCGGCTGGACGCGTGGCTGACCGGACAGATGAGTGGGGTGAGCCGGGAGCGCGTGCAGATGATGCTGGAGCAGGGCAAGGTTCGCATCGCGGGAGGGACTCCGCGCGCGTCGTATCGATTGCGGGGCGGGGAAGCTGTCGAGGTGCTGGGCGATCCTACGCCAAAGCCGCTGAAGGCTGTTGCCGAGGACATTCCCCTGCAGGTTGTCTATGAAGATGACGAGCTGTCGGTGATCGATAAACCCGCGGGGATGACGGTGCACGCGGGAGCAGGCGCGTTGGAGGGTGAGGGCGGCACGCTGGTGAACGCGCTGCTGCACCGGTACCAGACGCTTTCTTCGGTGGGCGGCGATCAGCGGCCGGGGATTGTGCATCGGCTGGACAAGCAGACGAGCGGGCTGATCATCGTGGCTCGGAACGACGCAGCGCACGCACGGCTGGCGGGGATGTTCGCGCAGCGAAAGATGCGCAAGACCTACATCGCGCTGGTGCACGGACATCTGAAGCAGGATCGCGGGACGATTGACGCGCCGATTGCGCGGGACTTACTGCGGCGCACACGGATGACCACGCGCCGGTCGGGGGGACGCACGGCGGTTTCGCACTACACCGTGATGCGGAGGATCAGCTCACGCTTTGGGCAATACACGCTGGTTTCGGTGCGCATCGAAACGGGACGCACGCACCAGATTCGCGTGCATCTGGCGTCGCTGGGGCATCCTGTGGTCGGCGACACGCTGTACGGGGCACCGGCGCGGCTGACGGTGATGCCTTCGAGGCAGAGAACGTATCCGGAACCGGATTGCCTGACGCTCAATCGGAATTTTCTGCACGCGGCGGAGCTGGAATTCGCGCATCCGCGGACGGGTGAGACGGTACATCTGACGTCGCCGCTGCCGAGCGAGCTGGAGACGCTGCTGCGAGAGATTGAGTCAGGGCAAGTGGGGGACAGGGACTGAGAAACGGAATCAGAGCTTCGGGACGCGGAATGCGAGAAGTTCGCGGAACATTTGCCTCTGCAGATGCGCGCCGAGAGAAGTCGCCGAAAGCCAGTTGCGCAGGGAGATGAGCGCCGGTTGCTCGGTCTGGAGCATTCGTCCAGTTTTCCAGGAGTTTTTCACGACGGCGGTAGTGCGCGGAATTCGGAGCTTCTCGTACGCGCGAAGTGCTGCCTCCGGCGGCGCAACGCTCCGCAGACAATGGGCGAGCGTGACGGCGTCCTCGAGGGCCTGACATGCTCCCTGGCCGAGGTTCGGCGTGGCAGCATGCGCCGCGTCTCCCAGCAACGTGACGGGCCCGCGACCCCACCCGCGCAGAGGCGGCCGGTCGATAATGTCGTTCTGCAGGACGGCATCGTCACCTGTGGCTTCGATGATGTGGGGAACCGGCGGAGCCCAGTTGCGGCAAAGGGCCAGAGCGTCGGTTCGAGTTTGGCAGGTTGCCGCTGGCGCGTTCTTCGTGAGAAACCAATAGATTTGCCCGGGGCGGCATGGCCATGCGCCGAATTGTGACCCCGCAGCCGTGACCAGAAGCGCGGCGCGTTCGGGGAGCACATCTTCGTTGTTGCAAATTCCACGCCAGCAGGTGTAACCGGCATAGCGCGGCGGGTGTGCTCCATGAAGCGCAGCCCGTACCACGGAGGAAATGCCGTCCGCGCCGATGAGCGCATCGCCAGAGATGCGTTCGCCGCTGGCAAGGATCGCGTCCGTGCCGTCGAAGGCGACGCAATTCGAGCCTGTTCGCACTGCGCCCGGCGGAAGTGCCTCGAGCAGCACATGCTGGAGGTCTGCGCGATGAACGCAGATGCAGGCGATGCCGACGTCGCCGCTGAGATTACGGAGATCGATGATCCCGATGGGACGCCCCGACGAGGTCCGCGAAAGAATCCGTTCGACCACTGAGGAGCAAGGCGCCAGAGCGGAATCCACGTCGAGCTCACGAAGAGCACGAATCGCATTCAGCCAGATGGAGAGACCGGCGCCGATCTCGTGAATCGCAGGAGCGCGCTCGACGACCAGAACTTCCACGCCCACCTTGCGCAGGGCCACGGCAGCGGCAAGGCCGCCGATCCCCGCTCCGATGATCACAGCCAGCATCAGGCCAGTCTAAGCGACTGATGACTAACGTCCAGCGAACGAGGTTTATCATCCAGGCTCTTTGAGTTCGTGCTGCTTCGGGCAAAAATCGCGATGCCTTGACGGTCTACAACTCGTCGTGTAGATAATCATAGTATGGCGAAACCGAACGATCTGGTGCAGGGAACGCTCGATCTTCTGATCCTGCGAACCATCGCGCCCGAGCCGATGCACGGCTGGGCGATCGCGAAGCGCATCCAGCAGATTTCGCATGAGGTGCTGCAGGTGCAGCAGGGATCGTTGTATCCGGCGCTGCACAGGCTGGAGCAGCAGGGGTGGATTCGCGCGAAGTGGGCGGAAAGCGAGACGGGACGGCAGGCGAAGTTCTACGCGCTGACAGCGGCGGGGAAAAAGCAGCTGGAAGAGGAGACGGCGAACTGGAACCGGCTGTCGGCGGCGATTGATCTGGTCATAGCGGGCGCATAGAGCAGCCGGTAGCGGGTGGCTGGTAGTTGGTAGCGGGGGAGACAGGCGATGCGGTGGGCGGAAAAGATACGGATGCGGTTACAGATGTTCCTTCATCGCGGGCGGGAAGCCGGACGACTGGAATCGGAGCTGGAGTTTCATCTGGAGCAGCAGATCGCGGAGAACCGTGCGGCGGGCATGAGGGCGGAAGAGGCGCGGCAGGCGGCGCTGCGGAGCTTTGGAAATCCGGCGGTGCTGCGTGAGCAGGCACGGGAGACGTGGGGCTGGAACGGCCTCGAGGCGCTGGGGCGCGATGCGCGCATCGGGACGCGGACGCTGCTGCGCTCGCCGGGATTCGCGCTGACTGCGATTCTGGTGATGGCGCTGGGCATTGGCGCGAATGTGGCTCTCTTTACGCTGGTGCGGAGCGTGCTGCTGCGGCCGTTGCCGTTTGCAGAAGCGGGCAGGCTGGTCGGAATCTTCGAGGCGCAATCCGACGGGAGCTATCAGGACAACATCGTCGCAGGCGGATGCTTTGGCGTCTGGAAGGAGCATGCGCAGAGTTTTTCCGGCATGGCCATTGACGACTCAATGGAATACAACCTGGCGGGCAGCGGCAATCAGCTGCCAGAAGTTGTCCATGCGGAAACTGCGAGCTGGAATTTGTTCCCGTTGCTGGGGGTGCGACCGGCGCTGGGGCGGTTATTCACCTCGAGCGACGATCAGCCGGGCGCGAATGCGACGGTGGTTTTGTCGTGGGGACTGTGGAAGCGGCGCTTCGGCAGCGATCCTGGCATCGTGGGAAGGAACATTCTGATCGACGCGAAGTCCTACACGGTGGTCGGGATTCTGCCAGCGTGGTTCACGTGGCCGGATGCCGAAGTGCAGCTGTGGACTCCGCTGTATCACGAGAAATCGCCGTTTCTGATGCAGCTGTTCGAAGCGCACAATTTCGATGTAGTGGGACGCCTGCGGCCGGGAGTGACGATGCAGCAGGCCAGCGCCGAGCTGAACGCGCTGCAGAGGGAGATACGGCGGGAGCACCCGGACGGGCCGGTGAATGATGCGGTGAATCTGCGGCCGCTGGTGGATGCGGAGACGTACGAAATCAAGACGGGGCTGTACGCGCTGCTGGGCGCGACTGGGTGCCTGCTGTTGATTGCGTGCCTGAACATCGCGAACCTGCTGGTGGCGCGGGCGGCGACGCGCAGCAAGGAGGGGGCGATCCGGATGGCGCTTGGCGGGAGCCGGATGCGACTGATTCGGGAGCAGGTGGTGGAGAGCACGATTCTGGCCGGAGCGGGAGGAGTGCTGGGGATGCTGTTCGCGGAGGGGATCCTGCGCTGGCTGATCAGCACGCGCGACGATATTCCGCGCGCAGACGGGATTCACATGGACTGGGCAGTAATTGCGTTTGCACTGGCGGCGATTTTGGGCTGCGGGTTACTCGCCGGTTTGATCCCCGCGCTGACGTCACGCGACACGCAGGTGCTGACAACTCTGCAGGAGTCGGGACGATCGCACAGCGGTGGGCGCGGGCGGGCGCGGCTGCGGCAGGTGCTGCTGGCGGTCGAAGTGGGGCTGACGGTGGTATTGCTGATCGGTGCGGGGCTGCTGCTGCGGAGTTACCAACAACTGCGCGCGGCAGATCTGGGTTTTGCGCAGCATAACGTGCTGACGATGGAGATGAGCCTGCCGAAGAACGGCTATCGTACGGACGATCAGCGCCTGGCGTTCTTCGAGCAGCTGCTGAGTCGCGTGCGTTCGCTGCCGGGCGTGGAGGCGGCAGGCCTGACAAACGTCGTTCCAGGCGAGGGGCGGCACCGCGACGATGTTTTCATCATCAAGGAGCACCCGCCCCTGCCGCGCGGGCAGGTGCTCGACGCACTGACGCGCTTCGCGGATCCAGGATACTTCGAGGCGATGCAGATTCCGTTGGTGGAGGGGCGGAGTCTCGAAGCCAGTGAGCGGCTGGATCATGCGCAGGTGGTGGTGGTGAATCGGGAGCTGGTGCGTGAATATTTCCCGAACGAGGATCCGATCGGGCGGCACATCGAAGTGAGCGGGGTCTTTCCGGATCAGAGTCTGCGTATCGTGGGCGTGGTGGGCAACACACGGGACGAACTGGCACTCGATCCATTTCCGGCGATCTACTACCCGCTCTACAGCGGCGACCAACGGAGTGTGGCGCTGGTGGTGCGGGGCAGGGGCAGGGTCTCAGCATTGGCGCTGCCTGTTCAGAAAGTCATCGCCGGGCTGGACGCGTCGCTACCGGTGGCGAATGTGCTGACGATGGAGCAGGTGCTTGGGGAGTCGACGCTGGGTGCGCGGTTCGACGCGACGCTGCTGATGGCGTTTGCGGTGTTATCGCTGCTGCTGGCGATGGTGGGGTTGTTTGGCGTGCTGTCGTTCATGGTGGCACAACGCACGACGGAGATTGGGATTCGCATTGCGCTGGGCGCGCCGCGGGAGCAGATCATGCGGCAGATGCTGCGGGACGGATTGCGACCGGCGCTATGGGGCCTGGCGCTGGGACTGGCAGCGAGCGTGGGGGTAACGCGGCTGATCGCGTCGCTGCTGTTCGGGACGCGGCCCTACGATCCTGCAGTGTTTGTGGTGGTGTCAGGGACGCTGTTAGTGGTTGCGGCGCTGGCGTGTTTGATGCCGGCGTGGCGAGCTTCGCGGCTGGATCCGATGCAGGCGCTTCGGACTGAGTAAAGCAGGGTACTGGGTGCAGGGACGAGAGACGTTGTTGGAAATTTGACGCTGTAGTTTGACACGACATTGCGTTGCATGAGCGAAAATCTCTGTGGAGGGTTTCGATCGCGATGCAGGTTCTTTATACAGCGGATGTGACGGCGGAAGGTGCGCGGCACGGGCATGTGCGCAGCTCGGACGGATTGCTTGATCTGGATCTGGCGCTGCCGCCGGGGATGGGCGGCAAGGGCGACAAGACGAATCCCGAGCAGCTATTTGGGGCCGGGTATGCCGCTTGCTTTGGCGGCGCGGTCGAGTACATAGCGCAGCAGGCAGGGAAGAAGACGGGCGTGGTGAGCGTGCGGGCGCGCGTTGGCGTGGGGCCGTTCGATGAAGGCCACGGCGAGGGGTTCACGCTGCGTGTGGAGCTGGATGTGACGATTCCTGAGCAGGATCAGGCGAGCGCAGAGGAGTTGGTGGCGGCGGCGCATCGGGCGTGTCCTTATTCGAATGCTACGCGGGGGAATATTGAGGTGGTGGTGCGGGCGAAGGGCGGGAAGCAAGGCAGAGTTTAGAGTTTAGGGATTAGAGTTTGGAGATTAGAGATCAGGGCCGGTGCGAGGCGGCACCGAGCGACTCGCATACGATAGGTTCATGCAGACCGAACGAAGGATTGCCGCGTTTTTTGGGCTGACTGGCGGCATCGTGGCGATTTCGTGGTCGGCGATTTTTGTGCGCTGGGCGCGGATGCCGGGGGTGAGTTCGGCGTTTTATCGCATGGCGATCGCGGCAGTGGTGTTGTGGCCGCTGGTTCCTTTCTTCCGCAAATCGGCGCGGGGCCTGGGGGCCAGGACGTTGTGGATCGCGGCTGCCGGAGGCGCGTTCTTCGCGGGCGACGTTGGATTCTGGAACGTCGCGGTGATGCATACGTCGGCGGGGAACGCGACGTTCCTAAGCAACATTGCTCCGTTGTTTGTGGGGCTCTTCACCTGGGTGATGACGCGGAAGCTGCCGTCGGGGCGGTTCTGGACAGCGCTGCTGGTGAGTCTGGCCGGGAGTTGTTTGATCGTCGCGGGCGATCTGCGCCATGCTCTCGCTCGCACGCACGCGGATGGGCTGGCGGTGCTGGCGGCGGTTTGCTTTGCACTTTTCCTGGTAATCACGGGACGGCTGCGGGAGAAGGTCGATGCAGCGATGCTGTTGGTGCTGTCGACGACCGCGAGCGCGGTCACGCTGCTGATCTGGGCTGTGGGGGCGCATATTTCACTCGCCGTGCCGGAGGCCGGTTCATGGTGGGCTTTGCTGGGACTGGGCCTGTTTTGCCAGGTGGGCGGGTATTTTGGGCTGACGTATGCGCTGGGACATTTGCCGGCAACGGTGACGTCGATCCTGTGGCTGACCATTGCGCCGATGACGGCGGTGTTTGCGTGGCTGATTTTTGGGGAGCGGATGTCGGCGATGGAAATTGCAGGCGGGCTGCTGGTGCTGGCAGGGGTGTGGATTGTGGGGCGGAAAGAGAAAGTTCCGCCGGTCGGCGATGCGGAAATGATACCGCCGGTGGCGCAGATTTAGAGTTTTTGGGAGCGCTGGACATCGCGGACGCCGGGCAGGCGGCGCAGAGCCTGGACGAGACGAGTGAGGTGGCGGACGTCTTCGGCGTCGATGACGAACTCGATTTGCGCGTCGCCGGCGTCGCCGAGATGGGTTTCCATGGTGCGGATGTTGGTGTTCTCGTCGCTGATGACGGCGGTGATTTCCTTGAGCATGCCGGCGCGGTCGTCGCAATGGACGGTGAAGCGGACGGGGTAAGTTTGCTTCGCGCCCGCGGTGTCATCGGCGGCGCGGGCCCATTCGACCGCGATGCGTCGGTCGGCTTCGTAGAGAAGGTTCTGCACGTTGGGGCAGCTGCGGGCGTGGACGGCGACGCCCTTGCCGCGGGTGACGTAGCCGATGATCTCCTCGCCGCGAATAGGATTGCAACATCGGGCGCGATAAACGAGGAGCTCGTTCTGGCCTTCGACAACGAGTGAGTCGGAGCCGCTGGTGGCGGCCACACGACGGACCGCGTCGGCGCCGGGAGTGGCGGGCGTGGCTTCGGCTTCCGGCGGCTGATGGATGAGGCCTGGGGCGAGGCGGTTGAGGACCTGGCGCGCGGAATATTTGCCGAAGCCGATGGCGGACCACAAGTCGTTGGGCGTGGCGACGCTGTAGTCGGCGGCAACGCGGGCGTAGTCCGACTCTTCGAACTGAGAAAGGCCGACTTTGTACTTGCGGGCTTCGCGTTCGAGAAGCTTGCGGCCGATTTCGATGGCGCGCTCGCGCTGGTGCTCGTTGAGCCAGTGGCGGATTTTGTTGCGGGCGCGGGGACTCTTGACGAAGGTGAGCCAGTCGCGGCTGGGAGTGTGACCGTTCTGGGTGATGACTTCGACGATGTCTCCGTTGCGGAGTTTGGTGCGGAGCGGGACCATGCGGCCGTTGACGCGGGCGCCGACGCAGGTGTTCCCGACCTCGGTGTGGATGGTGTAGGCGAAGTCGATGGGGGTGCCGTCGCGGGGAACGACGACGACCTTTCCTTTGGGGGTGAAGGTGTAGACCTCTTCCGGGAACAGGTCGATTTTGAGGGTCGACAGGAACTCGTTGGGGTCGGTCATGTCGCGCTGCCACTCGACAAGCTGACGGACCCAGGCGAGGCGCTGCTCGTCGCGGGCACTGACGGGCGAGCCGCCGGATTTGTATTTCCAGTGGGCGGCGATGCCCTCTTCCGCGATGCGGTGCATTTCCTCGGTGCGAATCTGGACTTCGAACTGGTGGCCGCCTTCGCCCATCACGGTTGTGTGCAGCGACTGATACAAATTGGGGCGAGGCATGGCGATGAAGTCCTTGATGCGGCCGGGGACGGGACGCCAGATGCTGTGGATGATGCCGAAGACGGCGTAGCAATCCTGCACGCTGGAAGTGACAACGCGCAGGGCGAGGAGATCGTAGACCTGATCGATGGAGGTCTGCGACTTCACGAGCTTGGAGTGGATACTGTAGAGGCGCTTAATGCGCCACTCGACGCGGGCTTTGATGTTGTTCTCGTGGAGGCGCTCGGAGAGGAGGCCTTCGACGCCGGCGAGGAACTGCTCGCCTTCGGAGCGGCGGGCCTCGACGGCCTCGTGCAGCTGCTCCCAGGTGATGGGGTCGACCCAGCGGAAGGCCAGGTCTTCGAGCTCGCCGCGAAGTTTGCCCATGCCGAGGCGATGCGCAAGGGGCGCGTAGATGTCGAGGGTTTCGCGGGCGATGGCGCGCTGGCGCTCGGGCGGGAGGTGCTCGAGGGTGCGCATGTTGTGCAGGCGGTCGGCCAGCTTGATGAGGACAACGCGCACGTCGCTGACCATGGCGAGCAGCATCTTGCGGACGTTTTCGGCCTGGCGGTCTTCGCGATTAGCGAACTGGATTTTGTCGATTTTGGTGACGCCCTCGACGATGTGGGCGACCTGCTCGCCGAATTTGGAGACGATGTCCTCGGTGGTGACGGGGGTGTCTTCGACGGCGTCGTGGAGGAGGCCCGCGGCGATGGCGGTGGAGTCGAGCTTCATCTCGGCGAGGACGAGGGCGACCTCGAGCGGATGGAGAACGTAGGGCTCGCCGGAGGCGCGGAGCTGGCCGGCATGGTGCTCGAGGCAGAACTTCCAGGCCTGGCGGATGATGTCGGTGTCGTCGGAGGGACGGTTGGCGTGGACGGTGTCCAGAAGGCGGCCAAACTTCTCCCGGAACAGGTCAGAGACCCGCTCAACGGGGAGCGTGGTGGGCTGAACACTCGCCATGACCCATTATATGCGGGAGTTACAAGGGGAGCATCAACTGCAGCGGCGCAGGGCGCTTTATGAATGCGGGAAGACTTCCCAAGCGGCAATTATGAGTTGCTGATGGACGGGATGGCACAGGCCGAGCTCGACGATTTGTATCCGAGGCCCAATTCGGACTTTAGCTACTTGAGTGGCCACAACTTCGAACGCGTCGATCAAAGGCCCCAGAGGGATTTTTGGCGGGGTATGCTCGTATCCGACCACGACAACAGCTCGGCGTTCAGGACCGTCGAGCGCTTCGAGTTTGAGGCAATCCCCAATAACGCTAACGTTGCCACGGTAAGGGTGAAGTAGATTCACCGACCAATTTTCGGCCTCCTTCCCGTTGTCTCCAAATGGGCGAGCAATCTTGAACTCGAGAGACCACTGCCCGCGGATTAACAAGTCGGGCGTCCTCTTGGTCACGACGGATTTCCCATACGCGGGCAGGCCATTGAGGTAGGTCTTAACAGCGCCCACCAGCTGAGGCTCTCCAAAGGGTCCGACGCCCGCTTGGAATTGCTTGAATGGTGTTCCGCGGCGATCGACGGCTAGGAGTGCGGCCGAAATGTCAGTTACGACTTGCTCGAGTTCCATCTTTCTGAGTCGCCAATCGGGTTCGAACGGGCCCAGCGGACGGCGTCGGCGACGTCATCTTCGGTTATCCCCAGCTTCTCCAGGTTGGCGCAAGCCTCTTCAGCAGACCTCGCACGGGGCAGGCGGTCAGCGGGTGCTTCAGACGGCTTGCTACTGTCTGGCCTCTCAGTCATGACGTTCTTGCTCCAGCTTAGCCGATTCACTCCGGTTTGCCTAAGTTTTTCGGTTTGGGTGGGTTCTTTTCGGGGGGTGGCGGGCTGCCGGGGAGCAGGCCGGGGGTTGGACGCTGGTTGTTGTGAACCCAGGCTAGTAGCTCATCGAAGGCGAGGCCGGTTTGGTCGGCGGTGATGTTGCAGTGGCCGTCACGGTCGACGTACTGTTCGACGAACTGGTCGCCGTTGCCGAGGCGGCGGGTGAGTTCGTTGTACCAGCCAGTGGTGGAGGCGGGGACGAGGGGGTCGTAGATGGTGTGGACCTCAAGCAGTTTGCGGTGCAGGTAGCCGTTGGGCGAATACCAGTTGGCGAGGAAGCGGTCGGCGTTGGGGTCGGCGGCGTAGCGGTGGACGCGCTGGTTGAGCAGGGCATCGTTGTCGGTGCCGCTGTAGACGAGGTTGCGGTTGTCGAAAGGATTGCCGCCGGATTTGAGGCGCAGGTCCTCGATGACGAAGGTGTTGAAGACGAGAACATCGGCGAGGCCGCGGTTGGTGTGGATATTGGCGAGCTCGCGGACGAGCGCGGCCTGATCGGGATTGGCGTCGAGGCTCTTCTGCACGCTGGTGATGGTGGGGATGTCGTTCATCATGAAGGTGGGCGGGACGTGCTCGACGTCGGGGAGGATACCAGGGAAGAAGGCGTCGAAGGCGACGCGCTCCGCGAAAGCCCGTTGCATGATGAGGTCGGCTGGGGCGAGGACGCCGCAAAGGGCGAGGCCGCCGGCATAATCTTTCGTGTTCTCTTCGAGGGCCATGACGGTGAGCAGGCCACCCATGGAGTGACCCATCAGGAAAGTTTCGCGGGGCGCGCCGTACTTTTTGCGGAAGTAGCGGCGGAGGGCTTCGGCTTCGGCGGCGGCTTGAGGGACGGCCCATCCGCCGACAGCGTAGCCAGAGCGCGCGACCGCGTAACCGCGATTGAGGATTTCCTGGAGGATGCGCGTGGGCGGATATTTGGGATCGAAGGTCTGCGGGGTCGGCTCGTAGCCGTGGAAGTAGAGGACGAGGCCGCGATTCCAGTTTTTGGGGATGTCGATGCGGAAGGACGCGCCGTTGATGCGGCCGATTTCAGTTTGGACCGGAACAGGGGGCGGAGTGGGGGGCGCTGAGCTGGAGGCGGACGCGGGGGGAGATGGTGAGAGGTGGGCGCCCGCAGGCGTCGTTTGTGTTGCGGGAGCGGAGGAGGAGTCGGCAGCGTGCCCGGTTTGCGTCGCCGGGGAAGGTTGCGGTGTTTGAATTGCCGGAGATGTTTGTGCATGCGCGCTGGCCGCCGAGAGCGGTAAGAGCAGGAGCCATGGGGCGACGCGCCAGAGATGGCCTGACAAGTATGCTCCTTTCCGCTGTGCGAAGATGAGTTGCTGGCTCGGCACATTGTTCCAGGGCCGAGCAGACCTTTGCAGAATTCAGATGCCGAACAACCCCAGACGCGAATCTCTCTCGAAATCTAAACGAAAAGCGGCCGGCGCGGAGCCCAAAGCGCACGGCGTCGCGAAAGTGCCCGAGGATCGCAGTCTGGATTCAGCGTCGACCAGGGATTTGGAGCCGGAGATTGGCGGGGCTGTTCGGATCACGCGACGGGCGGCGGACCGGCTGCGGGCGGGGCATGTGTGGGTGTACAGGTCCGACGTGGAGGAGTGGCCGGGCGAGCTGAACGCGGGGCTGGTTGCGGTGACGGATCGGCGAGGCGTTTTGCTGGGGACGGGATTGTATAGTCCGGCGTCGGAAATCGCGCTGCGATTGGTGTCACAGGATCTGATAACGGAAGCCAAATGGCTGGAGCTGCTGCGCGAGCGGTTGCGGGCGGCGATTGTGCGGAGACGGCCGCTGCTGGATCAGGACAATGATGCCTGCCGGCTGGTGTTCAGCGAGGCGGACGAACTGCCGGGAATCACAGTGGACAAATACGCGGCGCTGGTGATCGTGCAGCTGCGACAGAAGGCGCTGGATAGCGATGCGGTGCGCCGCGCGGTCGCGGAGACGATTCGGGAAGCGGTTGGGCCGGAGACGGGCGGACTCGAGACGATTTTGGAGCGCGAGGACCCGAGGATTCGCGAACTGGAGCAGCTGAGCGTGCCGGCGTCGGCGACGTTGTTCGCGCGGGATGCCGAGCAGCCGGTGACGAGCACGGTTTTTCGGCTGAACGGGCTGCGATTTCATTTCGATGCGACAAGCGGGCAGAAGACGGGGGCGTTTCTGGACCAGCGGGAGAACTATGCTGCTGCGGCGCGTTATGCGCAGGGCGAAGCGCTGGATGTGTGCACGTACCAGGGCGGGTTTGCGCTTCATCTGGCTCAGGTATGCCCGCGTGTGACGGGAGTGGATGTTTCGCGGGCGGCGCTCGAAGTGGCGGAGAAGAACCTGGAGATCAATCGGGCGGTGCTCGGAAACTCCGAGGTCGACTGGGTGGAGGCGGATGCCTTCGCGTTGCTGCGGGACTGGAGCGATGCGGGGTCGGTGTACGACACGATCGTGCTCGATCCGCCGGCGTTTGCGAAGACAAAGCGGGCGGTGGAGGGGGCACTGCGCGGCTACCGCGAGCTGAACCTGCGGGCGCTAAAGATGCTGCGGCCAGGAGGGCGGCTGGTGACTTGCTCCTGCTCGCACCATGTTTCGCTGGGGGAGTT
>JBEKIN010000077.1:0-15673 GCA_050011735.1 Acidobacteriaceae bacterium | reverse complement strand
GACCCTCGCCAGCAGGGACACCCTATCCTTCACGCGGACCCTGCATCAACGTGCTGTGAGCTCGTGGAACTGCTGCCGGATCAGAGGAATCAGCCTTGCACAGAACTATTAAGGGGTGATTACAGCACGGTTTGGTGCCGCCCCGTAAAAATAAGTTCTGCCGGTTGTGGAAGACGCCGCAATCCGCCAAAAAAGCGAAGGGCCCCGTTTTCGGGGCCCTCTGGCGAAACGGCGACCTTTTTAGAACACGAAATGCAGATCCATCGTGACCACGCGTGATCCGCCAATTGTGCCCGTGACTGAGCCAAAATTGGCGCCGTTATTCGGGCACCCCCCCGTGACCGTCGCCGACGAGCAGGAGAGCGTCCCCGCCGGCAGGATGGTCGGAATTGTGGTCGTTTTGCCCGACCCATTGTGATACGGCAGCTGATCCAGATTGGTCAGTGCTGACTGCTGGTCGGTGGCACTGTTGCTCGTCGCGATCTGCCCATAGTTCACGTAGCCTGCTGCGCAGTTGTTGTAGGAGATCGCGTACGCCGATGTCGAGCAGGCATCGGCCTGTCGAATCTCCGTCTGGTTTTGCGGCACGTCCAGGCTCGTCGTGTTCGTCAGGTTGAATACGTTGAAACGGTATTCGAGCGTAAGCTTCTCTGAAGGCCGGAACTGCTTGCGCACCGACACATCCGCCCGCTTCTGGAATGCCTGCCGGAACAGATTGCGTTGTCCAGGCGCGAAGTCCGTTTCGTAAATGTCCTGCGGCTCGCTCCCGGTCGAAACCGGAATCCCATCCACGCCCGGCGCCAGATAGTGGATCGAAATCTGGCTCGGATCGATCGCCGGTATGTAGCTGCTGCCTGACCGGAACGCACCCGAATGCCCGGTCAAGGCCGATTTCGGATTGCTGGGGTTCGCGATCGGCAGCACCGGATTCATCAGCGTTGGAAAATCGCCGAAGAAGATGCTCCCCACAGCTCCATAGAACTCATACAGCGAATACGGCTCGCCGCTCTGCGCCACAACCAGCCCGCTCAGGTGCCAGTCATTGGTGAAATACGACAGCAGCGTTTCCGGTTTCGCCGCATTGGGCGCGGCGACGTCGAAGTTGCCGGTCAGCACCTGCGTCCGATCGAAATCCGCCGGAGCGTACGAGTCGCGCAGCTTGTTCGGATTGTCGCCCGTGAAGAACAGCCCGATGTCGCTCTGCTCATCGTAGGTATGGCTGAACGTGTAGCTCACGCCGCCCAGCACGTTGTGCGACAGCCGTTTCTCCAGGTGCGTCTCCAGAGCGTCATAAGCCGAAGTGCCTGAGGTCTCGAAGAACGCCGCGTTCGGGCTGTAGCCAATATAGGGCGCACGGAAGTCCGCATTACCGCCGTCCTCGGTGTTCCATGGCTCACCCGGAATCGGATCGTAATCGTAACCGTCCGACTCACTGTTTTGGTTCAGCACTTCGAATCCGTAGCTGGCCGTCTCGCCGTGCACCGGATTGCTCGCCGTGGCAAGCAGCGGCTCGTTGAACGGAATCGGGATCACCGCATGTCGCCCTCGATTGCCCGTGTAGCCAACCTTGACCATCAGATCCGGCCTCAGCTGCCACTGCACGTTCAGCGTGAAGTTCATCGTGTACGGCAGAACGTTGTTCTTGTCGTAGGCCCCGAAATTCAGAGCATCCGGGCAATCCGTGTAGCCTTCCTGATTGTCGACTCCGCCGCAGTTCGGACCGTAGTACTTGCTCTGCCCCGTCATCCCGTTCAGCGTGTTCTGCAGCGCCGCCTTGATCGTTCCCGGGTTGGAACTGGGCGGGATGTAGGTGGACGCCGTCAGCGCGCCGCCCAGCGGATTCGCCAATGTGGTCCCGGTGCCGACCACATAGCTGGCCAGCGGAGCCGACTCCGTCACCCCGAACGGTCCTCCGTTGCCGCTGCCCGCCGGCTGCGACAAATAGCTGAAGTATTCGCCGCGGTCGTAATAAAGACCGAATCCGCCGCTCCACACCAGATTGCCGTGATTCATCTTCGGCGCCCACGCGAATCCAATGCGCGGCGACACGCCCCACTGCCTGCCCGTCAGCGTCGAATCGCTCACCCCCGCCGTCGGATTGTATTTATTGTTGTGGGCAATCACGAACCCTGGGTTATTCACCGTGAAGCCCGTCGTCGTCGTGCCGGTCACACTGTAGGCGCTCGGATCGAAATTGAAGATGTCCCCGTATTTCTCCGTCAGCCCGCCGTGATAGTCGTAGCGCACGCCCGCGGTGATGCTCAGGTTCGAAAGCGCCTGCCACTTGTCCTGCACGAAGCCGGAAACTTCATTCGTCCGGTAGTAGCGGTCCGCGAGGTTCTTCCCGTTCGTTGGATCGATGCTTTCCAGCACGCTCGAACTGTGCACCGAGCCCGCCAGGAATTTCTGGAACGTCGAGCTGGTCACCTGCGCGATGCCCGTCCGGTTGTTATCGATATTCAGCTGCGTGTAACTGTATCCCCCCCCCGCCAGAATGGTGTGCCTGCCCATTGTGAACACCACGCTCGATGACGGATTCAGCCGGTTCTGGGAATAGCCGATGTTTGCGAACGAACTGAAAGGACCAACCTTCAGCGCCGGGGCTACTGTGCTGTTGGTGGCGAACTCCCTGATCAGCAGGCCAGGCAGGCCAGGAGCATAACCCCCGCTCGCGCCCGTGCCTACCCCGAAGTTCGATCCCGGGTCCACCGTCTGCGTGTAGTAGCTGTAGCTGTAGCTCCGCGAATACCCCAGCGTCTGGACCCAGTTGATCTTCGACCCAAGGACGATCGTGTTGCTCACTGATCCGACCTGCGCACCGTTGTTCTGCGACTGCGGAAATCCACCCACCTGCGACACGCCGAAAAGCCGGGAAGCCGGATCATCCTGGTAGTAGTACTTCGCCGATACGCGATCGATGTTGCTCAGTTGATAGTCCAGCGATCCCGTTCCCTGGTTGCCCGTCAGCATGGACGTCCCAAGCAGCGTCACGTTGGGAACACCATACTGGTAAGGCTGCGTCGGCACCTGGTTCGACGGGACCAGGTAGTTCCCGTTCGGCAATTTCGCCGATAGCAGCGACTGCGCGATGGGGCTGATCGCCCCGGTGTACGCCTTTCCGCTATTCCAGCTCGTCGCTGCCGCCGTCAGTCCCGCCGCTGAGCGGTCGTCCGTCAGCCCCGTCGGAACCGTCATCTGCGAAAGCCCGGTCGAATCGTCTGAGTCATATAGCCGCTGGTAGGCCGCGAAGAAGAACAGCTTGTTCTTGAGAATCGGCCCGCCTACCGTTGCGCCCGTGGTCCAGCGATGCAGTGCGGGGTTAGCCAGCGATGCCGGAAATGCGCCGACTCCATCGGCGGACAGCAGATAATCCTGCTTGAAGAAGAACGGATCGGCATTCAGCGAGTTGTTGGCGAAGCTTCCGTACACCTGTCCATGGAATTTGTTCGTTCCGGTCGAGGTGTTCACGTCGATCTGCGCGCCGGCCGTCTCGCCCTGTTGCGCGTCGTACATCGACGTGTTTACGCGCACCTCCTGCAGAAACTCCGGCGGAGGCGAAGGCAGGCTGTTGCCGTTGGAGCCGTAAACGGAAGTGCTCGTCTGCGAGGCGCCGCCAATGTCAGCCGTACCGGCCGACGACGAACTTGAGGTGCTCCCGCCACCGATGTTGAAGTTGTACCGCTGCGACGCATCTCCGCTCGAACTCATGCCGTTGAAGATGTTGCTCACGTCCGTGCCGTTTACCTGAAACGTGTTGCTGGTGGCACGCTGCCCGTTCGCCCAGATGTTCTGGTTGCCCAGCCCGGCATTCGTGTCGATCCCGCTCAGCAGTTCGGCATTCACGCCCGGCGCCAGAATCGCCAGCTGCGTAAAGCTGCCTGTCGCCAGCGGCGTCGCCTCGATCTGGGTCTTGTCCAGCGTGTATCCGTTCGTCGTATCCGTCGCGTTCAGCAGCGGATTCGCAGTAACCGTCACCGATTCGGTCACTTTTCCTGGCTGCATCGACGCGTTCAGCGTCTTGGCCTGCATTTCCTGCACTTCGATCGCCGGATAGTTTACCGTCTCGAAGTTCGCCTCGGTCACCGTCACCTTGTAGGTGCCCACCGGCAGGTTCAGGATCTCCCAGTATCCGGTCTTCGACGTTGTCGTCGACCGCGTTAGCCCTGTCTGTACGCTCACCGCGGTCACTGTGGCGTTGGCCATCGCGGCGCCGGAAATGTCCGTTACCGTTCCGTTGATGGTCCCGAGCGTCTGCTGCGCCCGGACCAGCGGTGTCGTCAGGAGTGTGCAGAAAAGAAGGCAGAACGCAGAGATCGGATGGTTGCGAAAAAGCTTTTTCATTCGTTTGGCCTCAGAAGTGATGTTGCTTCTTTCCATGAGGCCCGTGACAGCCCCCTGGATTCCACGCAGGGGGATCTACGTGGATCTGCCCCTCTACGGTTGCACGGCTGGGTAAATATCCCGTTAATTACAGCATGGATTGTTCCGTCGGGCCAGACTGAAATTCGCCTCGACTCAGTGGAAAGGCGGTGGAAAACTCTCCGTCACAGCTACAAATAGCTCAGAAAATAAACCGGATTCCCACCTGGAGCTGCCGCTCCCGGCTCAGAGCATTGCTGTTCGCATTCGTCACATTTCCAAACGCCGCAGTCGGATCGAACACGTACTGCGTCTGCGTAATCCCGTCAATCAACGTCGTTTTGGTCCCCGGCTTGATCCCGCTCTGCCACGTCAGCGTCGCCATATTGGGGTGGGTCTTATCGTTGGTCACACGGTAGCCAACTGTCTCAATATCAGTCACATTTTGGTGGTTCAACGCATTAAACGCCTCGCCCATCAGCTCCAATGAGGAACGGTCGCTGATACGAATTCTCTTCGTGAACCGCAAATCCAGATTCACGGCCGCCGGATACCGAAACGTATTGCGCCCAATGGGCGGAATCAGGTCCTCGCCCCCCGACCCGTTCAGACTCCCGCCCAGGCTCGCAATGGGAACCGCCATTCCCGCTGTGTTATCCGTGAAAGTCTCATCGGGCCGGTGCACCGCCTGGAGGCAATTGGCTCCATCACCCGTCGCCCCGCCCGCGTTCAGCCAGTTTTCGTACGAACACGATGGCGTCGGCACCGCCCCCATCGTCCGCATCGAGTACGGAAGCCCCGTCCGCCATGCCCCAGCGGCTGCCAGCGAATAGCCGGCGAACAACAGCCCCATCGGTCCCTGCATCCGCCACGGCTCGCGCGCTACGATCCCTCCCGCCACCCGCTGCCGCACATCGTAATTCGAGGTCCCGTGCTCCAGGCCCAGATCGGCGGGGTCGTAAACATCGTTCCGCTCTGCGAACGTCGCCTCATTCTGGTTGTCGTCGATCGCGTGCGACCACGTGTACGCCGTATTCACGCTCAGCGCCCGCGACAGCCGCTGTTCGAGTCGCAGCATCGCTCCTCGATAGCTGGAGTTGCTCTCGCTGATCACGTCGGTGATCGCGCCATACGCCGGATTGAGCCTCTGATAGTAGAACCGCTGCGGTTCATAAACCATGTTGGTGTATTCGGACACACCGCTCGTCGCCTTGCCGAGCGGCCCGATGTTCCCCTCGTTGCCTGGAGCCTCGACGCTGTAAAAAACCGTCGCCACATCGTTCAGATCGATATTCGTGTCGATGAATTGCGTCAGATCGTGCGCGTCGGTCGCCATCGCCGTCAACGTTATCACCGTGTGGTGCCCCAGTTCCTGTTCCAGCGACACTTCTGCCTGATTGATCTGCGGGTGCCGAAAATGCGGATCGAAATACACCGCCTCCGGCGCCGTCGAATTATGATTGGGCGCGGCCGGGTCCGTATAGGGCGTCTCGTCGCTTGCAAATACGTGCGGAAATGTCGGCGCAGCCGCGTCCATCGGACGATACGAATACGTCCGCGGCGCCCCCGCCGCTCCCGTCGACGTCAGCGCGCTGAACACCGTCGCGTTCGGCACCCGCGCCGTGTAGATTCCGTATCCACCGCGCAGTACCGTGCGCCCTTTCCCGAAAACGTCCCACGCGAATCCGCCTCGCGGCCCAAATCCGCTCCGGTTTTGCGGCAGATGTGCCGTCTCCGGAATCGCCGTGTTCACCAGCGCCGGATTTGTATCAGGCAACCGCTCATATTCGTAGCGCGCTCCCAGAGTCAACGTCAGCCGGCTGCCTGGTTTCCACTCATTTGCCAGGTATGCCGCATAATCCGCCGTCTCGAAGCTCCAGGAACTACTCCCCACCGCCTGCCGAAACCGCGAATAGCACGGATAAAACCCGGTTCCCGTCGTCGTCCCGTCGCACCGGTCCGGTGCCAGCATATCTGAGAGAAAATCCCCCAGGTTCGCGTACGAATATTCGCCGTTCTCCTCGTTCAGCCCCTCGATCACATCCGTCACGTAGTTGTAGTCGTAGCCAAACCGCAGCGCCTGCCTCCCGTGAATCCACGTGGCCGCGTCCATGAATTGCTGGCGTGTCTCCGCGGGATATTCGTGCTTGTTCACCGTCGACAGAGTTCCAAAACTCAGCCCCTCGCTGCGGTCGATCGAAACCTGGGGCGCCAGCCCCCACACATTATTGGCAAACTGCTGTTCGAATGCGCTCGCCGTTCCCGGCGACTGCGACAGCACATCCCGGCTGTATTGGTACCGCGCGCTGCTCAGCAAACGTGGCGTTGCCAGGAATTCCCACCGCGCCACCGCCGCATCGTCGCTCGTGGAGCTGTTGCCGAAGCTCCCGATTGCGTCCGTCTCCGAGGCCCCGCTCAGCGCGCCATGCGGCGCGGTCCGCCGCATCCGGTTGTACTGAACCACGACCTGGTTCCTCTCATTCACCCGCCAGTTTATCTTCGGAAACAAGATCGTCTGCCGGGTCGAACGCGGCACCGTTCCAAGCATCCCGTTCAACTGGCCGAGCACCGTCGCATACGCACACGCCGCCGCGGCCGTCGACCCCGATGCAGCGCCGGTGGTCCCTCCACAGCTCTTGACGATGGGGCTCGTGCTGCTCGCGATCCGTGCCTCCAGCGTCGTTAGCGTCGCCGCCGAGGGCGGAGCGAAAAATACCTCCGGCTCATTCGCTCGCGCCACCGCCGGATCGTTGCGCTCATGCTGCTCCCACGCAAAAAACCAGAAGATCCGATCCCGTCGAATGGGCCCGCCCGCGGAAACCTCCCACTGCTGCCTGCGATCCGGCGCGTGATAGGGAACCTCGACATACGTAATGGGCTGCCCGTTCAGGTACATCACCGGCTGCCCCGTCGACGTCACCGTCGTCCCCGCCGGTTCCATCTGCATCGTTTTGCTGTACGCATTGAAAGCCTGACCAATCGCCCCGCGGTCGTAGAAAACCGCCTGCCCGTGCACGTGGTCGGACCCGCTTTTCGTCACAGTACTGATCGCGCCGCCCGGGGCACGTCCGTATTCCGCAGAGAATCCGTTGCCGCTCACCTGAAACGCGCCCACCGCCGACTGCGCTGTCGCGAATCCGTTCCCCCCGCCCTCACTTGTCGTCCCGCGCTCCCGCGCCCTGAACGCCAGCGTGTTGTCGGTCCCATCCAGCGCGATGCTGTTCATCATCGGGCTCAGTCCGCGAAAGCTCAGGACCCCGTCTTCGCCGGTCGACGACCCTCCCAACAGCGCCGCCAGGCTTGACCAGTGCTGTCCGTTGTTCGGCAGCTCCTGCATCGCCGCACCGCTGTCTTCATTGGCTCCCGCGCTCGTCTGGCTCGATCCAGCACCCGCGAGTCCCGCATCCACGAGGATGGTCCGGTGAACCCAGCTCGGGGTCAGCCGCGCGTTCAGCCGCGCCGAGGTCCCCAGCCCGATCTCCAGATTGTCGGCCTCCCACTCCGACAATCCCTCCGCGTGCACCCGCAGCGTGTACCCCCCCGGCGTCACCTCCGCGAAGCGGAAATTTCCCCGCAAATCGCAGATCGAGTCGCTGCGTTCGCCGGTTGTCGCGTTCTCCATGCGAACCAGGGCGGCGCTCACTCCCTTGCCCGCCTCGTCCACAACGCGTCCCGCCACCGAGCCGCCGGTGTCCGACTGCCCTGCGCAAATACCCATTGTCGATACAACCAAAAGCGCCAGCCAGGCCGCTTTCTCAATTCGGGGGAGGCCCACGTTCGCTCACCAGGCAGGACCTGCCCCAGGCCGGTCCGCTACACATTTCTGAGAGGTGAGTCAAACGTAGCGCTTTCGCTAAACTGGAAACAGCGAATGTTTATCGATGAAGCCAAAATTCGGGTCAAAGCCGGTGACGGTGGTAATGGATGCATGGCTTTTCGTCGCGAAAAGTTCGTTCCTCGCGGCGGACCCTCCGGTGGCGACGGCGGGCACGGAGGTAACGTTATCCTCGAAGCCAGCCAGCGCCACAACACCCTCGTCTATTTCCGCTTCAATCCCGAGCACAAAGCCGAGCGCGGCGAACACGGCATGGGCTCCAACTGCACCGGCCGCGACGCCAAAGACACCGTCCTCAAAGTTCCGGTCGGCGCCATGCTCTTCGACGCCGACACCGGCGAGCTCGTCCACGACTTCACCCGCTCCGACGAGCGCCTCATCATTGCGCGCGGCGGACGCGGTGGCCGCGGCAACCAGCACTTCGCCACCCCCACCCATCAGGCCCCGCGGGAGCACGAACTCGGCCGCTCCGGCGAAGAGCGCACCTACCGCCTCGAGCTCCGCGTCCTCGCCGATGTCGGCCTCGTCGGCTATCCCAACGTCGGAAAGTCGACCCTGATCTCGCGCATCTCCGCCGCGCGTCCCAAAATCGCCGACTACCCCTTCACCACTCTTGAACCGCAACTCGGCGTCGTCTCCATCGGCGAAGCACCCTACGAAGAAAGCTTCGTCGTCGCCGACATCCCCGGCCTCATCGAAGGTGCGCACCTCGGCGCCGGACTCGGCACCCAATTCCTCCGCCACATCGAGCGCACCCGCATCCTCGTCCATCTCGTCGACGTCTCCGATGCGGACGGTCGCCCCGATCCCGTCGAGGATTTCCGCGTCATCATGGAGGAACTCAAAAGCTTCGGCCACGGCCTCGATGAGAAGCCGATGATCGTCGTCGCCTCCAAAGTCGACGTCGCCAATCCTGCCAAGCTCAAGAAACTGGAAGCAATGGCGAAGCGCCGCAAGCTCCCCTTCTACGCCATCTCCGCCGTCACCGGCCTCGGAGTCGAGAAGCTCAAGTACGCCATCGGCGAACGCGTCCGCGACCTCCGCGCCGAATCCCCCGCAGTCCCCGCCGCCGGCTAGCTAAGGCGCACGCATCAGAAAAGAAATATCGCCCACCTTATAAGTGACCTTCCCCTTGCCCGCCGGCTCCGGCGCTATCTTCCCCGCCCTCACGGTTTCAAACGCAACCACCAGACGCTGCAGCACCGTCGGAGACGCCGCGGGGACATTGTGCGCGCCCAGCACCAGTTTCACCTGCGGAGCCAACGCCGCCAACCGTCGCACCGAGCGGTCGTATGCTGCCAGATCGGTTTCCGGACGATACAGCCAGATCGTCCCCGGATAAAACGTGTCCCCTGTGAACAACAATCCGTCCCCTGGCTCAAACAGCGAGATGGCATCCGGCGTGTGACCCGGCGTGGCAATAATCTGTAACCGTCGCCCCCCCAAATCGATCCACTCGCCATCGTGCACGTACGACGTAATCTTCCACGGTCGCGTCGCGTACGCCTTTGGATCGAACCCCGCCGGCAAGCTGCCGCACGTCTCTCCTGGCTGAATCTCAGCCTGCGCGGCCTCGCGCGATCCCTGCGCATTGCGGCGACTGAAGCTCGTGTCCATGCTGTACACGGCGTCGAACTGCCAGTTGCTGCCCACATGATCGTTATGCGTATGCGAGTTGAGCACCACCACCGGCAGCGGCGTCAGATGGGCCGTCAATCCTCTCAAATTGCCGATCCCCATCCCCGTGTCGAAAAGCATCGCCCGCGTCCGGCCGACGATCAGATAGCTGATCGTCTCTTCGGACTGATGCGGTTCGTAAATCGCAAACGTATCGGGCGCGACTCGATAGACCTCAAACCACCCATCGTTCACCGGCAGACGCTCAAGGCTCTTGTATTCCGGGCGCGGAAGATCTCGGCACCACGGGGGCGCCGGCGTCTGGCCCCCCGCACCCGCGGCCATCGCAGCCGAGAGAATCAATCCTCCCAGCACCCGCACAGAACCCATCACGCGCCGCCTACGCACTCATCCCCCACACGCTCGCCACGCACAACCCAGCCTGCGCCACCACCATAACCCCCGTCGCCCACAGAAACGCCTTCCGCCAGCGTGTCTCCAGCGCGTCCGCAAACACCCCGCCCACAAACGTGATCAAAAACGGCAGCGCCCACAGCCACGGTTCCGACGCGACCCCCGTCGTCACCAGCAGCATCAGCGGCGCGCCCACCAGCAGGGGAGTCGTATTTCCGAAATATCGCGACCGCCGCGCCACTACGTAGAGAGCCAGCGCTCCAGCTAGCCCAATCGTGAATGCCGCGTTCGCCGGATTCGCGAAAAACCACTTCGCGGGCTCCAGCGAAACCCACATTCGCCCCGCCGCGCTGCGAAAAACGTAGCTGAGTGCGTCCGGATGAAACGCATACGACGCGAACAGCAGGAAAAACGCCCCCAGTACCCACACAATCAGCAGCGTCGGAATGTACGCCCGCCGCGTCTCCGCCACCCAAGCCATAAAAATCACAGTGAAGACCAGCGCCACCACAAACGCCGCGATGTGCGCCGCCGCCGTGAACCCTAATGCCACCGTCAGCAGCACAATTCTCGGCCGCCACTTCCGCTTCGGCCCCTGCAGCGCATGAGCAACCCCGATGGCCGTATAAATGACCGAGAAAATCCCCAGCGCCGCCAGAATCTCGTTATTGGGATACGTCGACGCCCGCACCACTGCCGGCGCAAAGCAGTACAGCGCCAGGGAAATGTAACCGCCCTCGTTACCAAACAGCCGCCGCGTCACCCACCAGAGGCACGCGCCCAGCGCCAGCCCCGCCAAAATGAACGGTAGCCGCAGCGTCAGCTTGATCGCGCCCACCTCATGCCGCATCTCCCACGTCGAGGTCGTCGCCGCCTGCCCCGCGAACAGCCGCTCCAGCGTCAGCGGCAGCCCCGCCGCACGGTACGCCAGCGTTCCGTCATGAATATTCCCGCAGGTTGTAAAGTAGCCCGCCAGCGGCGAGGGCCGCTCCCACATCTCCCGCCCGCAGCGCGCAAACCGATAATCCGTCTCCGAAAGCGGCTGCCGCGCGCTCACCCAGAGGCACTGCCCCAGCAGAAGCAGCAGCAGTACCGCCGCCAACTTCTGTGGGCGCTCGAATCGAAATTTCCGCAGCTGGTGGATGGTTCCGCCTGATCCCATCGAGCTTTCAGCAGTGTACCGGAGCGATCGACCCCCGCCCCTTCCTCACTTTTCCCTGATGCGTACACTCGCCGCCGCCGATAGACAAAGTGAATCGCCGAGCCAGAGGATTTCTGCTGCGGCGAGCCTGCGAGTGCACAAGCCATCCATGGCCTCTCCGCTGCAATCCGGAACACCCCAACAGGCGCTGGTCCCGTCCGCGCCCATCACCGCGCCCAACCGCTACCTCGGCCGTCAACCCATCCTTGATGCCCAGCGCCGCCTCTTCGGCTACGAGCTCTTCTACCGCGCCGGCAAAATCGATCACTTCTCCGGCGATCCCGATCTGGCCACCCGTGAGGTCATCGACCACTGGCTGCTGCTCATTCCCGACTCCACCCGCTCCGCCTCCTTTGTCAACTGCACCCGCACCGCCCTCGTCGACGGCCTGATCACCCTCCTTCCTTCAGAGTCGACTGTCCTCGAGATTCTCCCCAATATCGAACCCGATCCCGACGTCATCGACTGCTGTCTCACCCTCAAGAAACAGGGTTATCGCTTCGCTCTCGACGGCTTCCTCCCCCACTCCTCACGGGCTCCCTTCCTCAGATTCGCCGACTTCATCAAGATCGACTTCCTGGCCGCGGACTTCGATCTCCGGCGCGAAATCTACGCCATGTCTGCTGGCTGCGGCGCGCATCTCCTCGCCGAAAAAATTGAAACCGATATCCAGCTGCGCATCGCCGTCTCCGAAGGCTGCACCCTCTTTCAGGGATACTTCTTTTCGCTGCCCGTCCTCCTCTGCTCCCACACCATTCCCCAGAACTACTTCGCCTACCTCAAGCTGCTGGCCGCGCTCCATCATTCCCCCACCGATCTGCGCAAAATCGAAAAACTGATCTCCGCCGACGCCTCGCTTTGCTATCGCGTGCTGCGTCTCGCAAATTCCGCGCTCCAGGGCCATCCCGGCATCGTCTCCACCATTCGCGAGGCGCTGCTGATGGTCGGTGACGACGCGGTTCGCAAGATGATCACCGTCGCCATGGCCGGTGCGCTCACCGCCCATCGCTCCCTCCCGCTCATTTCCATGGCCCTTTCCCGCGCCCAGTTCTGCGAGCTCCTCGCACCCTCGCTCTCCGAGCAGCCCGCTCAGTTCTATCTCCTCGGCATCCTCTCTTTGCTCGATGTGCTCCTCGAAACCCCTCTCCCTCGCATCCTGCAGGTGCTCCCCATCGCCCCTGCCATGAAATCGGCGCTCGAGGGCGATCGGAGCGCCGCCAGCCGCGCCCTCGAGCTGGTCCGCAGCCTCGAAGCCTGCGACTGGAATCGCTGCGAGCAAATCCAGCATCAGTTCGGCATGGCGGAAGGCGCCATCGCCGCCATGTATGCGCAGTCGCTGCGATGGGCCTCCACCATGGTCAGCCAGGAACTCCTCCCCTGACCTGCTCTGGGCAGACCCATCCGCTATCGGCTGAACGCGGTCTGCTGATCCCTCTGCCCTGCACCCTGTACCCTGTACGCTGTACCCTGTACCCGATGACCAGCCTGCGTACGGCCAAGCGGTTCGTGTTTCCCCTGCTCGGTCTGTGGGTGTTGCTCTACGCCTCGTTCTCCGTCTTCACGCCTCCGCTGCTCGACGGCTCCGACGCCCTCACCGCGGTCATTGCCCGTGAAATGGTCATCGGCGGCCACTGGATCACCCCCTGGGCCAACGGCATCCGCTACGCCCAGCGCCCTCCGTTGCTCTACTGGGCTGTCGCCATCACCTTCGGCCTCTTCGATGTCAGCGACTGGGCCGCGCGCGTGCCCCTCGCCATAGGCACCCTGGCGCTCTTCATTGCCACCTTCTCCTTCGGACGTCGTCTGTTCCACTCGCCCGCCGCCGCCTTCTACGCCGCACTCACTCTCCTCACTTCCTGCGGAGTCTTCCTCTTCGGCCACCTCCTTCTGCGCGACGTCTTCCTCTGCCTCTGGCTCACCCTCGCCCTCAACTGCTTCTGGCGTTCACTCACCCAGGAAAAGCACCTCCTCGAAAGCACCCTCGGTTTCGCCGTCTCGTGCGCGCTCGGCATTCTCACCCAGGGGTTCGCCGGAGTCCTTCTTCCCCTGGTTATCGCCTTTCTCTACCTGCTTTTCAGCGGCAACCTCAAATACTTTGCGCGCTGGCAGATCATCCCCGGCGTCGTGGCCTTTCTCGCTGTCGTTTTGCCGTGGCATATCGCGGTTGACAGAGCCAACGTTCGTGAGGCGATGGTCACCCTCATGCCGCCCATGGTCGGCGGACGCGTCCCCCTCCTCGTCTTCTGGCCCCTGCTCCTTCTCTGGATCGCCCCCTGGTCCGTCTTTTCCCTCCGCGCTCTCCGCATCGGCGCCGCCTCGCCCGATCCCGACCGCCGCAGTCAGGCTCGTCTCCTCTGCGCTCTCTGGATCCTCGCCGTCCTCGTCTTCTTCAGCTTCACCGCGCGCCAGGAATTCAATCTCCTCTCCGCGCTGCCGCCCATGGCCCTCCTTGCCGGCGGCTGGCTCGCCGAAGATGAGTCTCTCCCCCACCATCAGGGCCGCATCGCTGCATGGATCCTCTTCTTCCTGGGCTTGGCTGCGGCCGCTGTTGTCGCTTACCTCCTCGTCGCGCCCCGCCCCGCCCCCGGTACCGACATTGCCACCCTCCTCCGTCCCAACTCCAGCCACCACGCCGTCTTCTTTGGCTTTCTCTTTGACCTCACCCGATCCGCCATGGGCGCCTTCAAAGTCCCGCTCTGGATCGTCCTCTTCTCCCTCCTGGTCGGCGTCTCCGCCTGCCTCTGGTACCGCCTCCGCGACAACGCCCGCATGGCCAACTGCTTCCTCGCCGGCATGATCGTCGCGATTCTTATCGCCGCTCACCTCGCGCTCAATATCTTCTCTCCGGTGCTCTCCTCCGCGATCCTCGCTGAAGCCATCAAGCCCGAAGTCCGCCCCAGCGAGTTCGTCGTTGTCAACGGCGCATTTGAAAACGCCTCCTCCTTCGCCTTCTATCTCGAGCGCCCCGTGCTCCTCCTCAATCCCCCCGTCACATCGAATGCCGCCCCACCCTTGGCTCCCTGCATCTCAGCCGTTAAGGTGAAGACCGAGGTCACCGTCGAGGCGACCATGGGTCCGCCGCCCACTCCGACGTTCCAAATCGACAACGCCGCCCTCTGCGGACTCTGGCAGACACCGCAGCGTGTCTGGCTCTGGACCACACCGCAGACGCTCCCCATCCTCCCTGGCGACATCTACGTCATCGGCCGCAGCGGCGGCAAAGAAGTCGTCAGCAACCAGCCCAACGTCGGCGGAGCCAGCTTCTAGTTCATGCCCTTCCGCCCGAACCCTCCTCGCCATCGCTCCCTGGTCGTATCTACAAATCCATCTAAAGTTGGTTGTTGACTGCGGCGTCAATCCGGCATCCTTGCCAGACGTATGCTCAAAGCCTCCGTAGGGCTTCTCTGCCTCCTTTCTGTCGCCTCCGCCGCTGCCGCTCAGACCTTCGTCTCCGCACCCGATGCCGCTGCGCCGGCCGCTCCAGCCTCCGCGCCCGCGCATCCAGTCACCTTCTCCATCTACGAGCGCGCACGCAATGACAACTGGGAGTGGTTTGCCGCTCCGCCTTATTCCGATAGCTACTCCTACCTCCAGTCGTTGCTCCGCTTCAGCGTCGCGCAGCGCATCAATCGTTGGGATTGGCAGGCAGAGCTGTCGCAGACCTGGGTCGGGCCTCTGCCCAGCGACTCCGTTTCCAACGTCACCGCGCAGGGCCAGCTCGGCCTCGGCGCCACTTACTACGCCTCCAACAGCAACAACACCGAGCCCGTCGCCGCATTTTTCAAGCAGGGTTTTCTCCGCTACAACGCAGGCGACGATAAAAACATCCGCCTCGGCCGCTTCGAATTCTTCGATGGCGTGGAAACCCATCCCAAAGACTCCACCGTCCTCTGGCTCCAGAACAACCGCGTGCAGCAGCGCCTCGTCGGCAACTTCGGATTCAGCAATGCCATGCGCAGCTTCGACGGCGCCGACGCCCACTATGGCTCCGGCTCGTGGGATCTGACCGCCATGGCCGGTCGCGCCGACCAGGGCGTCTACAACATGAACGGCAATCCTGAGCTCAACGTCGACATCCAATACCTGGCCTTCACCCGCATTGCCGCGCACGGCCACATTGTGGCACGCGCCTTCGGCCTCGGCTATCACGACGGACGCCCCGGCATCACCAAAACCGACAACCGCCCCCTCGCCGTCCGCGCCGCCGACCACAAAAACATCCGCCTCGGCACTTACGGCGAGGGGGC
>JBEKIN010000076.1:0-15679 GCA_050011735.1 Acidobacteriaceae bacterium | reverse complement strand
CTTCTCTCAGCCGTTGAGCTTCGCGAGGGGCGATCTTCTTTTTCAAGTATTCCTGCTTGTACGCTCTCATCGACTGCAGCAAGTCGCCCAGTTGTTTCACCCAAGGCCCTTCGATGAACGCTTTCACTCTCCCCATGTACTCGCTGAAATAAGGCATGTCTTCGCCGTAGGTCACCGACTTCCGCATCTCGAATTCGAAAACGCTCTTGCCATCGACAGACAAGCTGAACGTCATCTCGGTCGTCTCGGTCTGGTCGAATCCGCGCCCTTCCGTTTCTATTTTTCCCGGCACACATCGGAGACCAAAACGCGCACCCCCATAGTCGAACTCGTTCATGCCGTTCGAACGCCGCAGACTGTTCTTAACTTCCGGAAGAATCGAGTCGGGCTCCTTCTTGAGGTAATCGTCCATGTACTGAAAGTGGCTGGAATAGATGTTCCAAACGGTCTCGCGGAGCTTCAGGTAGATGGCTCGTTTGCGTCGCCGCTCAATCTCGGCGCGAATCTCTGCTTCGTCCATAAAAATCCCTCAGCTTTCGTAGAAGCCTTTGCCGGACCATTTCAGTTCCCACGGAGCGCCCATGCCCTTCATACTTCTCTTGAAGCGCTGAGGATTCTGCGGATCGCGCGAGGCCAGTGGGATCTCGTCGATCATCAAGCTGCCCTTGGTCTGCCCCTGAAGGGCGTACATGATGAGTTCTTCAAGCCCTATGGTGATGTCGCTGAAGACTTTCTCCGCATATTCGGCCACCGGCAGGTTGTCGATTTTCAGTTCCTTCATCACGAACCCATCGCCGTCTTGGGTGTACTCGATATTCGGGAGATGCCAAGCGCTGTACCTCATCTGCCGGAATTGCTCATCGATGGCCATGACTTTCGGCCGCCAACGCAGTAGGTAATCCCCTAGTTCTGGACGCTCCCTCTGCGCCTTTTCCAACCCTTTCAGAAAGCGGCTTTCCTTTTCCGCGTAAAACGACATTTCGACTCCCAGAAACTTCATCACGCCCGGGATGTGATCGACGACGTGGGACGCCATCTCGAGCAGCTGAGCCACTTGGCTTCGCAAGGGATTGTCGATCTTCTCCGTGAGATAAAGCTGGTTTCCTTTCTTCCGGACTATACTTTTCTTCTCGAGAGCCTTTTTGTGTTTGTCGACCAGTTCCTTGATCGCCAGCATCGCCTTGCGCATCTCAAGCGCCGGATAAATACAGCCGCTCCAATGCTCGTCGAAGGACTTCTTCGTGTCTGGCCCCATAATTCCTTGCTGCATGTCTAGAGGCGCAAGGAAGAGCCTAGCCATGAACGGTTCGCCCGTTCCCTCGTTGAACAGCGGCTTCACTTCGAATAGCGGAGGCACAACCAGTTCCGCCTTCATACCGCTCTGCTTCTCGATTACTTCCACCCAGTTTTCGAAGTCTCGGCGAGTGACCTTCAACACCATCGAATATTGATATCCCTCCGAAGGAAGGATCATGGGCCGTTGCCGACTCACGATAACCAAAATCGCCTCAAAAGGAATTTTCCCTTTCATGCGAATCACGCCGCCATCCTGCCACGGGATGAAGGTGAGGGTTCCCAGATGTTCCTTGTTCTTGCTGAGCTTGATCTCGCGAAGCGTCTCTGTGGGCGGCTGCCGCGAAGGCACGAAGGGCACAAGACGAGCCTCAGTATTGTACTGGTAGGTCGCGCTCATAACGGCTACCTGGGCTGCACCTTCAAGCATCACGGAGTAGGGTGGAATGCTGGGACGCCGCGGATAGAACGCCAAATGTGACATCAGGTGAACGAAAAACCTGTTCAGAGCGTAAGAGCCGTCCTCGCGTGCCGCTAAATGCACGAAGAAGGGAGGGATCGGGACGTCTTCTTCTGATGTCGTGGCGAAATCGACGATCTGCTTGCTCCCGACGATGTTCGCAGTGTAGTTAATTACGCCCACATCGAGCACGACGATAATGTCCGGTCTGAGATAGGTGTCGTACTGCTCGTTCAACTCGGCGCAGTGCCCGGCCAGCGTCGCGAAATTCAGATCCGTGCTGAACCCAAAAACGACTCCCAGCGTTCCGTGCGTGGTCAGGTTGCTTTCCGTCGCCTTTTGATCCATCTGTGAGATCGGGCTTTTGTGGAGCTTCTTGACCTGCGAGATCTTCTCGAAGCCGTTCTCCAGCTCTTTCTTGTTGAGTACCGATTTGACTTCGACGACCGATGCAATCGCATCCGCGGAAATGATCTGATTCTCCTCTGTGTACCGATAAACCGGACTCGAAAGGGCGTCGTAGATCAGGACGTCCTCATGACCGCTCATTTCGCTGAACTTGTCGATCACGAAGCCGGCGGTCGCCCGGAACCGCTGGGGCATATGGTGGTTCAGGAATTCTTTGACGATGTTCTCGACCTCTTTTCCACCCTCGCCAGCGTGCGGATTGGTAGTCCGGATGTGCTCAAATTCCGCGCGGAGCAGCTTCGCAGCTTGCGCGATGTATCCGGCAATCGTTTCTTTTCCGGTCATAATTCTGGTAGTGACTATAGTTCACAAAGCCTCTTCCGCGAAAACGTGGAGCGTTCGCATGTACTTGGCGTTAATAGAATCAACCTCTCACCTATTTGCGCTCCATTCGCGCCGCCATTGTGAATGAAGCGCTCCTATTTGACCGGGGCGCGGATGGCTCTTGCGGGAATAACGTCAGAGCAACCCACTTGTCTGGAATCGTTTCCGCCCGAGGATGGAAGATAGGTATCGGGAAACGGGCTTCAGGTGACCGATGCGTAGATTGCGGTCTTTGGGTTCTCAGTGAGCCAGCCCAGCTGATGAGCGCCAGACGCAAGGCTCCGCGCCTGAAGGCCGCTGCGTGAGGGCGCTCTTTTCGCCAGGTTAAAACCTGGCGCTTCTACCGCCATCCTGCTGCGCAGGATCAGGATGTTCGGAAATGCAGGCCTGCCCACTCAAGCCGAAGGAGGGTTGAACGGGCCACCCGTCGTCATTCGAGCGAGGCAACCCGCAGGGGCTGAAGCCCGGCCCCTTTTGGGGCTTTTGCGGCACGACTGAAGTCGTGCCCTGACACGGTACGTGGCTGGTTTGGAGAAGGCGGCCGCGAATCCCACGTCCCCAACGGCAGGGATGGGGGGCACCCGCTTTTTTCCGCAACTGTGAAGTCGTGCCCTGGCACGGTATGTGGCTGGTTTGGAGAAGGGGGCGCGCTACGCGCGAATCCCACGTCCCCAACAGCAGGGACGTGGGGCACCCGCTTTTTTCCGCAAGCTGTGAAGTCGTGCCCCTTCAAAACAGGCCAGCCGCCACCCGCCAACAGAACTGACCGATTGAATCTTTTCAAATCGAGTCGTGCCCTGATACGAACCTCATCCCGGTGATCTCGAGCGATGGGTCTCCAGCAACCAACGGACCTGACCGATTGCATTCTTTTCAAATCGAGTCGTGCCCTGACACGAACCTCATCCCGGTGATCTCGAGGGATGGGTCTCCAGCAACCAACGAAACTGACCGATTGAATCTTTTCGAATCGAGTCGTGCCCTGACAAAAAGCCGTGTGTCTACGGTGCTCCGCTTCCCACTGACCGGCTCTCGGTCTGGTAATTCAGCGCCCCGGCCGTCGATTGCCCCGGATACTGCGCGTTCACGTGCATCTCGACGATGTTGCCTGGCATCTCGGGCGTGACGCTCACGGTATCCGAATCGGTGCGGATGATGGTCAGGTACGGGCTGTTCTGCGATGCCACGTAGACCTTGCCGATCGGGTAGTTGTAGATCGCTCCGATCGCGTGCGGGTTGGATGTCAGCGGAATCGTTTTTTCCACGGAGTAATTTGTGAGGTTGACCACCGAAACGCTGCCCGGAGTACCGGCTGCGATGTCTCCCTGATTGGCGACATACACGCGGCTTCCATCCTGCAGGACGGCCACTTCCACCGGATGCAGCCCGACCGGTACCGTGGCCAGCACCGTCCCGAACGTCGTGCTGTCGTTGCCGTAGACATCGAGGCTGGCGTCGATGATGCTGATGCTGTTGCCGTCGTAATTTGCCGTGACCAGCAGCTGCCCGACCCGGTAGTAGTCGGCGTAAACCGGCCCCGCTCCCACGGTAATGGTCGGATGCGCGGGATCGATCACGTTGAGCTGCGAGTTGATGACGGTCACGGTCCCGCTGCCGCGGTTCATGATGAAGTCGCGCAGGGTGTCGGTGGTCATGAAGCCGAACACCGGGCAAATCCCCAGCGGCAGCCGCGCCGAGATGGTGTTGGTCGTGGTCTCGATGGCGTCGGCCTCGCCGTTCACCGTGACAGCAGAGGGAGTGGCGCAGTCACCCCAGGCCGGTTGCGCACCGCCACTGGAATTGCCCTGGCTGATGGCGTACATGCGCTCGCTGGTGCTGAACCCGGTGAGGTTGATCAGCGACGGCGCCACCGGAATCTCCTGCTTGAGCGCCGATGGCGAGCCGGTCATTTCCGCTACGCAGTTGGTGGTCAGGCAGGTGGGTCCGTGCAGCCCCACTTCGGTCACGTACAGGTTGCCGTCGGCAAGCAGGGTGTTAGTCGGCATCGATCCCGGCAGCAGCGTGCTGGTGAGCACGAATTTCGTGAGCAGAGACGACGTGGTGGATTGCGCCGTGGTCAGGGTACCGTCGCAGTTCGGCACATACACGTCGGCGCCGCCCACTTCCATGGAAAAGGTGATCGGGCCCTGTCCGCCGTTGGCCTGCGCCACCACGGAATCGCCGGAGAAATCCATCAGCGTGTAGACGCTGGGCGTGGAATACGTGACGCCGGTACACGGACCGGTGACGCCGGCTGGCAGAGGACTGAAGCCAGGCTGCGTAACGACGGTGATGTAGGCCGAAGGCAGCGCTGCAGGCCCGGTTGGGTTGATGGGCGTGATCACCGGCCGATACTGATTGCCGCAGCCCGTGGCCAGGGCGGCAATCCCGCCCAGAACCAGAACTGCGGTCGCGCCCGCTGGATAACGATGCGCGGTAGCCAAATGATGATGAAGGATGCTGCCGGCCCTGCGAACGGTCCGGTTCAGGATGTGGCTTGACCGGCGTGAAAGCCGATCCAGCCATGGCATGCTACGCACTCGCAAGTACCCGACTCCTCCGCCCGGCCAGCGTACGGCGCGGGTTCTGCTGGTTACTGATAGAAAGATGATTGTACTGTACGCGACTGGGTTCGTGCCTTGTGCGGGAAAGCCGAATGACGGAGCAGAACAGCCAACATCGTCGAACAGGGCCAACCGCGCTGCGTTGGCAGTCGCAGGCCGTGCTGCTGGCCATCGTGCCGGTGGCCGCGATCTGGGTGACGCTCGAAGGTGGGCAGGCATGGGCCGCGCGGTCTTTGGTGCTCTGGTTCGCCACGGTCATCAGCGTGGTTCTTGCCGCGCTGGTTTTCTCTACGCGCGCGGCTACTCTGGGCGCTGCAATCACCGGCGGCATCTTTACCGCTGCGCTTTATCTGCAGACGCCTGGATTCCACACCGCTTTGTGGCCGCTGCTGGCGCTGCTGCTGCTTACGTTTGGAGCCACGCGCTTCGGCCGCCATCGAAAAGAAGCTCTCGGCGTCGCGGAAGCGCGTCGCGGACGCACCGCATCCCAGGTCGCGGCTAATCTGGGCGTTGCTACGCTGGCCGGCATTCCGCAAATCATGGGACAGTTCTCCGATGTCGTCTTCTTGTCCCCGCGATTTACCCTGGTGCCGATGCTCGCCGCCATGGCCGAAGCGACCGCGGATACCGTCTCTTCAGAACTGGGACAGGTTCTCGGCGGCGAGCCGCGGCTTATCACTAACCTGCAGCGCGTTCCCGCCGGCACTGACGGCGCGGTGAGCCTGGTTGGAACCCTTTTCGGAGTCGTTGCCGCCGCTGTGGTGGTTCTGGTTGGACTTGCGGTGCTGCCGTTGAACCACCGAGACGCGGTCATCGCTGTGGTCTGCGGAATCGCCGGAACTGTCCTCGACAGCTTTCTCGGCGCGCTCCCCGAACGCCGCGGCTGGCTCAACAACGACGTGGTCAACGCTTTGTCGACGCTGTTCGCCGCAGCGCTTGCGGCGTGTGCGCTGCGCTGGCTTTGAAACAGCCTGTAGCCCGTAGTCGGCCTGTGCGTGCAAGTAATAGAAAACGAGTTAGTTGGCAGGGGGCCTCAAAAGCAGGCAGTAGCCTGTAGCGTGTAGCCGGTCGCGAGTGGCTGGTGGCTTGTGGCTGGCAGCCTCGGCCTGGAAGCGAAACCCCGCAGGGGCTGAAGCCCAGTCTATTTTGGGCTGGTACGGCCTGACTGAAGTCAGGCCCTGATACGAACCTCATATCGGCGGTCCTCCCCCTCTCGCGTTTTTGTTAAGTGTTTGATTCCAGGCTAGTTCGTTCTTTCGTTGAACCGTATCGGTGGTCCTGCCCCTGGCGTTTTTGTTAAGTGTTTGATTCCAGGCTAGTTCGTTCTTTCGTTGAACCATATCGGTGGCCCTGCCCCTGGCGTTTTTGTTAAGTGTTTGATTCCAGGCGAGTTCGTTCTTTCGTTTTGAGGGCCTTTGGCTGCGGGTAATTGAAAAGAAGTTAGTTGCGAGAGGAGCTTTCTTTTTGGCAAACTTTGCGACTCCAATAAGCGTCTGATCCCTACCCCAGAATGCGAGACTCCGATGCTACGTCGCTGGTTCCTGAAACTGCTCCAGATCCTGTCTGAGGCCGAAGCCAGAATAAGCAGACCGTGATCCGCAGTGGGCGTGGTCCAGTGGGCGATATAATTGCCCGCTGCAGGCTATCGTCTCTGCAAGTGTTTGAAAAAGCAGGGACCGGGCACCAGGGGGCAGGGAATAGAAAAGCGCTCGGCGTTTAGGGTATACCCCCTCCCCCCTGGGTCGAGACTGTGGCAAGTGTTTGCATCTGCGGGGCTTCCGGGAGGGCTCTTCTTGCCTGTGGCAAGTTGCTGAAAATGGGTCGTTTGGTGTGGGCGTTTTGGCGTGGATGCGGGCCGAAAACAGCCTGTAGCCTGTGGCCGGTAGCCAGTTGGTGGACAGCTCGCAGAACCATGACGAATCAACCCTCCAAAAATAGAAAGGCCGCTCGGGTGAGCGGCTTTTTTGTTTCTAACCCTCTATTATTCAGAATACCAAGTCTGGAGGTAAAACCGGCCAAAATTCTTTGGACGTATTGTGGTGGAAGTCGTTTGGGATCAGAGACAACACTTTGGTACCGTACGGGAAAAGCTTGACAAGTTTTCCACATTTGGCCGAAAACAGCCGGGAGCCGGGAGCCAGTAGCGAAACCACGTCTGCCAAAACCGGGCAGGTTACGGGGCAGCCGACTCATGAATCCGCGCGGAGCCGGCGCAGTTCGTTCTCGGTCGCTTCGATGCTCTTCAGGACTTCCGGCAGCTCCTTTTCGGCTTTCTCCTTTGCCCAGGGATCCGCGATGCGAGAGCGGATGGTCGCTTTTAGCCGTTGCTCGCGCTGCCTGGAAATCGCGAGGAACGTCTCCAGTTCAGCGATCTGGCGACTGCGGTCCTCGGCCATGAGTGCACCTCTACGCCCACTGTGAATACTGTGGCGCAGGATTCTCCTTACAGGAGGGCCTCTCGCAACTACCCTGGTTTGAAATTGTAGGCCGGAGGGGGAGATCGTGCTATGAGTCGCGAGCTACCGGAGTGCCTTCCCACATCTGGCAAAACCGGGCAGATGTGGGGCACCCCGACAGTGGTGGGACGCCCCGACTGTTAATCATATAGTAATCTCACAGTGGCACTAACACTATTAGGTGATGTTATACGGGTGGTGTGAAGCCCATGCTGGAGTGGTTAAGGCGAGTAGTTATCCAGCGCTGGGAGTACCACTTTGTCAACCATTGCCACAATCCTGCTGGGAAAATTAGCGGACGTGGGAAATGCCGTCGGACGCAAAGACCCGATGGTTATTCCCGCCCTGTTGCTGGAAGCGGAAGACTGCGTTCTGCAGATGGAGCGGGAATTAATGGCGTCGCTTCTTGAAAATAAGCGCCTTCGGTGCGCCGCATAAGCGGCCGGTTCGCCGGGCTTTCTGAGGTGGACGAGCGGCTGGGATCAGGGGCGGTGGAGAGGGATGAGGTCGACGATGCCAGGCAGTGACGCAATCGATTTCCAATTTCTCGCCGAGCATAGCCGCGATATCATCGTTCGCTCGGAAATGGATCGAGTGCTGCGCTACGTCTCTCCCTCCTCATTCAATGTTCTGGGCTGGAAGCCGGAGGAGATGCTGGGCAAGGTGGTGGACGATTTCATTCTCCCTGAAGATCTGCCGGTCCTTGCTGCTGCGATTGCCCGCGGAGATGACAGCGCGACGATGCGGATGTTGAGAAAAGATGGGTCCACAACGTGGATGGAAAACCGCGCCCAACTGGTGCGCGATCCCGTGACGGGGGAGCCGGCGGAATGGGTCGTGACCCTGCGCGACATCAGCGAGCGCAAGATACTGGAAGAGGCGCTTGAGGTACAGGCTCTGACGGATGGGCTTACGGGGCTGGCGAACCGCCGGGCGTTTGACGAAGCACTGGAGCGAGAGTGGCGGCGTACGCTGCGCGCGGGAACGAAGATATCGCTTTTGCTGCTCGATGTCGATCACTTCAAAAAGTTCAACGATCTTTATGGACACAGCGTAGGGGATGACTGCCTGCGCGCCGTTTCCGCAGCGATTCGAAGCGTGGTGCGCCGTCCTGGCGACCTTGTTGCGCGTTATGGCGGCGAAGAGATCACGGTGATTCTTCCTGACACCGACCTGGATGGGGCTCGAAGGGTAGCGGAGCAGATGCGTGAGGCGATTATGTCGCTTCATTTACCCCACGCGGAGAACCTGGATGGGGAAGGATGGGTGACCGCCAGTGTGGGCGTGGCGACTGCGCTGGCGCTGGTGGGGGGGACCATACGAATGCCGGAATCGCTGTTGATAGCCGCAGACGGCGCGCTGTACAAGGCGAAGCACGCGGGGCGGAACTGCGTCGCGACGGCGTTGCTTCTGGCTCCCGACGAACGGGCTGGCGGGATTCGTCTTGTGGATTCGGTAACGGTCTGAAGCCCAGCCGTTCGGAGGCGCGATTGTCGAGGATTCTGGCGGCGGAGTTGAAGCATGGATAGCGCAAAAAAGCTCGCGAGCGAAGGGGAGCGCCGATCCCGGCGTCTGCCCCATTCGTTTGCCTCCTGCGCGATTTACATGCTGGACAAGACGGGCAATGTGAGCACGTGGAATCGCAATGCTCAGCGGATGAATGGCTACAGCGCCGCGGAGATCGTGGGGAAGCCCGATTCGATCTTCTACACGCCAGAGGACAGAGTGGCGGGCCAGCCCGATCTAGCACTGGGAGAGGCGGTCAAAGCCGGGAGGTACGAGACCGAGGGTTGGTGCGTGCGCGGGGATGACAGCCGATTTTGGGCCAACGTGATGATCGAGCCCATCAGTGAGGATGGCGATCTGGTCGGCTTCGCGAAGGTCACGCGGGACCTTACGCGGGATCGCGATGCGAATGAGGCCCATCGAAACCTCGAAGTGGCTCTTGCCCATGCGCCCCACGGGTTCGCGTTTTTTGACGACACCGAAGCTCTGGTTTTCGCCAACGCGAAATTCTGCGAATTGCTTGGCATCCCGGAAGGCCGGATATCCCCAGGGATGAAGTTCGGGCAGCTGATGGAGACCGGTGCTTTTGCCGAGGCCGCTGCGGCCTTTGACAAGGAGTGCGGGGGCACGCTGTCCGGGTGCGTGAGCAGGGAGGTTCGCGTCCCGGCGGGAGATGTCGACTTTACCCTCGCCATCAGACAACAATGTCTGCCGAGTGGCGGCTGGGTTGAAACCGTAGAGGACATTACGGAGCGGCGGAGGACGGAGCGTCAACTGGAGCGCCTGGCTCACTATGACTCACTCACCGGGATTCCTAATCGCGCTCAGTTCACTGAGCACCTGAAGGAGGCGTTCGCGCGATCGAAGCGAGGGAGCGACTTTGCGCTGCTGAGCGTGGATATCGATCGCTTCAGATCCATCAACGAAACTTTCGGTCATTCAGTGGGAGACTCGTTGTTGAGGGTTGCCGCCCAGAGGCTATGTGCCTGTACCCGTGGGGTGGATATCGTTGCACGGATCGGCGCGGACGAATTTGCCATTATCCAGACCGACATACACGGGTCAAAGGATGCGGAAAAACTGGCCGCCCGAGTTGCCAAGGCGCTTCGCCAGCCGTATACCCTGGGAATTCGAGAAGTGTTTGCGGGAGCGAGCATTGGGGTTGCGCTGACGCCCGGAGACGGGACAGATATCGATGTTCTTCTAAGGCACGCAGACCTTGCTTTGAGCCGTGCAAAGGGAAACAAGAACACTTCCTACAGTTTTTGTGAACCCGGCCTGGATACGGAAATTGAGATGCGGCACTCCCTGGAGCATGACCTGCATCAGGCCCTGCGAAAAGATGAATTCGAAGTCTTCTATCAAAGCATGGTCGACCTGGAAGCCGACTCTGTGGTGGGGTATGAAGCGCTCCTGCGCTGGCGGCATCCGGTGCGGGGTTTGCTGGCGCCGGGAGAATTTATTCCGGCTGCGGAAGAGAGCGGCCAGATCATACAGATCGGTGAGTGGGTTCTGCGTACGGCGCTGCAACAGGCATCCACATCGTTTGCCAATTTGAGGGTTGCGGTCAACTTGTCTCCCGCACAGCTGAGAGACGGGGAATTCGTGGACACGCTCAGCGCGGCTCTGGCGGTTTCGGGAGTGGAGGCCGAACGTCTGGAACTTGAGATCACGGAGTCCACGCTTCTGCAGAACTGCGAGGCCACACTGGAGGTGCTCCGGCAGCTTCAGAATATGGGAGTCAGGATTGTGCTCGACGATTTTGGGACCGGGTTTTCATCGCTGAGTTATCTGCGCGATTTTCCCTTCGACAAGCTGAAGATCGACCGGAGCTTTACCCGTGATCTGCCCGATAGCGAGCAGGCAAGAGTTCTGGTGAAAGCAATCGCAGGCCTTGGAGCGAGCTTTCATATCCCGGTTACGGCTGAGGGCGTCGAGAATCGCAGTCAACTTGAATACGTGCGAGCCGCGGGCTGCTCGGAGGCCCAGGGCTTTTACTTCGACAGGCCTCAACCCGCAAGCGGAATCCTGACGGGCAACGTGGGGAGCTCACGGCGCTAGTTGGGTGCCTTTAGGGTGCGAATGAGTTCAGCGCCACTCAGTCGATGCCCAGCTTGTGCTGGAGCTGTTCGAGGGTTACGCCTTTCGTTTCCGGATAGAACAGCAGGACCACCACAAACTGCAGCACCATCATGGCGGAGAAGACTGCGAAGGGCGCGGCGGTGGAGTGCTTCGCGACCCAGGGGAAGAGGCCGGAGATGAGCGCGTTCATGATCCAGTGCGAGGAGCTGCCGAGGGCCTGGCCTTTGGAGCGCACGCGGGTGGGGAACACCTCGCTGATGTAGACCCAGATGACCGCGCCCTGGGAGATGGAGAAGAAGAAGATGAAGCCGACCAGCAGCCAGATGAGGTCGGACTGATGGCTGTTGGAGTGGAAGATGGCCGCGACGCCGGCGAGGCAGACGGCGGTTCCGACTGAGCCGATGAGCAGCAGCGATTTGCGGCCGAGCTTGTCGATGACCGACATGGCCAGCAGCGTCGCGCAGAAGTTCATCGCGCCCAGCAGCACCGCCTGCTTGTCGGCGGAGAGCGAGGAGAAGCCGCCGAAGGTGAAAATGTCGTTGGCGTAGTAGAGGATCGCGTTGATTCCGGCGAGCTGGTTGAACATGCCGATGGAGATGGCGAGAAAAATCGGGAGCCGGTATTTGTGCTGGAAGAGGGGCTCGGACTTCTCGGCGCGCTCGAGGTGGATGGAGTCGATGATTTCCTTCAGCTCTGCTTCGCTGTTGGGTGTGCCCATCATCTCGAGGACGCGGCGCGCTTCGTCGATGCGGTTTTGCGTGACCAGCCAGCGCGAGCTGCGGGGGATGCCGAAGAGGAAGAGCGCGAAGAAAATGGCGGGAAAGGTCGCCACGCCGAACTGCCAGCGCCAGGCATCGACGCCACCGATGAATCGGGCAACGGCGTAGTTGGAGGCGTAGGCGAGGAGAATGCCGGCGACGATGTTGATCTGGAACAGGCCGACGAGGCGGCCGCGGAGTCGCGCCGGAGCGAGTTCGGCGAGATAGACAGGGCCGAGCACCGACGAACCGCCGATGCCGAGTCCGCCGATCAGACGAAAGCAGAGCAGGGAAGGCCAGTTCCAGGCGAGCGCGCAGCCGAGCGAGGAAATGACGTAGAGCAGCGCCATGATGCGCAGGGCTTCGCGTCCGCCGATCTTCTGGCCCAGCGGGCCGGCGCCGATCGCGCCGATGACGGTGCCCCACAATGCGATGGAGACGGTGAGGCCCAGCGCGCCTGCACTCAGGCCGAAGACCTGGGTGAGCTGGTGCGTGGTGCCGGAGATGACGGCCGTGTCGAAGCCGAAGAGGAGTCCGCCGAGCGCGCCAACCAGGGTGCTGCGGAGGAGGAGAGCGTTGAGTCGCATAGGGTGTGCTGGCACGAAACGCCAAGGATAGCATCGGGCATGCTCCTGGCGCGCCTGGAGAGGTTGGGGGCCGACGGAATGGGTCCGCGGTACGACTGTGTCGTAGATCACTTCACAAGCGGGGCGGGACTTGCTAGACTTGTTTTTGAGGGATCGACTAAGAGCGATCCCTTTTTTGCTGGCGTTATTTTTTGCGGGAGTTTTCGAACGAGATTGTGGATTACGCTGTTGCATTCGCCATTCATTCACCGCGGGTTTTGGCCACGATGGGAACGACAGAAGTTACCGTGGTTCATCGCCGCGCCAAACACCTGATTCTAACGGGACGGAAACGGGCGCAGGAAAGGGAAGCAGGAGTCTGGCTCGCGTCGGATTACCTGAGTACTTGGTCCCCCAAATGGTAGATTGACGCAGCATCAGCCGGCTGATAATTTTCAGGCAAGAATCACTGAGGTTTTTAATTTCTGCCTGGCTGTCAACGACGGATTGAGGGGTTATTCCGGGAGCATCCGGAAGAGAATCTTGCGGAGACGTTTCTACATTATTTTTGTTGCGCGGGAGAAGGACGGACCTCTCCGCAAAATCCCGATTCCTATGCATTACGTCGGGGTTTTTGTGGCAGCGGCCGTGGTGGGCGCGTTCACGATTACCGGCATGGCCGGATCGTACACGCGCATGCTGCTGAAGACCGCCAGCTACAATCAGGTGCGGTTGCAGCAGGATGCACTGCGCAAGGATTACAGCCAGCTGCAGCGCGTGGCGCACGAGAAAGATGTGCAGGCCGCTTCACTGGGCTCGCTGGCCAGTGAAGTGACCGAGCTCTACGGTTTGCGGAAAAACAGCATGGCGAAGTCTGCGGCGACGCCGGTTGCGCCGGAGACAGACGCCGGCGCGGCGGATTTCACCGAAGAGGCTTACGCCCAGTCGCTCGATCAGCTTGCTTCTCTGCGGACCAGCGCGCTTGCGGGCAGCGTAAAGTCTATCGACCTGGGCATCACTGCACCGGGCCTCAGAGACTGGATCAACGTTGCGGGAGCGCCGTCGCTGTGGCCGGTGCTTGGGCCTATCACCAGTTCTTTCGGAGAGCGTGAAGATCCGTTTAACGGGGAAGGCGCTTTCCATTCCGGCGTGGACATTTCCGCTGGGTTCGGCGAGGTGGTTCGCGCTACCGCTGACGGCATCGTGCAGATCGCGTCGATGGCCAGCGGATATGGCCGCGAGATCATGATTAATCACGGCAACGGAATCCAGACGATCTACGGGCACCTGTCGGGTTTCGCGGTGGCGACGGGACAGCAGGTCAGCCGGGGTCAGGTGATCGGCTATGTGGGCATGAGCGGGCGCTCGACCGGTCCGCACCTGCATTACGAAGTGCGCGTACACAATACGCCGGTGAATCCGTACCGCTATTTGCGTGAGACGGTTCAGCAACTGGCGAGCGCGGATGCGGATTCGGGTCTGGGCAAGTCAGGGAAGTAAGCCGCGCAGCGGTTTCCATCCACAACTCAGAACAAGTGAACGAGAACAGGGCACAGTGCCGGCCACCCTGTTCCTGGCTCCTATTGACATTCTGTAGGAGAGCGGCATAGGCTTCTCGTGCAGAGAGTCGCCAGGAGCAACAACAGGGCATGCTGAGAAGCGTCACGCCATTCTTTATCGTCGACAATTTGGCAGCGACCCTGGAGTTCTACCAGTCCAGGCTCGGCTTCAGCGTCCTCTACAAAGGAGGAGGCGACGAGGCCTGCGAGGACTTCTGGGCCTTTGTGGGGCGAGACCAGGTGATGCTGAGTTTCAAGGCCATCACACCCGAGGTTCATCCCCAGCCGAACTGTTCGCGGCACGAGTGGGCCAGGTGGGACGCGTACGTCTTGACGGACGATCCGGACGCTTTGTACAAGGAATTCCAGGAGAAAGGCGCTGCCATGCACCGGGAGCTGGCGGACACCAACGACGGCCTGAGAGCCTTCGAGATCACCGACAACAACGGCTACGTCCTGTGCTTCGGCCGCCCGGTAGAAAAATAACGCCGTTTCCGGCCGATCGACTTGAACTACTTCTTAAACGGCTGCTGGTTTGTAATGGCCGGGCGTTGCGCCGACTGCGCCTGCAGTTGTTTGGCCGTCGCCTGCACCTCGCGGAAGAATCGCAGGAAGTTTTCGCCTAGAATCTTGTGGCAATCCTCGGCGGAATAGCCGCGACCCATGAGCGCGGCGGTGATCTTCGGCAGGTCCGCGGCTGAGTCGATGCCTTCGGGCGACGAGGGGATGCCGTCGAAGTCGGAACCCAGACCGACGTGGTCGATGCCCGCGACTTTGGCGACGTGATCGATGTGGTCGATCAGCATGCTCATCGGTGGCCGCGGAATTTTGGCGGCCCATTGTTTGTCGAGGGCGTCGGTCATCTCGTAGGTGACGGTTTTGCCTTCAGCTTTCCATCGGGCGATCTGGGCATTTTCGGCGGCCTGGCGCTCGGGGGCCTGCGCAGTCCAGGCAGTCCGCCACGCGTCGCTGATGAATCCAGAATAGAAATTCACCATGACCACGCCGCCTTTGCTGCTGGGGCCGCCGCTGCGGGCGACCGCGCGCAGCATGTCGTCGGTCATGTTGCGGGGAGCGGCGTCGAGCACGCGTGCTGAGGAATGGGAGGCGAACACCGGCGCGCGCGAGGTGATGACGGCGCGGTAGAAGGTCTTGTCTGAGACATGCGAGATGTCGACCATCATGCCCAGGCGGTTCATCTCGTAGACCACATCTTTGCCGAAGTCGGTGAGGCCATCCTGGGTGTGCTTGACGTTCGGATCGTCGACGTCGCCGGACGAGTCGGCCCAGTTGTTGGAGTTCGACCAGGTGAGGGTCATGTAGCGCACGCCGAGCCGGTAATAGTCGCGGAGGAGGCCGAGCGAATCCTCGATGGAGTGTCCGCCTTCGATGCCCATGAGCGCCGCGAGCTTGTGCTCGCGATGGGCGCGCTCGATGTCCTCCGGTGAATGCGCCATGATCATCTGGTCCGGATGCTTGGCCGCCTGCTCGAGGACCGTGTCAATCAGATCGAGGGTTCGCCGCGCGTAGTGGCCTTCGTAGAGCTTGGGTTCGACCCAGATGGAGAAGAACTCCGCGCCGAGATTGCCTTGTTTCGCCGATGCGAAATTCAGGTAGCCGCCGTCGAGGGGCTCGGTGAGGTC